>NZ_CP077639.1:212500-557500 GCF_019056395.1 Terribacillus sp. DMT04
GTCGGTCCCAAGGGTTGGGCTGTTCGCCCATTAAAGCGGTACGCGAGCTGGGTTCAGAACGTCGTGAGACAGTTCGGTCCCTATCCGTCGTGGGCGTTGGAAGTTTGAGAGGAGCTGTCCTTAGTACGAGAGGACCGGGATGGACGCACCGCTGGTGCACCAGTTGTTCCGCCAGGAGCATAGCTGGGTAGCTACGTGCGGAAGGGATAAGTGCTGAAAGCATCTAAGCATGAAGCCCCCCTCAAGATGAGACTTCCCATCATTTTAAATGAGTAAGATCCCTCAGAGACGATGAGGTAGATAGGTTCGAGGTGGAAGCGTGGTGACACGTGCAGCTGACGAATACTAATCGATCGAGGACTTAACTAAAAACGAAAAGCGGAAAAGGCCGTTTAGAAACGTAAGGATAAGCAAGAGGCCGTAAAGGGGAATTTTCTCTTGAAGGGCTATTGCTTATACTGGAGTTTCTGGCCTTTGGAGCTGGATCTAGCTCAACGCAGCTAGAACTTAGTAAGTCAACGCCAAAGACCAAGCACTTCGGTGCTTGGCAGCGCATGAGATGTAAAAGCATGAAGTTTCTTATCTAGTTTTGAGGGTTCATTCAATTGAATCTTTGAATTGTCTGGTGGTAATAGCGAAGAGGTCACACCTGTTCCCATGCCGAACACAGTAGTTAAGCTCTTCAGCGCCGATGGTAGTTGGGTTCGCCCCGTGAGAGTAGGACGCTGCCAGGCAATTTTTTTGTATACATATTTATATTGTTCCACAGTAGCTCAGTGGTAGAGCTATCGGCTGTTAACCGATCGGTCGCAGGTTCGAATCCTGCCTGTGGAGCCATTTGCTTCCTTAGCTCAGTCGGTAGAGCACCACCATGGTAAGGTGGGGGTCAGCGGTTCAAGTCCGCTAGGAAGCTTAATTACAGCAACAGTTTTATAGGTTATCTCTTTTAAACAGTATGTTTTCAGTGACGAAACAGTGACGTCTTTATAGTATTGCCGATAAAAACTTAATAAAGAGATATCTTTCCAAAACGACAATGTGAGTTTGACTCGCATTGTCGTTTTATTTTTCATCAAAGAAACTAGAGAAACGTTGAGCAGAATCTTTGTGAACTTGTGGTCGAACATGTGAATATATATTGATGGTTGTTTCAGCTTTTACATGTCCCAATCGTTGCTGAACAATTTTTACGTGCTCATTGATTTCTAGAAGTAAGGTGGCATGTGTATGTCTTAACTCATGAAATGTAATCTTTTTGACTTCTGCACGTTCACAAATACGATCCATTGAGCGCCGAATGTTTCGTTTCATCATATAGTCACCGTATGAATTTGCGACAACAATATTACATTTTGGTGATTGATTCTCTTTGTGTTCCTTTAAACATGCCAATTGTTGATCTGATATAGGAATAGAGCGTCGAGATGCATCTGTTTTTAATCTTCCTAATTTCTTTTCATCTTCGTGGTAAGCTTGTTGAACATGTAGAACTTTATTAGAGAAATCAATATTTTTCCATTGGAGCCCAAGAATCTCTGAGAAACGCAAGCCAAATTGTAGTGCAAGCCAAAATGCCATATAACTCTGATACTCACGTGCGACAGATAGGAACTTATGGCATTCTTCTTTTGTCCAAGTGTTTTTTTCTTTATAATTAGGCTGTGGCTTCTGAACACCGACTAAAGGGTTAGTCTTTAATTCATCCCACCTTATCATCATTTTGTAGATTTGGTTCATTAGGGTGTACAATTTGATGATGGTTGAATTAGCTAATTCTTTTTCTTTTTGAACAAGAAACTTTTGTATCTCAATCGATTTAATACTTGCCATTTCTCTAAATCCAAACACAGGTTGAATGTGTTTCTTAAAGTTGGATTCTGCATTCTGTAAAGCGCTCGTACCTAAACTCTTCGGGGCAACCAGTGTAATATAATCATCAAAACCGTGCTCTAAAGTCTTTCTAGATTCTACTAAATGATTGCCGGTTAGTAAGTCTCTTTTCTGTTCTAATTCA
The DNA here is from genome assembly GCF_019056395.1 of Terribacillus sp. DMT04. NCBI lineage: Bacteria > Bacillati > Bacillota > Bacilli > Caryophanales > Bacillaceae > Terribacillus > Terribacillus sp. DMT04. Next base: position 214,515 of record NZ_CP077639.1, read on the forward strand.
TCGAACTCAGCTTCTCTCTTTAATCGTCTGCGTGTTCCAATGTATCTTTTACCCTTATAGTAGACATTGGAACGATAAGCTACGACAATCCCATTTTCTTTAATTTTCTCTATCGCCATATTTTCCTTCAATCCTTTCAAATTAAAGGAGAACAGTTACATACATGTTTTAAGATAGCAAACTGTTCTCCAACATTCAATTTTAATCATTCGGTTGTTCACGAATCCACGTCTTTAGGAACTCATTCGTTTCAATAACAGGGAATACCCACTTCCGACCCACTTTACGTCTTATTTGTTTAAATCGTGAGTCGTTGAAGAATGTATTTATAATGTGACCTTTCGAGAATGATGTGACTTGCATCAAATCATCCAGACTATAAAATATTTTATCGTTTCCGAGTTCCTGCATCTTTTCATCGAGCTGTTTAAGAATGTGCTGTTCTAATGCTTCATTATCAATCTGAATATTAATAAGAGATGTATCAATCACTTAGATCTCTCCTTTCTCTGTATTAAATCGATTCGTATGTCAGTTAATCGAGCGTTTAACAATTCAAATTCAATTTTGCATTTTTTATGAGTTTCGTTTTCTTTATTAGATAAGGTACGATCATCTAACAATCCTAGGTGTGAATAAATATAGCCTTCTATATTTTTCAGGTGTACTTCTAATTCTTTTAGATCATTTAAGCTGCGATTAATCGTCATAAGAATCGCTCTCCTCCCATGGTTTACCTTGATTAATATAGTAGTTCTTATACTTGTTTAACCAGCTAATATGGTCGTCATTAGGTTCAAAGTTTTCGAATTGTTCGTATAGATATTCTATTAATTCTCGTGCAGACTCATCTTCCCATATTTGCTGAACCTTCCACAGTGTAGGAAGAAGACCTGACCCTTTATATAGATGTTCAATTGATTGCTCTAACAAGTTGTTGCGTGGGGAGGGAGATTCGAAAAGAAAATTCTTTGAATCTAGTAATTCAAGCATCAACCTAGTAATCTTATGAGGTCGATTTGAATTTACGTAAAAAAACATATAACGGTCAATTAGAGAACTGATAATAATGTTTTTAAGGTCATCATCAGAACTGCATTTCTTAATTGCATTTGTTATCTGATGAGCATATTCACCAGAAAACTCTGCCTCAACACGTGTCCAATCGTCTACAACCTTGGCAATATGTCGCATGTGCTTCATGAAAGCTGTTCCTCTTTTTTATCGTAAATGCGAAGATGGACTTTTGTATTTCTGCCTTTTGCTCCAATATATAATGTTTGAGCGTTAAAGTTCTTCGATATGTCTGAAACCTTAGAATGGTTGATCTTATATGGTTTATTTTGATTATCTTCAATAACTTTTTGTAAGTAGCTTTTTTTAATATTTCCCATATCGTAGTTCAGTCCTTCCATCTTCAATTGATCTTTTTAGTTTGGCGATGTTAATGCCTTCATTGAAGAAATCACAACATATATCGATTCTAGACAACCTAAATGTATACTCATTTGAATCTATTAACTTGAAGAAGGTATGCAGATGGATTGGTTCGTTGTAATATTCCTCGTATCGTTTTCGATACTCATGCCATGCGTATGCACTAAATTTCACAATTACACCCATCTTGGAAAATGCTTCGTGATAAGCAATACAAAAGTAGAATGGTGCATTAATGAATGAATAGCCTTCGGTATAGCCTTCTGGTAATTTTACGTCAGATTTCCCAAAGTTATCGAATAGTGTAAGCATTTTAGACTTTATTAAGAATGAGTTTATTAGGTTAGTTGCTACCCATTCACGCCACTCGTCAAAAGAAAATACATCTATTGACTGTAAGACGAGTGTAAACTGGTCGATATCCGGTTTAATCATGTATTAGTCTCTCCTTTATAGTAGGGAATACATTAAGTATTATTTTCTTGAGATGAATGCCTATAGGAATAGACTTTACTAGGGTTTTTAATCATGACTGGAGCTGGGGTGATTACCAACACCCCAGCTTACCCAAAGGAGAGCTGCACGGAGCGGACTCCTCCCCGCCTTGATCGGCGGGTCCCCTCCGCTCTCTGTGCCGCTGCTCCTTTATTAAAGCTAGGTGATTCATTTCAAGAAGCTACAATAAGGTACAACTAATAGCCGTGGATTTTCTACATTTGCCAAACTAGGATAACTAAATATGCCCTTTCCAGCACTAAAGCGGACAGGTGGTATATTTACACTAGAAGCGAACAAAGTGCGGTAGGTTTGTTCATCACTATCACCTAGAGCAATCTTTAACACTAGTTGCTCTCTTATTGCTGTGGGCATAGTCTGTGCGTTCATCTGCTGAGTCGCAATCCAAAGTATGCAGCCAAGCTGACGACCCATAAAAGCCACATCAGCTAGTATGCTATCGACTTCATCACGCTCTTTTTTGGATAAGGTTTTCCAAGAATCTCTTAATGCCCCGAATTCATCAATAAGCAAAATCAAAGCAGGAAGACCAGCTTCTTTATACGTTTTGTTGCGATTTAATCTAAAATAATTCTGTAACTCGTTCTGTCTTTCTGTCATCCTTTGATGAAAATTCTTAATTAACTCAACTGCATTTGTTTTGTCGGCTGTTCTTTGTTTACCAACAATACGTTCTGCCATTTGATAAACATCAGAGCGTTTAGGGTCGACAATAAATAATTCATGCTGAACTTGCTTAGAAAAGGTCTGCTCACATAACATTTGTATAAAAAAGCTCTTACCTGAACCTGTTTGCCCGACTAATCCCATATGATGAAAAGGTACAGTAGTCCTTTCATCTAAGCGTAACTCGTATTCATTACCTGTCTTATTAGCCCATACTATTAAATCGTTTATTGTTTTTATTTCAGATTGTTTTTCTAGCTCATTTGAGTAGAACTCGAAGATATAGTAGTCTCGATCATTGGATAAGTAATTACGTTCGCATACATATCCGCTTAAAGCAGAATCAATACGCATACTTTCTAGTTTTTTGTCGAATTTAATCGAATTCCGAATAAATACTTTTCCGGATTTCCTTGTTCGATTATCGTCAAACAGAATATTAATCTTAGGAAGAATAACAAATCGATGGTCTAACTCTCGTTCATCTTCAAATCTAGCATCTTTAATGTGCCTTCTAATTCTTTTTACCAATGAATAATGTTGTAACGAATAAAACATACCTAACCATAGTTTGTTGCGTACTGACCAACAAACAAATAAACCAAATAACATTAAAGCGGCTAGAGTTAAGAAGATGTTTGATTCAACATGTGGCAGTTGAATTAGGTTAATCTTTTCCACAAGTAATGGATATGGCTTATGAAAAAATACCCATAAAATCAGAGAGATCCCGACAATAGAAAATGAAATGAAACCTCGTTGCATTCTATAGGTTCTTTTCATATAGATCACTTCCTAACATTGTTATTCCGCCCCCATCTGGGGGCGGTCACACCCATGACTGATGCGTAAGGTGAGTATTGAAGTATCTTAGCTTATTATTGGATATCTACGTCATCAGCTTTAACAGCTAGTTCACTCATGAATGTTCCGTATATGGAGGCTGTCGGATTCACGAATAGTATCTTACTGAATTTTTTGAAATTCTTAGGCGGTTTGGGTACTTTAACGAATATTTGTTCACCTGCATTGAGGTCTGGTTCTACGTCATTACCTTCGTATAATGTTTTATCTGTCGCAATAACGCATTTATACTTTGTGCCAATCTGCTTCGTCTTTTGCTTGTCTGCATATTCATACCAAGGCTCTTGAGCTACAACTCGTATATCTTTATCCTTGAAGAATTCTTCAGCGTCGAACTTGTTAAACTGTCTTAATTTTTTCATGTGTATCGTCCTCCTTTTATTTAGACACTGTATATGATTTGTGAATGAAAGAACTCTTAAATCATTCACAAACCCTATTTTGAAGCATATATTAGGGATTAAAAAGGGTAAAATTAATTTGGACACTTAAAAGGTTATGTGATATTCTTTGAGAAAGGAGGAGTTAAGATGATGATAAAAGCAGAAGAAGTCTTGGAATTATTTGATTTAGTTACAGGATATGGAGTAGATAATTATTCAAGAAGAGTTCTTCAAACATTAAGTAAACGAGATAAAAGGAAGCACGTAACTACTCATAAAAACATGAGTCGATATATAGAAAGTTACATTGAGCGTAAGTATAAAGAGAAAAATAACAGACCGCCTATGGATATGGAAGAAAGAGATTCTATTATAAAGATTGAAGGATCAACAAAAGGGATGAGGTATGATAGAGAAGGAATTATTCTGATGTTAGAAGATCGACGAATAAAAGAGTTGTTACAAAGCCAACTTGAAAAAAATACTGTCATGATTGAAGGACAGTCTATGCCTAAAGTTGTTAGCGAATATTTATTTGCAGAGTTGAATGGGATTATCGAAGATACCAAGCGAAAAGAATTCTATGAAGAGATAAAAGGGGACTCAACTGAAGATCTAAAAATGAAACTAACCATAATGGAACTAGAATTAAAAAGTAGAGAAACATTTGATAAAATGATTAAAGACTATGATGAAGTAGCAGAAAATCGTTCTCCAGAAAGCCTTTATTATTATGATATTAAAGAATAAAAAGCACAGATTTTATTCTGTGCTTTTTAATATCAGCATATTTAGTGAATTAGATTTACTCAAATGTTCAGCAAAATAAGCTATTTAAAGCCAATGATATAAATTATGAATACTTATCTAAAGCTAGAAAGAGCCTTCTATCCAATTTACAACCTTATCCCAAAATGAGAAAAGCAAAATAAATCCAGTTATCATTGATATAATAAACGAAATTAGGATTGGGTGTCTTTCAATAAAGGATTTCTTGCCGCGATTTGGTGAATTGTTCTGATGACCAATATGGGATTTTTTAATTTTATTCTTATCCCCAATTTTAATATTCAATCTTTCCCACCACCAAAGAAGTGTCCAAGTCTAGATTTTACAACTTTATTTTTATCTCCAACTTTAAGCGAACCGTCATAAATAATATTTTCAATATTGTAGACTGCATTATCTTTTTTAGATGTATCTTCTTCCACTTGTTCCTGTATATCTAATTCATCCAAGTTATCAAATTGATTCTCCAGTTCCATAATGATATCTATGAGCTTAGATTTCACTTTGGAAATAATCCCATCAAGTTGATTCGATCCAACCCTTATTCTCATCCTTGCAATTTGTAGTTCGCCTCTTGAGATATGATGACAAAAATCGGTACTAATGACTTTAGCATAATTATCTCGGTTTTCACCGTTGAGTATATTTTGAATTGCTGAAAGACTATCAGTCATTTCTAAAGTAGTAATACTATCATAAGTTTCGTCATCTGGAATTAGTGTTCTTAGGGGCACGGGAGAATCTGTATATTGGACATTATAGTTTACAACAAAAGTACCGGTAGGAGAACCTTTTAAAATTCTGTATTGTGGAAGAATGTCGTGTTCTCCCTTAAAACCTTCCAATTCTCCGTTTACCCAATTAATTATAGGTTTACTATCTAGATCGGATAGAATAACCTTTAATCGTAGCAGAATATTTTCGATATTTTCTTTCCCGCTAACTATATCTTTCAATAGTTGACTTCTTGCCATATAAATTCCCCCTATGTGTTAACTTTAGACTTAGTCATGTTATAAGCTTTTACTAAGTGCAAAAAATAATTAGCGTAAATCTTTTTACTACTAGTACATTAGTTATATAGTAAATAGTTCTTAAATAGTTCTATATATTCCCATATTATCACTAGAGCACTTACTTATCCATTTTAATAGCGTATATGATTCCATAGGAGTCAACTAGTTGTTTTTAATAGTATTTTTTTAATAATTTGACTACTATTATATAGACATCTTCAGTTATATAGTTTTACAATTAGGTTATATATATCAATCAGAGGGAGTTCAGAATGTGAATGTCTAATATACCCTTGCTTACCGAAGATGCGTCTGTGAAAGAACCACCAAAAATTCCTGTTATAAATAAATTCGTGAAAGGGTTTTCGATTTTATTCTGGTGTTTCATAATCTTAAAATTATTCTTTTTTGATATAGATGTTTATTTGTTCAATAAGTTCTTACCCGAATATGTAAATATACTGAACTATAAATTTGTCATTGGTATTTCTTTATTTGCTCTTGTGTTAGCGATAGTAAGAAGGAGGGTTGTTCTCCTTTGGACAATCTATATCCTATTATTTCCGTTTATCGTTGTATTCTGGAAGGTTCCTTATTTTATTTTTAAACAAAAAAGTTGGGTTCTTGCTGTTGCTGTTATCAATTCTGTTATAGCTTTTATTGTATCAATTAAATACGCAATTATTTTTTTGGCTATTTTTATACTTTCTACTGTTATTATATTTAATGCCTCTAATATCTACATTCTTTATAGTTCTACTTTTGTAATCTTAGTTGCACTAATTCTTATCGTGCTAAATAGATATATAATGATATTTAAAACATCTAAGGTCAATAGGTTCTATATTAGTTTTCTATCTAAACCCTTTAATGAGAATGTATTAAAGAATATTACTTTAGATGAAAGTCTAAAAGAATTACCTTATGATCAGCTTAATGAACAGCAATTAAAAACATGGGTTGGTAATTTACAGAATACAGTAATGTATAACAGACTCTTTCTTTTTATGGCAAGAAAATTAAAGATTTATCAAGAAAGTAAATTAAATTATGCTTTTTTTGCAATTACTACTGTATTCTTACTAATTCTTACTACGCTTTCTTTTACATTAATAAATATGGCAATTTATAAAATTGACATTAATGCATTTAGAGTAAGTGAAGCACCTTCATTGTTTACTTTCTTTTATTATAGCTTTAATAATTTAATCTTTAATGCAGTAGATGAAATGAAACCTGCTAATACTTTTGCGCAATCAGTATCCATGATTGAATCATTTTTGGCTCTAATTATGGGTTTGTTATTTGTTGGTCTTTTGTTTTCAGCGAAAAGTGAAAGGCATGCTCGTGAATTGGATGAGGTTATAACAAAATTTGAACAGCGCGGTAGTGAATTAGAAGTATTTATAAGAGAAGAATACAATATTAAATCAATTGAAGAAGCTTTAGAACTATTACAACAAGTGCAAGCAGTATTAATAAAATTTCTTTATAAGATAACCGATAACTTAAAATAAAAGGTAAACCTTCATTAAAAAAGTGGATACTAAAAAATAAAGCGACCATACTTTTTTGGTCGCTTTATTACTTAGGTTCAATAATGAAAGAAGGTTTATGAACGAAAATAATTCTAACTAAATTTATCAATAGATTGTATGTGACTGTTCTCCTACTTATTTTCAATGACGAAATAGTGACGATTTTGTTATTCTATATGATGTTTATGTTCAGTAAATACTTAAAAGGATAGTGATTTTCTTAGGATATAGCTGCATATAACATTTATATCTTCTCGGTATTTCCATGGTAAGGTGGGGGTCAGCGGTTCAAGTCCGCTAGGAAGCTTAACACGAAACCCTAGAGTATAAAACTCTAGGGTTTTTTGATGCCTATTTGAATACTGCAATTTCTTTGTCGTTTTCTTATTGTTCAATATGTAATTAACCTTTTCTTCTCATGCTATATACTATGGTAACTCTCGTTGTTTAATAACTACCTTTTCACCACTAAGTAAGGCCAAGAGTCTTACCTGGCCTTTTGATAACTATTAAAGTCAAACTATCTATTTAGTTTACTGACATACCGTTGTTCTTAGGGTGGTTTGACTTGATATGGTTGCTTATATAAGTCTTTACTCGGTCAATGGAGTTTATCTGACGTTCTTTAGGAGGATGGTGACTTTGCTTATGGGTAAGTACGAGGGCAATTACGGTTACCATAATGAGCGAACTAAAAAAGCCGCATACAGCTTGTATGCGGCTATTCTTACTTCCGGTATTTCTGATAGTTTTTATTCCCGCCAGAAAGATTATATACTTCTTCAAATCCCATATTGCGCAGAACGTTCTGTGCTGCGTTTCCCGTTACGCCGCTGTTGCAGTAGCAAAGGGTTGGTTTTGAGGGGTCGAGTTGTTTTGCTTTTTCCCGAAGCTCTGCTAGCGGGATATTGATGGCACTAGTTACATGTGATGTATCGTATTGCATTTTTGCTCGGGTATCAATGACTTGGAACTGTTCACCTTTTTTGAGCCTTTCCTGCAGCTGCTTTGGTGTTAGCAGTTTGTTTTGCTTTTTGATGGCGTTATCCAATGCCATGCCAGTGTACATGACAGGATCCTTTGTTGTGCTGAATGGTGGTGCATAGGCTAGGTCCAGATGAAACAGATCTTCTGCTTTTGCACCAAAGGTCATAGCTGTTACAAATACATCGATGCGTTTATCTACGCCTTCTCCTCCGATTGCTTGAACCCCGAGCAGACGCCCAGTAGCTCGATCGGCAATTGCTTTGATAGTCAGTTCTTTCCCGCCCAAGTAAGGAGCGCGTGCAGGTTTAATATTGTGCAGTGTCTCAATATCGTAGCCATAGCTCAGAGCTTCTCTTTCATTCATACCTGTTTGCCCGATGGCTAGCTCAAATACACGGACAATACCAGTGCCTAATATGCCGCGGTGGGCAGAAGTCCCGCCGGTTATGACATCCCCTGCGATGCGGCCCATTTTATTGGCTGTGGAACCTAAGGGACGATAGATGGGCTTTCCTGTTATAACCGAGAAGCTCTCGGCAACGTCGCCCACTGCATACACATCTGGCAAGTTCGTCTGCATTTTCTCGTTTACTGCAATTGCACCTGTGTCACCAATCTCTACACCAATTGATTCGGCTAAAGCTGTATTTGGTTTTACGCCAACCGCTAGGAAGACAATATCAGAAGCAATTGTTTCTCCTTTAGAAGTCACAACGTCTGACTTGGTAATACGCACTGCTTCTTGTTCAAGCAGCAGCTTTACACCATGTGCTTGCAGTGTATCTGCAATTTGGTCAGCTATATCTTTATCCAAATGCTTCATAACTTGATTGCTGCGCTGGATCAGGTTCACTTCTACACCGAGGTGCGTGAGCTGTTCGGCCATCTCCAATCCGATGTAACCAGCACCTATGATAGTGGCTGTTTTGGGCTTTCTGGAGTCAATAAATGTATCAATAGCGCTTGCATGCTGGATAGTGCGCACGTGGAAGACGTGCTCAAGCTCTGTTCCGTCGATAACAGGTGTGAGCGGTGTGGCGCCAGTAGCAAATACCAGCACATCATATGTGTCTGTCATTGTCTCTCCAGTATGTAAGTTCTTAATTGTCAACGTCTTGCTGTCATGATTAATAGAAACTACTTCATGTCTAGTTTGGATAGAGACATTATAGCGCTTCTTAAAGAAGGCAGCATCACGCGGATTGAGCGTTTCTAAATCCTCGACTTCCTCTCCAATAAAATAAGGAATGCCGCAAACACTGTAGGATATGTCATAATCTCGGTCGTAGATACAAATGTCTGCGTCTTCATTGTTGCGTCGTGCTTTTGCTGCGACAGAAGTTCCGGCAGCCACAGATCCGATAATGCGTATTTTCATCATATCTCTCCTTTAGTGGATAATGCGTAACCAAATATATAATCCTGTTAAAGTTAAGAACAAGGTAGGAATAGTTAAAATTATACCTGTCTTAAAATAGGTGCCCCATGAAATTTTGACGTCTTTCTGTGAAAGGACATGCAGCCAAAGCAACGTAGCCAAAGAGCCTATTGGTGTGATTTTCGGTCCTAAATCGGATCCAATTACATTCGCGTATATAAGAGCTTCTTTCAGCACACCAGTCGTATTTGTTTGCGAGATAGCGATTGCGTCTATCATAACGGTTGGCATGTTGTTCATAACAGAAGAAAGCATAGCTGCAATAAAGCCCATGCCGAGTGTTCCAATAAACAGCCCTTCATCAGCGACATATTGAATGCTATCTGCTAGTACGTCTGTCAGACCTGCATTACGTAAGCCATATACGACAACATACATACCAATTGAAAAGAATACGATATTCCACGGTGCTCCTTTGACTACCGTTTTTGTTTGCACTGCTGGACTGCGGCGTGCAATAAGCAGGAAGACAATCGCAATAGCTCCAGCTACAAAGGATACTGGAATATGGATGAATTCACAGACAAGATAACCAATTAGCAACAACGCTAATACGTACCAAGATAGCTTGAACAATTGCTTATCTTTAATTGCTGATCCTGGGTCTCTTACTGCCGATACATCATAGGCAGCTGGTATACGTTTCCGGAAAAACAAATAAAGCACAAGGATACTCGCACCAAGCGAGATGAAATTCGGTACTATCATTCGGGAGGCATACTCCAGGAACGTAATATCAAAAAAGTCGGCAGATACGATGTTCACCAAATTACTTACAACAAGCGGTAAGGATGTAGTATCTGCAATAAATCCACTCGCTATGATGAAGGGAAAGACAAGCGCTTCATCAAGGCGCAGCGCCCGAACCATTGCTAATACAATTGGTGTTAAAATTAATGCCGCTCCGTCATTGGCGAAGAAAGCAGCAACCGCGGCACCGAGCAGACAGACATAAACGAACATCTTCGTGCCGTTTCCTTTGGCTGCTGCAGCCATATGTAAGGCAGCCCATTCGAAGAAACCAATGGCGTCCAGAATAAGCGAGATAAGGATGATTGCTACAAAGGCTAAAGTTGCATTCCAGACAATTGTTGTTACTTCCCATACATCACTAAAATCAACGACACCGAGTAGCAAAGCAAGCATAGCACCAGCGCAAGCACTATAGCCGATATTCAGGTTTTTCGGCTGCCAGATTATGAGTACAAGGGTAATGAAAAAAATAAGGCACGCTAAAACAGTTGTTATCATTTGTGTATTGCTCCTAACTGCAAGTAATTGCTTCTGCTTTGTGCCGAAGTTGTAGTAGTTGTTCATCTTGCGAGTCCAGCTGCGCCAGGACATTTTTTACGAGAGCGTGTTGCGGGCAGGATGGATCAAATCGATAATAGCGCCATTGTCCGCGCTTTTCTTCGATAACAAGGCCAGCTTTCCGGTACTTGCGCAAATGCTGGCTCACAGCAGGCTGGCTAATGTCAAACATCTCCACAAGTTCACACACACAGTATTCCTTCTCCGTAAGCAGTTTTAATAATAGCAGTCGTGTCGGGTCATGGAGAATCTTCAGGGTTTCTGATAGTGTTTCCATAGACAAAGGTTTTGCAGTTACCATATGTAATACCTCCTTTCTCTGTCAGTATATAAGCATATTGTTATATAAAGCAATTGTTATATATTAAAATACAGGAAAGATAAACACGAAGAATGGGTAAAGACGAGAAAAAAGGAAAAGTAGAGGAGGCGATCACGTGATTTTAAATAAAGGCGGCAAGCTGAGTACGGCATATTTTCTGTCTTATTTAGAACTAGTAATGAACGCCAGGCAATGCAGCAGAGCTGAAGCCCGTGAGATTGTTTTTACTCGATTGTTTGACCAAGATAAGAACAAACTTGGACCTGATACCTATCAAGCTTTTGAAACAGCATATACGCAGTTCAGCAAGAAGTCGGAATCCTTATGAGGATCCCGACTTTTTAAGAATGAGAGATAGCGGATAGATAATGATAGTCTGCACGACAAGTGATAGAAGTACAGCACCGAATGATAGAGACAATATATAGTGATCAGATGACAGCTTTGCTTGCAGCGTTAACAATAGTACGATGCTCATCGTTCCTCTTACTCCTGCAAATGTTAGGATAGTCGCTCCTTTCCAGTAGACCAGCTTGCGCCATTTCTGTTTTGGTAAAGCAATTAATACTAATACAACAAATCTTACTGCTATGGATAGTAAGAAGATTAGCAGGAATAAGCCAAAATGCTTCCATTGGATATATTGCATGGACACAATACCAAGTACAATAAATACCAAAGAGAGAATGGTTGGCTCAATAATGCTCCAGAAGCCACCTTGAATGTGTCGGCTTTGTTCTTCATCATCTGTCTTCTGCAGCTCATAAGAAAACATAATACCGCTTGTTACAGTCGCTAATACTCCGGAAAAACCGAAGACCTCAGCCAAATAAAAGCTTCCGTAAGCAACGATGATACTTACCATAACCTGATACGTATGGTTTTGTAAGATATGAATATTCTTCGATAACAGCCAGCCTAACACGAGACCGATTAAGATACCGCCTAAGGATACAGTAAGAAATTCCTTCGATAGATGCATGAAAGAAAAGGACTTTCCTGCTGTATACATGCTAGAGACGATTGTAAAGATGACAACGCTTGTGCCATCATTAATCATAGATTCGCCTTCAAGATTGGCTGTGTACTTTTTATTAATATCTGACTCCTCCAAAACAGATTCTACGGATACAGGATCTGTAGGTGTGAGTATAGAGGCGATAACTAGTGCGCCGATCAAAGAGATTGTGGTAAATAATGAGCCAATGCCCCAGACAGCCAATCCGAGCAGCAAGGCTGTGATAAATAATCCTAAAGTGCTCAAGAGGCCAAAAAAAGGACCGAATTTCTTTACTGATTTAAATGAATACCGATATGCCGAGATGAATAAAAGTGCTGGCAGGAAGCCTTTGTAAATTAGTTCTCGGCTGATGGTTACATCTGAAAAATAAGGAATGAAGGATAAAATAACTCCTGTTACAACTAAAAGCAGCGGCACAGGCAGCTTCTGCTGTTTTTTATCCAGTGAAAAGAAGATGTAGCCTATTGCAAGGAAAATGATTAAATGATCTGGTGTCATGGCCAGCCGCCTTTCTATACTTCTTGTATTGCTTCACCTTATTACATAACCGGAAAACGACTATGTTAACCATTCATGTCAGGCGCCCCTAGTTTTAGTACACTGTATTTTGCGTTATAATGGTATAAGCAATTATCATTTCACAAACAGTTTTAAAATAGATTGAAAGAGAGTGTTCATCAATGGGACGTAAATGGAACAATATCAAAGAGAAAAAAGCTTCAAAGGATGCCAACACGAGTAGAATTTATGCCAAGTTCGGCCGTGAGATCTATGTGGCAGCCAAACAAGGCGAACCAGATCCGGAGGCGAACCAAGCGCTGAAATTTGTATTAGAGCGTGCAAAAACGTATAACGTGCCAAAAGCAATTATCGAACGTGCAATCGAGAAAGCAAAAGGCGGCGGCGAAGAAAACTACGACGATATGCGTTATGAAGGTTTCGGTCCGAACGGCTCTATGATTATTGTCGATGCACTGACAAACAATGTAAACCGTACAGCGCCAGAGGTTCGTGCTGCGTTTGGTAAAAACGGCGGTAACATGGGTGTCAGCGGCTCCGTTGCTTACATGTTTGATGCTACAGCTGTTATCGGAATTGAAGGTAAATCATCAGATGAGGTACTGGAAATTCTAATGGAAGCTGACGTGGATGCGCGTGATATTCTTGAAGAAGACGAAGCAGTTATCATTTACGCAGAGCCAGACCAATTCCACGCCGTACAGGAAGCGCTCAAAGGAGCTGGCATCGAAGCGTTCACAGTTGCAGAGCTTTCCATGCTGGCACAAAATGATGTCACACTAGATGCGGAAACACAGGAGCAGTTTGAGAAACTAATCGATGCCCTTGAGGATCTTGAGGATGTGCAGCAGGTTTATCATAATGTCGATTTAGGTTAACAGGAAAAAAGCTTAGAGCCATACAGAGGCTCTAAGCTTTTTTCGTTTACAGGACTTCTATCCTGTTTCTTTAAATCCAATGTATGATGTTTAGGTAATAAGTTGGTTTTAGGCTATTTTCTGCAGAAAAAATAGTGTAATAGGCTCCGTTCGTATCCTAGTAAAGGAACATTCCCATAATTTAGCGGTATGCTATTCATATCGTTCGATTATGGGAAGACAAAGGCAGTAAATATGCGCAAGTTGAGGAAGATAATCTTCACTACTTTGCAAGCTGCTCATCTATGTTCAAGGACTATCTTCCGGTTACTATAGTTTCTATTCTTGGATCTTTAGGACGCCTCACACCCAATTAACTGAAAATTATTACTATTATCACGCAGGATATCTGGGTTTCTATGTATATGCTCCTCATTTTCCCGCCTTCTCTTCCCGAAACCGACATATTCTCGTAAGCTAGTTTATAACATCTGAGCGATTTTACACAATCTGTCATTTCGAGGAATGGAGGTGTGATTGGTTTCTGTCGGGAAGCAATCAATTAAAAAGGGAGCGAGTGAGAATATGCAGAAACGTATGACAAAGTGGCTCAGTATTTTGGCAATCGGGATTTTTCTTTTGTCTTTGTTTTCTCCTACAGCTTCACGAGCACAGTCTTCTGAGCGAACTTCTGTAAAAGCGAGTGAAGGTGTAGCAGCGAAAGTGGACAAAGATGTTACGTCGCAATTCAAAGCGGATGAACAAGTGACCTATTTGGTGAAGCTAAAGGATCAGGCAAATACGAAGAAAGCTGCTGAATTAGCGATTGAGAAGGCGGAAAAGCAGTCTGCTAATCTATCAGCAGAAGAGACGAAACGGATTCAGAATTCTGCTGTTGTAAGTAATTTGCGTGCAACAGCGGATGCTTCCCAAGCGAACTTGCTCGATTATTTAAAGCAAGCGAAGGATAAAGGCGTTGTAAAGGCGTATGACGCTTATTATATCGTGAATGCGCTGAAAGTGACGAGCACGAAAGGTGTTATGGAAGATCTAGCTGCTTCGGAGGAAGTGGAGAAAATCCTTCCGAATAGAGAGCGTAAAATCCTTGAACCAACGAAGGCTGAAGAAGAGAAGGTCGCTGCTTTAGCTGAGGAAGTGGAAGCGTGGGGTGTAGAAAGGGTTGGAGCACCTGCAGTATGGCAGGAAACGGGATTGGATGGTTCCGGTATTGTGATTGGCGGCTTGGATACGGGTGTCCAGTATGATCATCCAGCGTTATTGGAAAAATACCGCGGCTATAATCCTGCTGATCCAGATAACGTGACGCATGAATTCAACTGGTATGATGCGGTTGACGGAGAGGCTGTCCCGTACGATGACTTGGATCATGGTACACATACAATTGGTTCAGCAGTCGGTGCAGCAGCAGATGGCACTGCTGATATCGGTGTGGCGCCGGGTGCAAAATGGATTGCAGTAAAAGCTTTCCATCCTGATACTGGCCAAGGGCAGACGACGGACGCTATTCTCTTGGATGCAGCTGAGTGGATGCTGGCTCCTAAGGATGAGGCAGGTACACCGCATCCCGAAAAGGCACCTGATATTATCAATAACTCTTGGGGCGGCGGTCCAGGCTTGGATGAGTGGTACCGGGATGTTGTGCAGACATGGCGCAGTGCGGGAATTGTTCCAGTTTTCTCAGCGGGTAATGATGGCGAAGCCGGAGATGCAACCGTTTCGGCACCATCCAATTATCCAGAGTCAATTTCAGTAGCTTCTACAAATAGCGAAGATGGACTGTCAAATACCTCTTCTCGCGGGCCATCTCCGTATGAAGGTGAAATTAAGCCGGATATTGCAGCGCCTGGAGTAAATGTTTACTCCTCCGTCAGCGGCAGTGGCTATAGTGCTGCATTCAGTGGAACATCGATGGCAGCTCCGCATGTGAGCGGTGTAATTGCGCTGCTTTTGCAGGCCGATAGCTCGCTCACTATAGATGAGATTGAGACTATTCTGTATGATACAGCGGAAAGGCAAACAAACAGTGATTATCCAGATGAAATCAATGAAGGCTTTGGTCATGGTATTGTGAATGCTTATTTGGCTGTATCTTCTATCACTTCCGGTGTTGGCGAGATTAACGGAAGTGTTTATCAAGATGGAGAGGACCAAGAAGCGGCAGTTATTGCTCATGATGCAATCACAGAAGTGTATCAAGGTGCAGCAACGCCGCTCACCGCAGTTGTCACGGATAATGTGAGTGCTGATACGGTGACACTTCAATATAAGAAAGATGAAGGAGAATGGCAAACAGTTGAGGCGGCACTTGTAGAGGGAAATGCAGCAAGCGGAACATATCAAGCAGTACTACCAGCGGAAGCGACAACAGGTTCTGCGTTAGCTTATAAATTTGTTGCGACAGACTTCGGTGGTAATACGTCAGAGACAGACGTATATAATGTGGAGCTGCTTATACCATTAAATGTAGGGTATACGCAGGATTTTGAAGAAGAGCCGGCTGGTTGGACATCATTTGGCGATCAGAATTCCTGGGAATGGGGAGCGCCAGCTGCTGGACCTGAAGCAGCGGCTTCAGGTGAGAAGGTTTATGGTACAGGTGCTTACCTAAACAATGCAGATGCCACTTTGCTTGCTCCGCCGGTGGCAGTCCCAGAAGAGGGAGAAACATACTTGCAGTTCCAATCATGGTTTGATTTGGAGAGCAACTATGATTACGGGCACGTTGTTGTTTCAACAGATAAGGAAAACTGGGAGCAGGTAGGTTCATACAATGGTGCTAATGGTGCTTGGACCGCAGATGAAGTGAATTTGAGTGATTATGCGGGACAGACAGTTTACGTTGGTTTCCATATAGAATCAGATGGTAGTATCAGCAAGCAGGGCTGGTATATCGATGACGTAGCCATTTCAGACACTTCTAATGCTTCTGCATCAATTATGAAAGACGCGAAGAAGGTAAAAGAGGATGCGAAGCAAATAACCGAAAGTGCGAAGGGTAAGAAAAAAGTGAAGGCGAAAAAACTCGCTCCAACACCAATCAGAAATGTACAAGGCCCAACGCTGCCAGATGGGCAGGCAGATTATACAGAAATAGGCCCTACAGCATTGCCAGTTGATGCGACGGTAACGGTGCAGGAAACGGGACGAAGCGTCCAAACAGATTCGGCAGACGGCAGCTATCGTTTAATGCAGGCGCCAGGGGATGTCACATTAGAAGCTTCTGCATATGGCTTCCATTCCAGTACAGCTCCTGTCACAGTTTCAGAGGGGACAGCTGTTACGCAGAACTTCACGCTAAACCCAATTTCAGAGGGGACGGTAACAGGTAAAGTCACGAATGCCAAGACTGGAGAAGCTGTTGAAGGAGCAAGAGTATATGTAGTCGAAGATGCTGCCGTGCAGCCAGTTGAAACAGATGAAAACGGCATATACACGCTATCTGCTTACGAAGGGACATACACACTCAAAATAACTGCTGCATCCTTTAAAGGCGCAGAATTGGAAGTAACGATAACAGCGGATGAGACAGCGGAGGAGAATGTTAAACTAGAGCCATTTATCGGTTTCGCCGGTGAAATTGGTTATGACGATGGCACGGCTGAGAATGCCAAAGCCTATTATGATGCAGGTAATGGCTGGGCTGTGAAATTTACGCTGGCGGAAGGGCAGTCTTCTGCACTTGTGACGGGTGGCTTGTTCCGATTCTGGGATGAAAGTTTTCCAACACCAGGCGGCACTGATTTTGCAGTCGAGATATATGATGATTCCGGAGAAGATGGAGCGCCAGGTAAGAAGCTGGCCGGACCAATAGCTGGGGAAGCACTTCGAAACGGAGAATGGACGCAGGTTGATCTATCAGGAGAAGGAGTAGTAGTCAATTCTGATTTCTATATCCAATATGTCCAGACTGAAGCCAATCCAAATACGCCGGCGTTGGCAACCGATGAAGATGGTGAATTCTCCGGCCGCAGCTTGCAATACGTTGGCGGAGAATGGAGTTCTGTGCCTGAAGCAGAAGGAAATTATATGATCCGCGCGCTTGTTGATTATGAGGCAGAAGCGCCAGTGATTACATCTCCTTCACCTGATACAGTTACGAAGGATAACAAAGTGACGGTGGAAGGAACCGCTTTACCAGGCGGGACCGTAGAAGTCAGCAATAACGGAGAAGTCGCTGCATCTGTTGAAGCAACAGAGAAAGGGGCATTTACTGCTGAAGTGGAGCTGGCAGAAGGGGAAAACAGCTTAACAGCTGTGACAAAGCTAGAAAACGGCAGTACTGCACCGTCAGAAGCTGTTACTGTTATTCATGATCTAACAGCACCTGAACTGAGCATTACAGCTCCTGAGGATGCTAGCAAAACCAATAAGGAGACTGTCACTGTGACAGGTACCGTGACAGATGATTATTTGGATAAGCTGACAATCAATGGTGCGAAAGCAAATGTGAAAGAAGATGGCACATTCTCTAAGCGTATTCTTTTGGAGGAAGGTGCAAATAAAATAAAGGTAGTTGCAACAGACCAAGCGGGTAACAAAACGAAACAGGTGATCCATTTAGAGGCGGATTACACAGCACCAGTGCTGGAAAATGTGCAGCCAGCTCAAGATACAAACTTGCAGCCTGGGGAGACTGTTGTCATTTCCTTCGAGTCAGAGCCTGGACTAGAAGATGCGACCTTCTATTTGAAGGCGCCGCTAACGAACTTCCGGACAACAGCACAAGCAACAGAATTGCCGATGCGTGAGACAGAAGATGGTCATTATGTAGGCTACTGGACAGCAACGTCTTCTGCGAAACTGGATGGAGCGGACATTGTTGTGAAAGCAACAGATGCATTTGGCAACAAGACGGAGGCAACAGCGTCAGGGAAGGTATTTGTAGAATAAACAAGGAAGGACCCGTCATCACGACGGGTCCTTCTTCTTATATGCCAATGGAAATATATTTTGTTTCTAAATAAGGCTCAATGCCCTCAATCCCGCCTTCGCGGCCGATTCCGCTTTCCTTCATGCCGCCAAACGGAGCTTGTACAGCGGATGGACCGCCATCATTCCAGCCGATAATTCCGTATTTTAAGTTCTCTGCGATATACAGACCGCGGCGGTAGTTTTCAGTGAAGAAATATGCTGCTAAGCCGAATGGCGTGTCATTTGCCAAACGGATTGCTTCGTCAATGTCAGAATAAGTTGTAATCGGTGCGACGGGTCCGAACGTTTCTTCGTGCATGATATCCATGTCATCTGTTACTTGGTCCAGGACAGTTGGATGGACGAAGAAGCAGCCTTTATCGGTATCGGCATCAAAGGTACCACCGGTAAGTACTTTTGCACCTTTGGACTTGGCATCTTCGATTTGAGCTGTGATCTTATCAAAGCCCTTTTTATTGATAATTGGCCCGATTGCAACATCATCTTCTGTGCCTGCGCCGACTTTTAAATCAGCTGCTGCTTTTGTGAATGCAGTTGTGAACGCTTCTTTGACTGATTCATGAACGAGCAGCCGATTCGCGCACACACACGTTTGACCGGCGTTGCGGAACTTGGAAGCTAGAGCATGATTTACGGCTCTATCAATATCTGCATGTTCATCGACAATAAGCGGAGCATGTCCCCCAAGTTCCATTGATACATGTTTCACGCTATCAGCACTTTGTTTTATGAGCAGCTTCCCTACAGGAGTGGACCCAGTAAAGGAAATTTTACGGATATGCGGATGATCGGTGAAAATTTTGCCAACTTTTTTACCGTCAGCATTTGTATATTGGATAACATCTTCTGGTATGCCAGCTTCATGTGCCAATTCCACAAGGCGGATAGCTGTTAGTGGTGTGTCTGGAGCTGGCTTTATAATGAATGTACAGCCCGCGGCTAGTGCGGGTGCAGCTTTTCTTGTAATCATTGCTGCAGGGAAATTCCATGGTGTAATCGCTGCAACGGGACCGACAGCCTCTCGCGTGACGAGCATGCGCTTATCTGTAGTAGAAGCGGGGATTGTGCGGCCGTAAACACGTTTAGCTTCTTCAGCGAACCATTCAATATAACCGGCAGCGTATAATACTTCCCCTTCAGCTTCTTTGAGCGGTTTACCGTTTTCGGCTGTCATTAAGGCAGCAAGCTCCGCTTTATTTTCGATGATCAAGTCATGCCAGGCACGAAGCAGCTTGCTGCGATGTGTAGCAGAGGTTTTGGACCAGTCAGGAAAAGCTTGATGAATTTTCTCGATTTTATCATTGATTGTTTTGTCTGAATCAATTTGCACTTTTTCAATTAATTCTCCGGTAGCTGGATTTGTTACATCGAAAGTTTGTGTCATTTTGTATGCTCCTTTTTCGTCTTTTTATAGCAAATGACTAGCAATTAAATTTTCTATCTTACAAAAGAAATTATATCTTTTTCTCTATATTCCTGTTTTTAGAACAAAATATGCAAGAATATCAGAGAATGTTATAGAGGCTGAAAACGTTGATATGACGCGGTTTATATAGCCATTCAGGGGAGTGAGAGAGAAGAGTAGTTATCAGAATAAAAAGAAATCTATAAAATGGGTTTACAAATGGTTGCATCCCTGTATATAATAACTCTTGTCAGTTTCGAGTTACGAAAAACACAACGATGACAAACAGACAATCTGGCCCGTTGGTCAAGCGGTTAAGACACCGCCCTTTCACGGCGGTAACACGGGTTCGAATCCCGTACGGGTCATCAAGTTGGAGGATTAGCTCAGCTGGGAGAGCATCTGCCTTACAAGCAGAGGGTCGGCGGTTCGAGCCCGTCATCCTCCACCACTTGCTTGATAAAAAAACATTGAAAAAGATGTTGACAAGCTAAATCCCACATGTTAAGATATCATTCGTGGCGGTTGAAACAAACAAATTTAATAACACGCCGGTCTAGCTCAATTGGTAGAGCAACTGACTTGTAATCAGTAGGTTGGGGGTTCAAGTCCTCTGGCCGGCACCAGATAGTTTGGAGGGATAGCGAAGTTGGCCAAACGCGGCGGACTGTAAATCCGCTCCCATCGGGTTCGTAGGTTCGAGTCCTACTCCCTCCACCATCTATATTGGGCTATAGCCAAGCGGTAAGGCAACGGGTTTTGGTCTCGTGATCGTTGGTTCGAATCCAGCTAGCCCAGCCATTTGATTTCTTACACAATAGAATGTTTTTGAGCCATTAGCTCAGTTGGTAGAGCATCTGACTTTTAATCAGAGGGTCGAAGGTTCGAGTCCTTCATGGCTCACTTTATAGATCAGTTCTTGTAACTGCTTCTATTGCGCGGGTGTGGTGGAATTGGCAGACACGCTAGACTTAGGATCTAGTGCTTCGGCGTGGGGGTTCAAGTCCCTCCACCCGCATCATAAATACTTCTGCAGGGCGGAAGTAGTTCAGTGGTAGAACACCACCTTGCCAAGGTGGGGGTCGCGGGTTCAAATCCCGTCTTCCGCTCCACATGGGGCCTTAGCTCAGCTGGGAGAGCGCCTGCTTTGCACGCAGGAGGTCAGCGGTTCGATCCCGCTAGGCTCCATCCATATAAGTCGTCCAATAGGACGGCTTTTTTTATTTGCACAGGAGACATACTCCTGTGCTTTTTTTGTTTATCCCAGCATCTCTGGGGAAAAATAGCAGAAGAGATGCTAACTGGAGGGATGAAGATGGAAGAGAAACATACATATAATCGAAGAAATTGTCTTTCGGGTATCTTATTCGGTTTTGGGTTAGCTGCATTTGTTGATGAAGCTGTTTTTCATCAACTGCTGCACTGGCATCATTTTTATGATTTGTCTACTACGAGCTGGGGGCTGATCTCCGACGGCTTTTTCCATGCTTTCAGCTGGTTTGCTACTGTTGGCGGTTTGTTCTTGCTGGCAGACTTGCGCAGACGCAAAAAGATGATACCTATGCTATGGTGGGGAATGGTTCTTTTAGGAAGTGGTGTTTTTCAGTTGTATGATGGTATCATCCAGCATAAGGTGATGCGACTTCACCAAATTCGTTATGGTGTAGACAATATTTTTTATTATGACTTGGTTTGGAATGGAATAGGAGCAGTGCTGCTGATTGTTGGAGTATTGCTTGTCTGGCTATCCAGGAGGAAAAAGCATGCACAATGATAAACTGGCATTAATCATAGCTTTCTTAGCGATTCTTGGCTATTTGCTGGCAATGAAATTTTCAGCGAGAAAGTTTGAGGCATGGCCAATTTATCGGCTGCTCCTGTTTGGGGCTGGTGTTGCAGTTGGGATTCAGGCGCTTGCTGGGCCAGTAGCGATGCATGCACATCATAGTTTTGTTTTCCACATGCTGGGTCATTTGCTACTTGGTATGCTTGCTCCGCTGCTAATCGTTTTGTCGCGTCCTCTTACGCTGCTTCTGCGTGCACTGCCGCAAAGGCGAGGGCAAGCTGTATCCCGTCTATTTCGCAGTATGTATGCTCGGTTTCTAATTCATCCTGTTACTGCCGCTGTATTGAATATCGGCGGTCTATGGGTTCTGTATACGACTTCTTTGTATCATTATATGCATCAAGTAAATTGGGTATCATTCTTGGTTCATGTGCATGTATTTGCAGCGGGATACTTGTTTACGATGGCCATGCTGTATACAGATCCAGTTCCTTATCGAAAAAGCTATCTTTTCCGCGCTTTTGTGTTCGTCGGAGCGCTGGCAGGACACGGCATATTGTCCAAGTACCTCTATGCTAATCCGCCGACTGGTGTAGATGCTGATGAAGCGCAAGAAGGAGCAATACTGATGTACTATGGCGGTGACCTTGTTGATCTTATCTTGATTGTGATTCTGTGCTGGCAATGGTATCGGGCGGCAGCGCCGGAGCATAAATTATCTGCAAGCGAGGCTAGGACGTAACTGTTTAAGCTATATGAAAATCCAAACAATACTGCAATTAGCAGCATTGTTTGGATTTTTTGCATGAAAGAGTATGGATTTAGTAATTGTTCGCTTTTAGTATGCATAATCTTGGTTTGTTCTAGAATCTTTTCATGTTTTGCAAACTATTCGGCAAAATACTTCTGTAAACGATTTACATAGTGTCAAGACACATGTAAACTAGTGATGTTAAATACTAGAATGTAGAGGTGCTGGAATGGATCATACAGTAGAGGGGCGTCAAACGACAAGTAAGCCTATGTCCGAACGCAAGCTGCTTGGTATTGTTGGTACTGGCTGGTTATTTGATGCAATGGATGTGGGGATTTTATCTTTTATTATCACTGCGCTAACACTAGATTGGGGTTTAACCCCGCAGCAAGCGGGCTGGATTGGCAGCGTCAATAGTATCGGTATGGCTGTTGGAGCTTTTGTATTTGGTATTATGGCGGATAAAATTGGCCGCCGGACTGTATTTATGATCACAATCTTAATCTTTTCTATCTGTAGCGGCTTGTCAGCTCTGGCAGCGTCTTATCTCATTTTTATTGTCCTTCGTTTCTTTATTGGTGCAGGACTTGGCGGAGAGCTGCCGGTAGCTTCTACGCTTGTATCCGAGTCCGTAGCGCCGGAAAGACGCGGACGCATGGTTGTTTTACTGGAAAGTTTCTGGGCAGTCGGCTGGCTGGCAGCAGCCATAATTTCTTATTTTGTCATCCCAGCTTTCGGCTGGCGGGTTGCGCTCCTGCTGACAGCGATTCCAGCTCTTTTTGCCGTGCTGCTTCGCAAGAATCTCCCTGATTCACCTTCCTATACAAAGTTAAAGGAGAAGACATCAGTCGTGGCAGGGATTCGTCAGCTGCTGGCAAAAGGTTTTGCGAAAAGAAGCGCGATGCTGTGGATAGTGTGGTTCTGTATCATGCTGAGTTATTATGGCATGTTCTTATGGCTGCCTAGTGTAATGGTGGAAAAGGGATTTGATATGGTACGCAGCTTTGAGTATGTGATGATTATGACGCTTGCGCAGCTTCCGGGTTATTTCTCAGCAGCATGGCTTATTGAGAAAGTTGGACGCAAGCCAATTTTGATTATCTTTTTAATCGGTACAGCAATCAGTGCGGTGTTGTTTGGTAATGCAGAATCGGCTGCCATGCTGTTGATTTCAGGTATGCTGCTTTCCTTCTTTAATCTTGGAGCGTACGGCATTCTTTACGCCTACACACCGGAGCAATATCCAACGGCTGTTCGGGCGACGGGGTCGGGTATTGCAGCTACAGCCGGAAGAATTGGCGGTATTCTCGGACCGCTGTTAATCGGCTATCGAGGAACACTTGGTTTGTCAGTAAGTGCTGTTTTTCTTCTGTTTTGTGTGACCGTTTTGATTGCAGTTGCAGCTGTTTGGTTTCTTGGAGAAGAGACGAAAGGCAAGACGCTTGCTTGATGCGTTATTTCTCTCCTGTATGGTAAAGTAGAGCGAGAGCACGAAGGAGGTTGACGCTTTGTTTTCTATACAAGATTATACCGAGGCGGTAAGTGTTTCATTAGAAAAACATGCAGAAGATGTGATAGCTGAATTAAAACAGATATTTCAGCTGCCGTTTCTTCCGGAAGTAGAGAAGATAGCCTTTCGATTTTTCAAAGAGCCAATGGCATTTGAACTGTCCATTATGTATTATGCACTTGATGCTGATGGCAAGGAGCGTTATTACGAAGAAATGGGCGACAAATATGCTGGCGGCAGTGAAGAAGTAGCCGAGGAAATCCCTTACTTGCAGCTTCCTGATCATGCAACTGACAGCTTTGAAGCTTTTCGTGAATTGCAGGAAGATGCTGTGGAGAAAGCGGATGAACAAGTGATGATTGCTTGGTTTAGTGAATGTTATAAGCGAGCCGGCGGAGAGGCGTTTTCATTAGAGGTCAGTGTAGGGTTTCATGACGACGTAAAGGCCTACTTCATTAAGCGTGGAGAGTGGGCGGAAGATCGCCGTTAAAAAGTGCGTACTTGGAGTACGTGCTTTTTTGTGCAAAAAAAATAACAGCTTGTTTCTGCAGAGCAGGCTGTTATTCACTAAACATGTTTTCTTTGTTTTTCGTATTCGTTTAGCAGGTGGTCCAGCTGAACACTTGCGGTGATGACGGCGTCAGATGTTAGCGGAAGACGGCGGGACAAATCAAGCATGCGGCTGCGGGTTTGTTCAATTTTTTCCAAAATATTGTCTGCAGTAATCATTTTTACCTCCATAATCTGATATACTATTTCTCGTTAAGTAGAGAATACCCTGTCTTATTTTAATTAAAACATTAAATACATAAAAAATCGAAAAAAGATAAAAAAACTGTTGCGGGCATCATTTAAGGGTTTTAAGATTTTTTTTGTGAAAGTGAAACCTTTTCAGAACGTCATTCGTTATTAAGAAGCCGCAGTTTGGCGGGAGGATTTTCATGGAGAACATCATAAAACATCATATAAAGAACGTCAAGAAGGGTGACCAAGCTGCTTTTGAGGAGATTGTTTCCTTTTATCAGAACAAGGTATACCATATTGTATTCCGCATGATAGGAGACAGTTACGAAGCACAGGATATCGCCCAGGAGGCATTTATCCGTGCTTACACCAACATTCATTCTTTTGATGAGAACCGGAAATTCTCCACATGGCTTTACCGGATTGCGACTAATCTAAGTATTGACCGCTTGCGGAAGAAAAAGCCGGATTATCATCTAGATGCAGAGGTAAAGGGAACGGATGGTTTGGATATGTACTCGCAGCTAGCTGCAGATCAAGCTCTTCCTGAGGAAGAAGTGCAGAACATGGAGCTGCAGAGTAATATTCATAAAGAAATTCTATCCCTGCCGCCCAAATATCGCGGTGTTATTGTGCTGCGGTTTCTAGATGACTTGTCATTAGCGGAGATCGGCGAAATCCTGGACCTTCCACTCGGAACAGTGAAGACCCGAATCCATCGTGGCAGAGAGCTGTTAAGGAAAAAATTGCGCCACGTGTAAAGGGGGGAAACACATGAATTGCGAAGAAAGCCAGAAGCTTATGCATCAATATCTGGATGGTGATGCATCTGAAGAGGAAGCACAGCTTCTTCGAGAGCATCTGCACGCATGTCCAGACTGCCAACAGCATTATCAGGAACTCAAACAAACAGAGAGTCTGCTCAGCGGAGCTGCCTATGAGTTAAGTGCACCTGCTGGATTCACAGCCAGTGTGATGGCAAAATTACCGAAGGAAAAGAAACGTGTCGGTTATATGAGATGGTTCCGGACACATCCTGTCCTCACTGCAGCAGCGGTATTCTTCCTGTTCATGTTCACAAGCTTATTTTCTGCTTGGAATAATGATGCTAGTGTTAGCGTTTCGAAACAAGAAGGATTAATTGTAGAAAATGATCTCGTTATTGTTCCAGAAGGCGTGACGGTCGAGGGGGACCTAGTCGTGGAGAATGGCGATTTGGATATTAGAGGAGAAGTTAACGGAGATGTCACGATCCTCAATGGAGATCTTGTAGAAGGCACCGGTGCGAAAGCAAATATGGCAGCGGCAGATAATATAACAGGTGAATACCAAGAGATAGACCGGATGTTTGGCTGGTTATGGTTTCACATGAAACAAGTCTTTACATTTTAATACGTAATTCCAGAGCTGCTTTTTTGAAGCGCTCTTTTTTTTGCCCGAATTATTGGCGGGACAGGCCTGTATTACGGTAAGATAACAGGGTACAGTAAAGGAGAAACAGCCCTCCTGTTCGGAAGCGACTGTGGCCGGGGAACTGTGCTATAATGAACGAAGAAATTTGAGCTATTCATATATAAAAGGACGTGTATCCATGTTTGGGGGATTAAGTGAACTTTCCATCATATCCATACTGCGGATTATCGTGGACATTGCAGCAGTATGGTTCATCTTTTACAAAGTCTTGATGCTCATACGGGGAACGAAAGCGATTCAGCTTTTAAAGGGAATTTTCATCGTCGTTATTATTGCTTTCCTGAGCAGTGAGCAGATACTCGACTTCCCGATGCTCGCCTTTTTGAGTTCGCAGGCGATTACATGGGGGTTTGTAGCAATCGTCGTTCTCTTCCAGCCGGAGATAAGGCGTGCGCTGGAACAGCTTGGCCGAGGCAGCTTCTTCTCCCGTAACGTACGTTCTGAGGAAGAAGAAACGAATAGGAAGATCGAGGCAATTGTGAAATCGTGTAACTATATGGGAAAACGGCGAATTGGTGCACTTATCACATTGGAACGTGAAACGGGTATGGGAGACTATATTGAAACTGGTATACCAGTGAATGGACATCTGACATTTGAATTACTGACGAATATCTTTGTTCCAAATACACCTTTGCATGACGGAGCTGTAATATTAAAAGAAAGCCAGATTGCGGCAGCTGCTTGTTATTTGCCGCTGTCTGAGAGTCCGTTTATTTCCAAAGAACTAGGAACGCGCCACCGTGCAGCGATGGGTATCAGTGAAGTGACGGACGCATTGACAATCATCGTCTCAGAGGAGACGGGAGCTATTTCTTGCACGAAGAATGGTGAGTTATTCCGTGATATCACTTCAGACGGACTGAAGGAAATCTTAACAAAAGAAATTGGTGTTCCTGCTTCCGGTTCTAAGGCTAGGAGATGGAGGGGTAAGAATGGATAAATGGCTAAAAAGTCCATGGACATTGCGTGTTGTAGCACTCGTATTTGCTGTCCTTCTCTATGCCTACGTGAGTGCGGAAGCCGATGTAAACAATCGGGCTGGATCTGTTCCAGTCACAAGCTCTGATGAAACGAATACGGTTAGTGCGCCAGTTGGCATTCGTATTGACGATACAAAATATGTTGTGAGCGGCGTACCGGAGAATATTTCGATGCAGCTTGTCGGTCCGGCAAGTGACGTACGCGCTGCTATCCAGCAGAAAAACTATCAAGCTTATGTGGATCTGACAGATTTGAATACCGGAACACATGAGGTGAAATTACAGTATGAGAATGTATCGGACAACCTGCAAGTGTATATGCAGCCAGCATCGGTTGAAGTGACAATTGAAGAAAAAGCTTCACAGCAATTTAATGTGAACGTAGGCTATACCAATGAAGATCAGATGGCAGCAGGTTATCAAGTGGATAGCTCTACAGTGGAACCTCAGACAGTTTCAATCGTAAGTACACAGGAGATCATTGATCAAATTAGCAGTGTACGGGCTTATATTGATTTAACGGGTATTGATGGGGATATCACAAGTAAGCAAGCACCTGTTAAAGTGTATGATGCGCAAGGGAACGAGCTGAGTGTGAATGTAGAACCCGAGACGGTAGAAGTATCGGTACAGGTGAGTAATCCAAGTAAGACTGTTCCGGTAGAAGTGAAAACAAAAGGCAGTGTACCGGAAGATATCTCGGTCGCTTCTCTGACACCGGAGAAGAATGAAGTAACCATCTACGGACCGCAGGATGCATTGGATGGGATTGACTCTATTAGTACAGAGGCTATCGACTTGTCTGCTATTAAAGAGAATCAAACAGTAGACGCAACACTTACCCTTCCGGAGGACGTGCGCGCTGTAAGTGACGAGCAGGTATCCGTCACTGTTGAATTGGAAGAGACGAGCGAGACGACAATCGATGATGTGCCCATAACAATTGAGAACTTGCCGGAAGACTTGGAAGCTTCATTCAATGATCCGCAGAATGAGCAGCTCGATGTGACAGTAAGTGGTGCAAGAGAAGTGATTGAAGGTCTTTCAGCTGAAGATATTACGGCTACAATTGATGCAGCCGACTTGGAAGAGGGCGAGCAGACCGTGCCGATTGATGTGGCAGGTCCGGATAATACCGAGCTTTCGCTAAGCCAAGATGAGGCGACAATTACTGTGCAGGCTGTTGAATCGACGGCTGAAGAAACAACTGCTGAGGAAGAAACGAATACAGAAGAAGAATCAAATACAGATACACAAGCACAGACACAAACAGAGTGACTGTGAGCCATGTGAAGGAGAGGTAACAAATGGGAAAATATTTTGGGACAGATGGTGTTAGGGGGATTGCGAACGAGGAGCTTACCCCTGAGCTTGCTTTCAAACTAGGAAGATATGGCGGCTATGTGCTGACAAAAACGTCTGAAGATCGACCGAAAGTAATGATTGGGCGGGATACACGTATCTCTGGTGAAATGTTAGAAGGCGCTTTAGTTGCCGGTCTACTATCAATTGGCGCGGAAGTGATGCGAGTCGGTGTTATTTCCACACCAGGTGTTGCCTACTTAACGAAGAACATGGGAGCAGCTGCAGG
This sequence comes from Terribacillus sp. DMT04, assembly GCF_019056395.1. Classification (NCBI taxonomy): domain Bacteria; kingdom Bacillati; phylum Bacillota; class Bacilli; order Caryophanales; family Bacillaceae; genus Terribacillus; species Terribacillus sp. DMT04. The sequence goes on from NZ_CP077639.1 coordinate 243,378, forward strand.
TATTATGATTTCTGCTTCTCATAACCCAGTTCAGGATAATGGAATCAAATTCTTTGGTCCGGATGGTTACAAGCTTTCCGATGAACAAGAGAATGAAATCGAGCAGCTGATCGATGCAGAGACAGATGAACTGCCTCGTCCATCTGGAGCGGACCTAGGCCAAATCAATGACTATTTTGAAGGCGGTCAGAAATATATCAGTTATTTGAAGCAGACAGTAGATAATGATTTTGAAGGACTTCATATCGCAATCGACTGTGCCCATGGAGCAACTTCTTCCATTGCTACACACTTGTTTGCAGATCTGGAAGCAGATATCTCTACGATTGGTACATCTCCTGATGGACTGAATATCAATAAAAACGTTGGCTCAACGCACCCAGAAACGTTACGTGATTTCCTTCTGGAAAAAGAGGCGGATATCGGACTGGCATTTGATGGTGATGGCGACCGCTTGATTGCTGTTGATGAGAAAGGTCAGATTGTCGATGGGGACAAGATTATGTACATCTGTGCCAAATACTTGAATGACCACGGACGCTTGCGTCACAACACGGTTGTTTCCACTGTCATGAGTAACATTGGTTTCTACCGTGCGTTGGATCAGCACAGCATTAAGAGTAACAAGACAGCTGTTGGTGACAGATACGTAATGGAAGAGATGCGCCGCGGCAACTTTAATCTTGGTGGTGAGCAGTCTGGACATATCATCTTCTTAGATTACATGACAACTGGTGACGGTATGCTTGCAGCACTGCAGCTCGTTAATGTGATGAAAGAGACTGGCAAGAAGCTATCCGAACTTGCTAACGAAGTTGAGATATTCCCACAAGTTCTTAAAAATGTCCCGGTAACAGATAAACAGGAAGCACTTGTGAATCAGCAAATTCTGGACGCAATTGCGGAAGTAGAACAGGAGCTTGGTGATCAGGGCCGTGTGCTTGTACGCCCGTCTGGAACAGAATCGCTTGTGCGTGTAATGGTCGAAGCACCGACAAAAGAAGATTGCGAGCGTTACGCAGATCGAGTTGTCGCTGTTATTGAACAAGTATTAGGAACGAAGTAAAAAGAACATATGCGCAAAGGAACGGAACATCCCCTTTGCGCATATGTTAATTTATGTAACAAGAAAGAATTGACCAACTGGAATAGCTTCATGTAAAATGGAGAAGTTAGTCATTCTAGCAGGAAAGTGAGGATAGAGGTTATCAACAATTAAAGCGCCAGGACTTATCCCGAGCGAGGGGATAAGTTGACGAGGTGGAGGTTTATCGAGTTATTCGGCGGATGCCTCCCGATTGCACACATCTCAGTCGTTATGTTCAAGAGCCGAAAGCAGAGAGGCGACTTTCTGGATAAGGACAGAACAAGATGTGAAAAATAATAGATATACGAGAAAGGGGCAAACAACGCCCCGAGCTTTTAGAGCGCAGGCCGTTCGTTTGCCCCTTCCTGTCTTGAGGAGGACAACAACGACATGTGTGGAATTGTAGGATATATTGGACAGAATGATACAAAGGAAGTATTGCTTAACGGACTAGAGAAGCTGGAGTATCGCGGATACGATTCAGCTGGTATCGCAATTGAGAACGAGCAAGGCGTGAACCTTTTCAAAGTGAAAGGCCGCATTGCTGCATTGCGTGAAAAAGTAGATCACAACGTTTCATCCACTATGGGAATTGGTCATACACGCTGGGCGACACACGGTGCACCGAACGTAGATAACGCGCACCCGCACCAAAGCGCTTCTGGCAGATTCACTATCGTGCATAACGGTGTAATCGAGAACTATGTGGAAATCCGTAAAGAATACCTTTCTGACGTAACATTGAAAAGTGATACAGATACAGAAATCGTTGTACAGCTTATTGAAAAGATGCATGATGAATTGCAGGATACAGCAAAAGCTTTCCGCAAAGCGGTAAGCTTGCTAACTGGTTCTTATGCACTTGCAATGATTGATGCAGAAGATAACGAGACAATCTATGTAGCGAAAAACAAGAGCCCATTGCTAGTTGGTATTGGTGAAGGCTTTAACGTCGTAGCGAGTGATGCGATGGCAACACTTCGCGAAACAGATACGTACAAAGAAATCCGTGATAAAGAGATCGTTATCGTGCGCCGTGACAGCGTGGAAATCCAGCTGCTTGATGGCACAAAAGTAGAGCGCGAAACGTTCAAAACAGAAATCGATGCTGCTGATACAGAAAAAGGCACATACGATCACTTCATGCTAAAAGAAACGGATGAGCAGCCGTTTGTTATCCGTAAAATCATTCAGCACTACCAGAATGAAGCTGAAGAAATCAAAATGGACCCTGCTATCCGTAACGCAATGTTAGATGCAGACCGTATCTATATTGTTGCAGCTGGAACGAGCTACAATGCTGGTCTAGTTGGTAAACAATTTATCGAAAACTTGGCTAAGATTCCAGTTGAAGTGCATATCGCAAGTGAATTCTCTTATAATATGCCGCTTCTATCAGAGAAGCCATTATTCATCTTCCTATCTCAATCCGGTGAAACTGCCGACAGCAGAGCCGTATTGGTACAGGTCAAAGAACTTGGACACCCAGCACTAACAATCACAAACGTGCCAGGATCCACCCTTTCTCGTGAAGCAGACTTCACATTGCCGCTTTATGCAGGCCCGGAAATCGCGGTAGCCTCTACTAAAGCATATACAGCTCAAATGGCCGTTATGCTATTACTTGCTGTAGACACAGCAAATGGCAAAGAAATCAAACTTGATTTCAACCCGCTGCAAGAGCTTGCAATTGTAGCAAACGCAATGGAAGTACTGACAGATCAAAAAGAAACATTCGAAACACTAGCACAAAATTATCTAAGTGAATCACGCAACGCTTTCTTCATCGGCCGTGGTGTCGATTACTTCGTCTGCGTCGAAGGATCACTAAAACTAAAAGAAATCTCCTACATCCAAGCAGAAGGCTTCGCTGGAGGGGAACTAAAACACGGAACAATCGCCTTGATCGAAGAAGGCACACCAGTCATCGCGCTAGCAACACAAAGCTCCGTTAACCACTCGATCCGTGGTAACGTACAAGAAGTAAACGCACGCGGTGCCAACACCCTGCTCATCAGCATGAAAGGCCTAGAACATGACGAAGACGCCTTCGTTATCCCAGCTGTAAATGAGCTATTGTCACCACTAGTAAGTGTCGTGCCACTTCAATTGCTTGCTTATTATGCAGCAGTTCAGCGCGGTGCGGATGTTGATAAGCCACGTAACTTGGCTAAGAGTGTTACGGTGGAATAAATTAATAGTATAAGAAAAAGACTACTGTGGCTTTGAAATAAAGTTTAACCGTTTGTAAAAAAGTTCGACCGTTTATAAAAAAGATTAACTGTTTATAAAAAAGTTGCACCGTTTAACCCCTTTGGATATGATTGTCTAAAGGGGTGTTTTTATGTCTAAAAGGAAAAGAACATCTAAAGTCGAAAAGTGGATTAAAGAAGGTAGAGGAACTGGCAGTGGGGCAGATTATCAGCCATGGCTAAAAATTCAAGATGTTTCCTCACTAGGTCGGTCAACAAGATTAAAAGGTATAAAAACGGGCAGACAGCATGAGTTTTTATCAGACTTGGAACGAAACTACTTTTACTTGACTGAATTTTCAAATGGTATTACTGATATTCGTGAACAGTTTCCTCTATTACCACAAGAAGAAACGATTTTAATTGCAGAGGAACTAGGTATTAAACATCCTAAAGACCCCAAGACAGGAGAGTCTATTGTAATGACAACAGACTTCCTGCTAACTGTTAATAAAGGAAAAGAGATATTTGAAGTTGCTCGTACTATCAAAATGAAAGATAAGCTAATGGATGAACGAGTGTTAGAGAAATTTGAAATTGAACGTGAATATTGGGATCGAAAAGGTATCCAATGGGGCATTGTAACGGAAGAAGAAGTCGATAAAACAATGGCGAGAAATATTAGCTATATCCATGATTATTACGAAATCAATGATTACGATATGTTTCAACAGCTGAACGCTCAACATATTGAGGATTTGGCAATGTCTTTGTTAAATAGATTGCTAGATAGTTCAATAAGTATAAGAACCATTACGAATGAATTTGATATAGATACACACCTTCCAATTGGTAGTGGTGTTACAATTCTTTATCATTTGCTTGCTAGAAAAATTATTGTCATTGATATGCATAAACCAATAAATCTAGAGCAGTCAATTGAAATTAAGTATATTGATGAAAGTAGCTTGAAGAAGGTGAAATATGGATGATTTATATTAATCAGGTTCTTCAATATGTTGTCGATTCTAAACGTATTCGTATCATCGAAATAGAAGAGTCCCATGTTTTTATTGTAAATATTGATGGGATTAGTTCGATGCCGAAAAAGGAATTATATTCAAACCTCATAGCAGAGATTCAACAAGAGGAATTGCTTGTGATTAGCGACCCATTTGCAAAAGTAATAAAAGATAGCGAATTAACCACCCGACAAATTCAGAAAAGAGATGAGGGTTGGTGGATTATTCAGCGTTATTGTATAGAACACATGGAAGCATTGCTTCAAAAACGAGGTAGGGAAAAGAAAATAAAAGAAATTGCAGATGAGAGTGGAACAAGCTCTACAAGAATTAAGAAGTTACTGAGCCGATATTGGCAGCGTGGCATGAATAAAAACGCCATGTTACCTGACTACTCTAATTCAGGTGGTAAAGGTAAAACGAAAGCTTTAACGAAAGAAAAAGTTGGTCGTCCTAGAAGAGTAATTATAAATAATGAATATCAAACTGGTGTTAACATTACAGAAGAAGTAAAGGTCCAAATTGAACACGTTATCAATAAGTACTACAGGAAAAAAAATAACTATTCATTGAAAGATGTCTATAATTTTATGCTACGTGATTTCTACTCTGATCGCTATAAAGAAAATGGCGAGCTGAAATACCGTATTTGGGATGTTACCCGAACTCCCTCATATCATCAGTTTTACTATTGGTTTAAAAAGCTTGAAGATCCAAAAAAAGATATTCAATTTCGTAAAAGTACGAAAGAGTATGAGTTGAAGCATCGTCCGATTTTAAGTAATTCTACATTGGAAACAAATGGTCCTGGGACTAGATTTCAGATTGACGCAACCATTGCGGATATATACTTAGTTAGTTCACTTGATGTGAATAAAGTAATTGGACGACCAGTTATTTATGCGATATTGGATGTATATTCACGCATTATCACAGGTCTCTACGTTGGACTAGAAGGTCCATCTTGGGTTGGTGCAATGATGGCTTTAGATAATATGGTCGCAGACAAAGTAGAATTTTGTAAGCAATATGGTATTGATATTACATCTGAGCAATGGCCAACACATCATTTGCCTGAAGTTATTATTGCTGACCGAGGTGAGTTTGAAGGTTATTCGGTAGACAACCTTATTAACAATTTAAATATTAAAATTGAGAACACTACAGCTTATCGCGGAGATTTAAAAGGAATTGTTGAAAGAAAGTTCCGGACATTTAACGGGAAGGTAAAGCAAAAAGCACCAGGAGCAATTCAAAAGGAATATCGGGAACGTGGTGATCAGGATTATCGTTTAAATGCCACGTTGAATTTAAAGGAGTTTACGTCTCTTATTATTACAATGGCACTGCATCACAATCAAAAAGTCATTGATAAATACCCTGTTGAAAAAGAAATGGTTACAGAAGGGTTAGTTCCGACGCCGATTAATTTATGGAATTGGGGTATTCAAAATCGCACAGGAAGGCTAAGAACAATTGATAGAAATATTCTTCGCCTGAATGTTCTACCACGAGGAAAGGCGACAATTTCAAGAGCTGGTATCAAGTTTAAAAATCTCTTATATGGTTCTCAAAGAGCGATTGAAGAACATTGGTATTTGAAGTTGAAAAATAGAAGTGTAGAAGTTGTTTATGATCCACGAAACGTTGAAAAAATCTATATTCCCCACGATGACGGAATGGACTTTGAAACGTGTATTTTGTTAGAACCAAGTCAGCAATATAAAGAAGATTTCTTAGAAGAAATTGTCTTTCAACAACAACTTCGGAATGAACTAGAAGAAATAGAACGTAGAAATCAAATTCAACTCACAGTAAATACAGATGCGGCAATGGAAGAAATCATTAAAAAAGCTGTGAGAAACAAAAAGCAATCTTACAATCAACCAACGAGTAAGAAAGCAAAAATAGCTTCTATTCGTGATAACAAGGATGTTGAAAAACTATTAAACCGTGAATCTGAAAAATTTGATTTATCACCTGATAAGGTTAGTAAATCAGCTGAAGTAATCGACTTCGCTACAAAAGAGAAAATCGATGATAACACACCGAAGAAATCACCATCACGTCTAATGCAAAAGTTAAAGAAGAAACGAGATGAGGAATTTGGGAAAAACAAATGACATGGTTGTCTTAAAAGGAGAATTCGAAAGAAGCATCTATAAGGAACAACCTTTAAGTGAATATACCAACAATCCTTTCATCGAAGCCCTTCCACCGATTTTTAGTGAAGATGATGTACTAGATAGATTTATGGTAACCCCACGAATTAAAGATCAAGACAAACAAAGTGCAATGAATATTCGTTATCACGTATTAAAACGTGTAAGGAATTTTATTCAGCCGTTACCGATTCACTTTGAGGTAGAACGTCGATTGTCTACATTGATTCGAAGAGGGTATTTAGCACGAAATCCGTTAGATATTACATTTCTAGAACGTGTTCGTGTGTTGCATGAATTGCGTGAGGAAGAGGATACATCCCATAAATATATTGATGAGCGACTGAATTATATTCGGTCAACTGCCGATAGCTTATCAATCATTGGTATTTCGGGAATTGGTAAAACAACGGCAATTGAACGTCTTTTACTTATGTATCCACAAGTGATCAAGCATGAAGAATACAAAGGGCAACCGTTTAATCGAACTCAAATTGTTTGGCTTAAAATTGATTGCCCATATGATGGAAGTTTATCTACACTTTGCAAAAGCTTTTTCAAAGCAATTGATGATTTACTAGGTACTCGATATCTAGAAAAGTATGGCTATTTAAACCGTGTAACATCGACCATGTTGTTGCACATGACATCATTAGCAAGTATGTATGGCATTGGTGTTCTAGTGATTGATGAAATCCAGCACTTACTACATTCAAAAAATGATCAGGAGGAGATGTTGAATTTTTTTGTAACACTGTCCAATACAGTTGGGATTCCCACCGTCTTGATTGGTACTTCTAAGGCAGAAAAGCTATTTAAAGGGAACTTTAGGCAGGCAAGAAGGGCTGCAAGTGATGGAGCAATTATTTGGGATCGTATATCGGAGGATAGTGAAGAATGGGAGTTTTTCCTAGAAACCCTATGGGAATTACAGTGTTTAAAAACTTATTCTGAACTTACTGAGGAACTAAAGAAGGCATTTTATTATGAATGCCAAGGAATTACTGCTGTTGCTGTGAACCTATTTATTTTAGCGCAAGAACGAGCATTATTTGATGAGGATAACCCAAATGAAACCATTACACCACAAGTATTAAAAAAGACTGCGAAAGGAGATATGCAAACGATTCAACCAATGATGACAGCTATTCGGACGGACAATTGGGCTGACATGATAAAATATGAAGATATCATGATCAACCTAGATGAAGCCATGCTGAATCATAAACGAGAGACAGAAATGGAAGGACGTATTCGCGAGGCTTTTAAAGAACGCCAAAATACAATTGAATACAAACGAAAAGATACAATTGAAAACTTAAGTGTTGAAGTTGCCTCTTTAGGCATTTTTGATAGTTTAAAAGAAAAAGATATTAAAAAAATTGTAGAAAATATAGTAGAAGAAAATCCAATAGATACGGAGTTTCTTCAACTTAAATCAGATGTGATTCAGCAGGCTATTGCATTAAATCAACAAAAGAAAGAGCAAAAAGCAAAGGCAAATGTGAAAAAGGCAGAGGTTCTACCATTACTTAAGCTAAGAGAGCGAGCATTGGACAAAAAACAACATCCACATGAATTATTGAAGGCAAACGGGTACATTAAAAATCCTTTGGAGGAATTCTATTAGGAGGTAATTCAATGCTGCCATTCTTTACAGATCCTTACCCAGATGAGTTGATTTATTCGGCGATTGCCCGTTACCACTTTTACAGTGGAAATATTAATTATAAAGATACGTTGGAAGAGGTATTTCAAAGTCGCTCTGTGATACCGAGTGTAGAGATTGGTAGCCATTTTCATGCCTTTGTCCAACAGATGGGAAATCATTATTTAGTGGAGAATTTGTTAGCGAAACATACCATTTACCCGTTTTATGCCCCGTTTCTTTCCAAACAGCGACAGCAAAAGATTATGCAGGACGTCCAAGGTGATGGCAGAGGTCTGTACACAAGGTTAGGTATGGTTGCAGGAGGTATTTGTAAGAAAGATGGATTATACTATTGTCCGCAATGTGCACAGTCTGATATTGATAACTACGGTGAACCATACATACATAGGGAACACCAATTGCAAGGTATAGATTTGTGTGCACATCATTATTTACAACTGAAAAAATATCCAGAAGACTTTACCGAGCAAAGTAGAATCAAATTTATTCGGTTTGAGGCAAAAAGAATGGATTTTTCTATTCTACAGGAAGTGAAATTTTCTGATCGTTTTGATATTCAAGTCAAGCTAGCAAAAATGGCATATCAATTATTAAATATTGGTATAAATGCAATCTCACGGGAGGATATCTTTAAAAGGTACCGATTGCTCCTCAGAGAGAAGAATTTACTTACTACATCAAATCGAATAAGACAAAAGGAGTTATTTGATGCATTCCAGGCAAAGTTCCCAAAAGGGTACTTAGATAGCTATGATTCGGCTTTAGTTGAGGAAGATGAATATAATTGGTTAAAGGTACTAACCCGTAATAAAAGGCGTCATGTGCACCCTTCGCGTCATCTATTTCTATTATACTTTTTAGATAGTGATATAGAGGAGCTTTTGGATATTGGAGAAGATGAAGGTCCTTTTGGTAAAGGTCCATGGCCATGCCTAAATAAGGCTGAAGACCATTATAGGCAACTGGTAATCCAAAATGTAACGATTACTAGGGATTTTAAATCAATTGCCCCCATTGGTACGTTTAAGTGTTCCTGTGGCTTCACTTATGCTAGAAAGGGTCCTGATAAATCGAATGAAGATAAATACCGTATTGGTCGTATAAAAGCTTTTGGGGATGTCTGGATGGATAAATTAAAAGTCCTAGCAAACAATGGGGATCTTAGCATAAGGGCAATAGCTGAAATACTCGGCGTTGATTCTAAGACAGTAAAAAAGTATTCATCCATGGATGGGCAAAACGAAAAGGCTAAAAGTAATGAAACTTCTCCATTGTTACTGCGATACCGTGAGCAACTACTTAAAGGAATAAAGCGATATCCTAATGAATCAAGAACTCAAATTAGAAGGTGCTTTCAAAAGGAATATACCTACTTGTATCGCCATGATAAGGAATGGTTATTTAAACAGTTGCCTAACATTCGGACAATGGGGAAACCAAAAGCAAGTGTGGATTGGGAAGCCCGTGATCTTCAATATTTCTCAAAGGTGAAAGAACTTTACAAAGAACTTATTATGCTAGGTAAGCCTGCTCGAATTACTATTTCGATTATTGGAAAACGTCTTGGAATATTATCGAACTTAGAAAAACATCTTCATAAGCTGCCACAAACTAAACAGTTTCTTGATGAAATTACAGAAACGGTACAGCAATTCCAAATTAGACGTTGTTGTAAAGTTATAGATCAAATGTTGCGGGAGCAAGAACCTGTAAGGCCATGGAAGGTGCAACGAATTGGTGCTGTCAAATCACATCATTTTCGTGAAATAAGACCACATTTAGAGTCATATATACAAATGAAACAGGAAGTGGACGATTATGAGTGCACAACAAGTTAAAATTAAGTGGCCATTCGGAAAAGGAGAAAGAGCAAGACTAATTTGGATTGGCGATCCATTCCGTTATGAAAACAAAATAATGATATATGCATACTTCCGGGCAAAGAGAGTAACAGAAAAAATACTATTGGACTGGGGTACATTGCCTTGCTTAGCCATCCAGCATTTTTATAGTGACGGAGTGATTACCACAAGTCAGCCACCGCAAGGAGCACGGGAAGTAGATATTACAATTGACCCAAATAAAGTTAAGTATTACGAGAGGTCATGGAACATCCAAGGTATTGATGACCCTTCAACTTCTCGCAGCTTCATTTTCTTCTTCGATGGCAGGAATGTCATTCTGCCAGTCATTGAAGTGCTGCGAAGTATATTAGCGCCAAATAGTTTTCTTTTGTATCGTTTGTTTGAATCAAATTCATTTCCTCAGTATTTTACTGAAACATATGAACCAAATAAAATTCATCTTAGCTTTTCGTCATTATTTGAGTTGAAGTACACCAAATCAGCATTTATTTATCAATTAGTTTGGTTACTAACCAACCGTGATTTGCGACAAACCTATGAAAGTATTTCCTTCAACTGGTTGCAGGAACAGGCATTGAAGTTTAAATGGAAATTTACAGAACCAATCACTGTGACTGCTCGTGTAAAGGAGAAAGATAATACATGGACGGTTTTACAAATTGTTAATGTAAAAAATAAGCATATTCCATATGAAAATATCTCGATTTCACATCCAGAAATACAAGATAAAGAGAAGTCGAAAGAAGCAAAGAAATATACATATCGTTCCCTAAATAAAAACGGTGACAAAATAGGCTTTACATTAGATGAACAAGTTGACGGATCCGCAGAGGATTTTGATTTTGTGCAAATGAATAAGTTGAGACATGAATATACATCGGTGCCAAAAGTCAAACGGGTAAAACGTGGGATTTCCAAGCAACGAACAGAAGAAGACGAAAATACAAAAAAATACTATGGCGAAAATAGGTCTATTCGTTCTACAGCAGACAGTGGTGGGCAGCACTTGGCAAGAGGTTTGGAACATCAAATGCTGTACGAAGTCCAAGCTCAAGGGGAGTTGCGGAGTTTTATTAATGTCTTAAAGATATTGGAACAATCCCTGGAAGTCAAAGCAATTCGAGCATTTACTGATGTGTTACCGTGGAGCTTAGGAGAGAGAAAATTCACTAAGTTAAGTGACGGCATTACCAAAAGGAGTTATGTAGTTGCAGAAGTATTTATGATGAATGGGGGACGGTTCAATATTATAGAGGTAGAACGTGAGCATCGTTCCTTATCAACACTTATTTTATCCTCGCCTACCAAACAAGATTGGAGTACGATCTATAATCATGTACTTATGGATCTTGTCAATGCCAGTGGGTCATGGACTGGTAACTCATTAAGATCTATTGAAACTAAAGGAATTAGTATTGTTAAAGCAAGACATAGTAGTAAAGGAATTCAACATAGAGCAAGAATTTTACTAAGTAAAGTCTTGTAACCGTTGATGATATTTTTAAAATAGAGGTTTACTAACTTTCAACAATTTTACTTAAATGGTACATTTTACAGGATTTGAAGATTTGGAATTAAAGAGTTGAAAATATATTTAAAACAAGGGGGAAGATTAATGTCCAAGGCATTAAGAGAGTATAAACAATTTCTAAAGAAATACGCAGGGGATTTGTCTAATTATGAAATGAAATTGGCAAGGATTATTTTAGACAATTTTACTTCTATTGAAAAATCTAGTAGCGCTGGGGGAAGAAGGGGTAAACTTATCGCTAGTTTAGTAACCGAGCATGGTGATTCAGTCGATGGAGAGTTTTTATTAGATGAAACCTCTGAAGCAATAACTGAAGATCAAATCAATCGTCTTTCAAAATTAACTGTAAAAAACTTTAGGGGATTCTCTGATGAACATATCTTTGAATTTAAAAAACCCTATACTTTTGTTTACGGTCCTAATGGAAGTGGAAAATCGAGTTTCTGTGAAGCCCTTGAATATGCACTTTTAGGGACAATTCATGAAGCGGATGCAAAGCGAATTGGCCTTGATAAATATATTAAGAATGCATATACAGGGCAATCCGAACTGCCTATTTTGAAAGGTGTAAATTCGAAGGATAGTCAAGTTGTTGTACATCCAATGCCCCAAGTTAATGAATTTTGTTTTATAGAAAGAAATCGTATAGAAGGGTTTGCCCGAGTCTCCGCTAATTCACCACAGGCTCAGCAACAACGACTTGCTGCTTTATTTGGATTAGAGGATTTTAATACCTTTGTTGCGAATTTTAATGAATGGTTTGATAATTACCTTGATTGTGAAGGAAAGCTTGCAAAGAAACTTTCTGAAGAAGAGAAGAAAATCGAATTACATAAACAATATATAGAAACTTTGCCTCAAAAAAGAGAAGAGGTACAGCAACAGACAGATGAATTACTTAGCAAGTATCCTGATGTTAATACTTTAGAAGAATTAAAAGAAAATTTATCAGGAACGGAAGAGGCAGAGGGACTTGTACAAAAAAATAATGCACGAATTGCGAGTTTAGGGAATTTAAAAAGTATACCAGACCCTGGTATTGAAAAGTTGATGGAAAGTACCCAACGTGTAGACTCGCTAATAAAAGAGCGTAATGAGGCAATGGAGTCTTTACAGGATTATAAAGATCAAATATCTTTAAAGGATCTGTATACCGCTATTTTACAAAATAAAGATAAATTTCATGATGTTTGTCCAGCGTGTGAATCAGAGTTATATATAGACGGGAATCTTGCAGTTCCTTTAAACCCTTATTCCCATGCCGCTAAGAAAGTACAAGAATTTGAGATAGCTATAAAACTTGAAACAAGAGTAACTGAAATAGATAAGCAGATACCTAAAGAACTCACGTTTCTTGAAACCAAACTCACGCATATTTTAACGCTTGTAGAATCAATAGAATTCCCAAAAAAAGATACCATTGACGCTTTAAATCAACAGATATTGGATGCCAAGGAAGTTGAACAAAATTTAAGTGATGCAATAGCAACGACTATCTATTATTTTGATGTTTTTAATGATTTTAAAGAACATCTGATTATTTACAACAAAAAAGTCACCGAAGCTGAGGATGAAATTAAAAATCTAAAAGCGGAAAATAGACGATTAGACGAAGTTCTAGAAGAGCTATCGAGAATTCGGACAAGAATAGAATCTATCAATGAAGGTGAAAAGAAGGCAAATGAAGCTGTGGAGAAATTTACCCAAGAAAACAAAGAATTAATTAAGCAGGTTGAAAAGGAAAAGCTGTTAGTAGCACGTAATTGCCAATACCATGATGCATATGTTTTACTAAAAGCCCGTTTAGTAGAATATAACCGTCAGTTACCATCCGTTTTGGCATCTAACTTGAATGCTAAAACAATGGAGTTTTATAACGCAATCAACAGATATGATCATCCGTATGATCTTTTGGAAGGGATCAATCTCCCTTCTAGTTCTGGCGAAAAGATAGAAATCCGCTTTAAAAATGGAGGAAACTTAAATGCATTACATGTTTTAAGTGAGGGGCATATAAGGTGCTTGGGTCTATCTATCCTCTTAGCCAAGAATGTACAGGATAATTTACCAATACTTATATTTGATGATGTGGTAAACGCAATTGACGATGAGCACAGGCGAGGAATTATTGAAACTATATTGGAGAATGATTATATAAGTGATAAGCAACTTATTATTACTACTCACGGAGAAGAATTTGTAAAACAATTAGAAAATAATATCTCTAAAAAGGATTATGAAAAAAAGGTAACACGAATAGACTTTCTTAAAACAGATGAACCAAAGAAAATTACAGTGAAATTAAATCTATCACGAAATTATTTAGTCCTTGCTCAACAAAGGTTAGAAGAAGGTCAACTTCGTGATAGTTTAGCGAACGGACGGAGAACACTTGAAAACTTAATGAATAAACTTTGGAAAAGTTAGCGAAAAAATACAACGTTCAATTAAGTGTAGCAATGCGATCTCCCGAGAGACCGCCGGAATTAATGTCAACTGCTCAAGCGCTAAGAAAATTTATTTCCAAGCATACAATAGATGGATATGAAAATGTGGTTTCATCACTGGAGGTTTTGTTGGGGATGGAAAGCAAGCATCCTTTCGAATGGAACTATCTTAATAAAGGAACGCATGAAGAGGAGAGAATGGAAGAATTTGATAGGACAGTTGTCAAAGACATGATAGAATTATTAGAACAAATTGATGATACTATAATGAACAGATAGGTTGGTTTATTGAAATAAAATACTTAACATAATACCCCTAAACAATATATACTAAGTATATATTGTTTAGGGGTATTTATTATTTGTATTTTAAAATAACGCGTAAATTATCAGGGGTAATTAAATATTTACGCTTTATATTATTATATACTTAGTATATAATAAGATGGGTAAAGAACGGGAGGAGTTATTAATATGATTAAAGTTAACAATCTAACAAAGGAATTTTTACAGGGTCAACAAAGAACTCAAGTACTGAAAGGTGTTGATTTGAACATTGAAGAAGGAGAATTCGTGGCTATAATGGGACCGAGTGGTTCTGGAAAAAGTACCTTACTTCAATTATTAGGAGGACTTGATGTACCTACCAATGGAGACATACAAATTAATCATAAATTTTTAAATAAAATGAAGGAAAAAGAAAGAACGATATTTCGGAGGAAAAAACTAGGATTTGTTTTTCAAAATTATCAATTATTGCATACTTTAACTGTGGAAGAAAATATTGCATTCCCTCTCCATGCTGACGGAAAATTGACTAATGAAAAAAGTAAAATGATCCATGAATTAATTCAATCTGTAGGATTAAAGGGGCTTAATCGCAAACGAGCTAATCTGCTAAGTGGTGGTCAGCAACAACGTGTAGCTATTGCTAGGTCACTTGTTAATAACCCGACTGTCTTATTAGCTGATGAACCAACAGGGAATTTAGACAGGGCTAAGGCAGAGGAAATTCTTGGACTATTTTCAAAATTCCATCGTGAAAACAAGCAAACCATTGTGATGGTCACACATGATATTTTTGCAGCTGGTTTTGCAGATCGTATCATACTTTTTAGAGACGGGGTTATAGATAAAGTTATATCTAGGAAGGATAGTGACTATGCTAAATATTTGGCGAATTTCATGGCGTAATATAATACTTAACAAAAAGAGGTTTCTCTTTACACTGCTTGCTATTATACTAGGGACGTCTTTTGTAACATCTATGCTAATAGCTGATAAAACAACAAATGACGTTTTTGACTATTATGAGCAAATGTATGTAGCCAATGCTGATTATTGGGTTTTAAGTGATGAACATACCTATTCTGAAGAGATGATTTCGTCTATTCAAAGCGATCCCACTGTTACAGATGCATTGCTTGCCCTTGATAAGCAAGCTTTCTTTGAGCTAGAAGGCGATCACTCTCTGAATGAAAGATCTGTACGAATTACAGGAGTAAATGATCAAAATAGCCCCTTGCTGAAGCTTCCAGTTATTGAAGGTAGCTTAGATAATAAAGGAATAATATTACCAGAAGTTATCGCAAACCTTTTAGGAAAAGGGGTTGGAGATACGGTTCGGTTTACCGATATGGGAGAAGCAAAAGTTTCCGCCATTGTTGAGTATACGCAACTGCTTGCAAGCCCAAGTAATTGGGAAAGTGCTGAATCAACCAGTTTTCGCATTATGGCTCCACTTGATATGTTAAGAGAGTGGACAGGAAAAAATGATGAGATTTCCTATATGCGTTTTCAAACCAAAGGTGATGGTGAGGATCTCTTTCACTCATTTCAACAAAAGTTCCATGGTTCTAGTGTATATATAGAACCCGTTGTTGCAGATGACCTTCAGAGCAACGATATAGGTGGTCTTTATACCTTTTTCTATATAATTGCTGGATTGGCGCTATTTATTAGCGGATTTATTGTTTTTAATATGATTTATACAAGCGTTATAGAACGGAAAAAGGAATTTGCAATAATGAAATGCTTAGGATATACACAAAGTTCGGTTTCTAAGCTCGTACTTATTGAAATGACACTTTTAGCATTAATCGGTACAGCTATTGGCATTCCACTTGGTATATGGTTTGGAGATATGTTTATGCAAGCGCTTCTTAGTGTATTCGAATTTGATATGGTCTACACTTTAAACTGGAAGCTGCCAACGATGATGGCTATCACGATTGGATTGCTATTCCCTATAGTCTTTTCGCTTTTCCCTATTTACAATGCAGGTAAGACATCAATTTTATTGACATTAAAAAAGGAAAACAATACGAATGCATCATCAAGACAGTACATTCTTAGAACTATTGTGGGAGTGGTGCTTCTATGTTTTGTATTTATAAATCACCCTGTTGCTTATGCA
This sequence comes from Terribacillus sp. DMT04, assembly GCF_019056395.1. Lineage (NCBI taxonomy): Bacteria > Bacillati > Bacillota > Bacilli > Caryophanales > Bacillaceae > Terribacillus > Terribacillus sp. DMT04. The sequence continues at coordinate 259,772 of NZ_CP077639.1, forward strand.
GCTGTAATAGTAGGTGTCATTCTTCTATTTCCTTTACTATTGATGGGTTTAGGTAAAATAACAAAGCCTCTTTTGAAGTTTCTTTTTAATTATTCTGGTACCATGGCTATAAAAAATCTTTTCCAGCAAATAAATCGCAATTCAAATACAGCTACTATTCTAGCTATTGGTATATCAGTTATATTATTACTTGGTGCAGTGGTAGAGTCAGCACCTAAAGGGTATGAAAAAGAAATTAAAAATACGTATGGGGGAGATATGAGAGTTACGTCTGAAGCACCATGGTCTACAGAAGATGTAACAAAACTTCTTTCATATCATGCGGTCACAGACGTTAAGTCATTAACTGAAGCTACACCAATTACATGGGAGACAGTTAATGAAGAAAGAAGGCAATTTTCCGTTATTTCGGTAAGTGAAAATGGTCCTTCATTGTTTGCGGATGTTCGTGAAAAAGATTTGTATAATAAATTAAAACAGAAATCTTCTGTGTTGCTCGGCGAACGAGCCTTTGAAGAATGGGGTGGAAATATTGGGCAAAGCATACGAATGAATACCCCCAATGGTGAACAGTATTTTGAAGTTATTGGAGTCGTCAACACATCGCATTATTCTGGATATGTCGCCTTTATGGACACGACCAATCTTCGTGATGAATTTGGATGGACCAATAGCTTCGATTTGCTACTTACCTTGAACAATCAAGCGAATGATTCCATACGTGATCAGTTATGGTCTGATTTTGGTGATCATCTATCAAAGGTCCAAACGGCAGAGGATGAAATTGAATCTACTACTTCAGCAATTTCTGGTATGAATGAACTTCTCTTAGTTATGTTGTTTATATTCATTGGATTAGCTAGTATTGGTACAGTTAATACATTATTGATGAATACTTATGAACGAAAGTTCGAGATTGGAACGATGCGGGCGCTTGGTTTTACTAAACAACAAATTAGAAACATGATATTAGCTGAAGGTTTGCTCATTGGATTATCAGGAGTTATAGGCGGAATTGCAACTGGTGTAATTTTAATTTATGTAACAAGTAAATCTAAACTGATGGAAGGATTTATTTCTTTCCAACTCCCTATTGGTAATATTATATTTGCAATAATTGCTGGAATTTCTCTAAGTCTCTGTGCAGCCTGGATTTCTAGCAAAACTGCAAGTAAATTGGATATTCAGTCATCACTCAAAGAAGGTTGATAAATTGTCAGTAAAATATGGGATTTTAACGTTATTATTCCTGCAGAAACATCATGGATACGAATTGAAATTAGAATTAGATTCCCTTCTTGGAATTAAAGGTAAAATTAATCCTGGTCAGATATATACCACTCTCGATCGTCTAATCCGTGACCAACTTGTCTCATTCGTAGGAATGGATGACCAAGAAAGAAAACTTTATAAAATAAATACAGAAGGTAAAAATGAGTTGGAAAATTGGTTGTTAGAACCTGTACCTTATCATTCTACTAAAGACGACTTCCATTTAAAATGGAGCTGTGCTCGTAACATTTGTTTTAAACAGGAAAAGAAAATGCTTGATCAGCAAAAAGCAATGATAATGAAAGATGTCATGGAATTGACTAAATTAAAAACTGAATTTCTTCTTCAAGGTGACGAGAATAGGTATTTATTAATCACTGGTACACTCTTGCATTTAGAAGCAGATTTAAACTGGATTAATCAAGTTGAAAATCGAAATCGATCATAATTCTAGGCAAAGGTTTTCTCTTTTTAAAAACCTTTGCTACTATTCATGTTCAAATTTTATGCAGTGCAATGTTTAAATAAGTTAAAAGTGACCTTAAGTAATCTTTTATACTGTTATTAGACTTTTACGAATAAAGGGGGAATCCTATTTTGAAGAAAGACGATATTATTATTTATGCTTGCGTTATTATTGGGGCAGGAGTAGGTTTACTATTTGATAATGCTTTTCCTGGGGTGCTAATTGGTTTAGGAATTGGCTACGTATTTAAAATCCTATTTTTTAATAATAGAAATAAATAAGGAATTAGGTATTAGATTGTTTCCTATTAACGAATTAAAAAGTTGAGCGGTGTATCAGTTAGTACTAGAAAAACTTCCAAATATGGATAGTAGTGATTCAGATTCCTTAGAGTAGATTGCTAGAGTAGGCCAAATTAAAAAATATATGCACCTTGGTCATAGTAATACACGTATACAAAATATTATTAAGAGAATGGATGTAAAAAAGTTATGATTTTAATGACGAAGATGCATTTTTAAATAAACTTTGGGATATTAGAATGTCACCCGAGAGTCAAAAAATATAACCTGTATCCAATTGATCAAGAGGTTCTTAACTTTATGGATTATCTCGATAATAAATTTTAGCCTTTGAACACAATTGTTCATGAGGAGGAAAAGATGGGAACAGATATTTTAATTTATTTGGGCGGCTTAGCTCTTTTAGATACATTAAGCCCTACAATAATTGGTGTTACGTTATTTCTGATTTTAACAGATAATAAAAATTTAACATCAAGATTATTGACATATCTATTTACGGTTGTGCTATTGTATTTTTCATTAGGTATAATAATGATGTTAGGCTTAAATTATATTATTGAAGCATTCTCAAATATTTTTCAAAATAAAATATTTAGCTGGGTTGTCTTTATTATAGGGGGGATCTTATTTACGGCTAGTTTTTTTATTCCCGAAAATAAAAAAAGTAATATTCCAAAGCCTAAAACTCAAAGCGTATTATCAATTATATTTATTGGTATTACTACTTTTTTCATTGAGGCTGGTACAGCCTTACCGTATTTTGCCGCAATTGGTTTATTAACTACAATTGATATACCTTTTTATCAATGGATTCCAATTATAGCCGCATACAATATTATTATGATTCTGCCAGCACTGCTTATCTTCTTTGGATATAAATTGTTTGGAAAGTGGATAAATTCCACTTTAGTTAATCTTCGGAATAAAATATCAAGCAGTTCAAATTCAGCCCTATCTTGGATAATGTGTATAGTTGGGTTGATATTAATATTTTACACCATAGATTATCTATAATTAGTCTTGAGAATATATTATTAAATCAAAAGATATTCAGATTGTAACTAAAAATGCTGGCCGGGAATGGTAATTAAGACTTTCAATTTTTATTTTCCCTACTTCTAAAAAGGTCGGTATCCACTGTTAAATAGCCAGTATCCCGACCGGCAGAGTATTCGGGTAGAATAGCAGGAATTACCCAATGCCAATTCTGTTGGTTTCCAATATTAGCCCAATCGGTTTTTGAGGAAAACCCCTTTAATGATCCTATAATTGAAAAATGTAGGTTTATGATGTGTTTTTGATCAAACTTTTTTATAAAAAACATATAATACTATACAAATAATAACCCCGTTTTGATCAATCTTTTTTCAAAACGGCTTTTATTTATTTAACACAAAATGCGTGTTAGTGAGATAATTTTAATCAAACTTTATTCCAAACCAACAACTACATTTATGTTTCAGCCTATAATAAAGTTGTTTAAATATGGAAGTTTAAAATCCATTTGCTTATAATTGATATAAGCAAATGGATTTTTTTGTGAAGAACAATTTATTACATAATATTGGTTTACATGGTTTTTTACAAACATATTAGCTGATAGGTGAGCTTATTTCAAATCGGAGTTTAGGTATAACAAGTAGTGGTCCAAATAAAAAGAACTATGGTTGAAAGAAACTAACAACTAATACTTTTAACTGATTGAAGTAATTAAAATGAAGAAGGATGGGCTATATGTATATTTCTCAACTAGAGATTACAAATTTTAGGAACTTCAATAATGCCGTATTTAAGTTTAAACAAGGAATAAACACATTAATTGGTGAAAATAGTTCCGGAAAATCTAATGCGCTATATGCAATTCGACTGCTTTTAGATGAAAGTTTACCTATTAACGCGACAAAACTTTTGGAACAAGATTTTAATCAAAATATTACTGAATGGAAAGGGCATTGGATAGTTTTAAAACTTACTTTTAAAGATTTGGACGTTAGTGAAGCAGCAAGCTTTCTGGCTCACCATTCACAAGATGTCAGAGCTGATGAAGAATCGGTTGGGACATATGCATTGTATTATCGTCCGAATAAATCAGTGAGAAATAAGTTATATGAGTTTACTAAAAGGCTTGAGAAACTTCAACAAACTGGTGAAGATATCACAGAAGTAAAAAGTGATCTTAAGCTTTTTTTAAAGGAGATTACCTTAAAAGATTATGAAAGTGTATTTACATGCAGAATAAATGCAGATTTTAATGATGAGCAACAATATAAAGACTTAGTTGGAGATTTTGAAAATGGAATTTTTCCGAACCCTGAAGAGGACAATAATCTTGCTCTTGGCAATATCTCCCCACATATTACGTTGATAAAAAAAGAGATTTCATGCACTTTTGTTAAGGCACTTAGAAATGTTATAGCGGAATTAAAGCAAAAGAAGAGTAGCCCTTTATTACAACTCTTGCGAGGAACAACTAAAGATATTGAAATTATAGAAGCAGAAAAGATAAAAAAACAAGTACAAGATTTGAATAGTGATATAAGCGAATTAGATGAAATAAGTTTATTAACAAATAAAATAAAAGCTTCTTTAAATAGAACTTTAGGATATACATATTCGCCTAATGTAAATATTAAATCTGAATTACCAGAGGAAGTTGAGACATTACTCCAATCCTTAACATTATGGGTTGGGGATGATTCTAATAGTAACCAAGGAAAATTAGATGATTTGAGTTTAGGTGGTGCAAATTTAATTTATATCACTTTAAAGTTATTAGAGTATGAATTTTATCAAGATCAAGAAGAAAAAGCAGCACATTTCCTATTAATTGAGGAACCAGAGGCTCATATTCATACACATGTGCAAAAGACATTGTTTGAAAAATATCATTTTGAAAATACACAAGTAATTATAACTACACATTCAACTCATATTTCTTCTGCAAGTAAAATAGATTCGATGAATATATTAATAAAAGAAAAGGGCTATACACAAGTTTGTCAGCCTAGTAACGGATTGGATTCAGACACTTGCAAAAGAATTGAAAGGTACTTAGATGCAACAAGGTCAAATTTATTATTTGCTAAAGGTGTAATTTTAGTTGAAGGTGATGCAGAGCTTATATTAATTCCAGCTATGTTTAAAGCTGTTTTTGGACTCAATCTTGATGAAATAGGTGTAAGTGTAATCAATATGAGTAGTACCGTTTTTGAACATGTTGCAAGCTTATTTGATGACATAAGAATTCATAGGAAATGTGCTATTATAACAGATCTTGATAAATCAATAGAAGTGCTGCCATACAATCCGGATGATGACACTAAAGAGCAGAAGAAAATGAGAGATTCACAAACTGCAGGTCAAGAAAGGGCGGACGCTTTAAATAAAAGATATCGAGATAACATTTGGTTAGATACTTTTTATGCGCGACATACATTTGAAATTGACTTTACGTTAAATTCAAATGTTTATGAAATAAGAACGGTTTTACCAAAGATTTACAATCGTCAATTTGATATTGATAATTCTATCGTTAAGCTGTGTTCAAAAGATAAAGTAAGTGTTGGGAAGGAAGCGCTGAGACTTGCTAATAAGGAAGGTAAAGGATGGTTTGCTTTATTAGTTTCAGAAACTCTTTCTTTTGAAACGTATATTCCTCAATATATTTTAAATGCAATAGCATTTACCTCTGCACATATAACAGAAGAACATTTAAGTGCAATGGCGAAGTATAGAATAAGGAAACTCTATAAGAAAAAGTATTGTAACCTTGATGAAAAGAACTTTGAACAATTAACTGATCTATTAAGTAGAGATAGTGAAGAAGACAAAGAAGATGCATTAATCATATTAACGAAACTTCTAGGAGTGAACTAGCTGAAAATGTACATTAACTTAAATCCTTTGCAACAGGCAGCTATAGATGAAGAAGAAAATGCACTGGTACTAGCTTGTCCAGGTAGCGGGAAAACGCGAATATTAACATTAAAGATTGCAAACGAGTTGGAGAAATTAAATAAAAGAACTCATAGAATTGCAGCACTTACATTTACTAATAGGGCTGCTGATGAGATCGATAAAAGAATTAATTCTATGAGTATAGATGTAAATCAATTATGGACAGGTACTATTCATTCCTTTTGTTTGCAATGGATTATTAGACCTTATGGTATTTATCTTCCAGAACTACAAAGAGGTTATTCAATCCTAGATGAATTAAAAGCTCAAGATTTAAAGGAGACATTTAAATCGAAGTTTGATATACCTAGATTCAATGATTTTATCACTAGAAGAGATAAAAATGGGGATTACATAAATAGTGAAGAAAAATATAATAATGCAGCTAAAGCTTATCATAAATTTATATTAGAGAATAAGTTAATAGATTTCGATCTGATTTTGTACTTTTCATACAATTTAATTAAAAAACATCCTAAAATCTCTCGTAACCTTTCAAATATTTTTAAATACTTTTTTATTGATGAATATCAGGATACTCAAGATCTCCAATATGCAATTGTTGGAAAGATAATCAAAGCGGCAGAGGGTAAATGTAAAATTTTCTTGGTCGGGGACCCAGACCAAGCAATATTTAAATCTTTAGGTGGAATTGTGAAAGACCCTATGGAGATAAGCGAAGATATTGGAGGTTATAGTATAAAGCAATTAGGATTAAGTAATAATTATAGATCGACTCAACGCTTAATAAACTTATATAGCAACTTTCAAAGTACAGGCTTAGTAATAGAATCGTTAGCAGACTATTGTAATGAAGAAGGAATAGTTAAATTTGATGAAAATACTCATAAGGATAATTTAGTAGATAGAATTGCAGAGATTATAAAAAAAGAAATCTCAGACGGTGTCTCTCCAAATGATATTTGTATTCTAGCTCCACAATGGAGTTTCCTATCCGCTATGGCCAGAAGGTTAAAAGCTAATCTACCATATATAGAATTAGATGCTCCAGGATTAACTCCTTTACCACGTGATCGTGATAATTTTTGGTTTAAGCTAGCAAGGATTTTTTTAATAACTAAAGAACCAAATAAGTATTTAGTAAGGATGAAATGGGCGCGCGAGATTTTAGAAGAATTAGTTACTGTAAGTGGCATCATGATTGAAGTTAATAACGATACCTGCAGGATATTTTTAAAAAAGATTAATTCAACAGATACTAAAGAAGAAAATGCAATCGAATATTTAAAAGAGAGTTTTAAGTATTTGTTCGAAAAGCTGAAATTTGATTATAGTTCAAGTGAATTATTAAAGGAACAATGGGATAATTTCTTTAATGGATTAAGGCAACGATATGAAAGTCCAGATTTTCGCGATATCCCTAAAGATATAAACTATATGAAGAGAATGTTTAATACAAAAGAAGGTCTTGTTATAAATACTTGTCAAGGTGTTAAAGGTGAAGAGTTTCATACAGTAATTGCATTTGGATTATTAAGAGGATATCTACCACATTGGAATCAGATAATTAATCAACCTATCACTAATGAAATAGAAGAATCAAACAAGTTATTGTACGTCATTTGTTCTAGAGCTAAAAAAAATCTGTATTTATTTGCTGAAAATGGTAGAACTACAGTAAAAAGAAGGCCTTACGAGGTCAATAAGCAATTAAGTACCATTAACTTTATGAATATATAACTTGTGAAAATTAAGAGGTTTTTTACATAGAAAAAGGAGATGTTTTATTGAGGGCTAGAAAGTTTTATTATGATAACTTTGCTCCAAACGAAAAAGGGAAAAGTTATCAGAAGGTTCATCAAGAAAATTTATACTCTGATTTAAGTGTGAAAAATATAAGGAAAATATATAATCATCAACCTAATCAAAGTAACGACAGATTAATTGAACAACTAGTGAATAAAATTGCTAGTCGTAACTCAGAAGATATAATGTTACGAATTAATAATATGTTTATAGCAAAAATTAATTCTTTTGAAGCAAATGCTTTTGCTCTTGAATCTAAAAAAAGATACTGGAGTGATTTAGTTTTTTTTCATGTGGGTTTGTCAGATGTCTGTTTTCAATTCTGTGTCAACTATCTAGAATTTAACCTAATAAGAGAAAGAATAGATACACACATAAATGAGAATGCTCTTTTTAAAGCTAAGTTCTTTAAGGATTCCTCTAACTTAGTAGGAAACTGTGTAAAATGGAGAGAAAATGATAAGTATATCCAATTAGATGTGAATACAGTCATAAAAGGATATAGCAAAAATATAGAAAACAAAGCAGCGGCTTTAGCAACGTTTATGGATATGTTTATTTTAGCGCATGAAATCTCACATCACTTGTTGAATCATACGGGTAGAAGTCATGATTTTCAGAATTACTTGGAAATAATCCCTAAAGAAAGTTCAATTTGGGGTAAATCCACTAATCAATCTTTTAAAAATGAGTTTGAAGCAGACGCGTTTGCAATACTGTTACTATTAGGTATTACTCCTGAGAATTACAAAGAAAAGCTTAAAATAGAGAAACAATTATGCTTTGAGATGTCTTTTGGTGTCATTTTCACTTTGGAAATAATTTCAGTATTATCTAAAAATGAAGAGGCTTCTTCAACGCACCCACCAATTGAAGAGAGACTAAAAAATGTGAACACTATTTTAGAGGAATTTGTTAGTGATCAAATTCTAAATATTATAGATGAATCCATATCAAGTTATATTGGGCTCATAAATACATTAAAACAGTAAGGCGCCATACATCTCCAATAGTATGGTGCTTTTTATCGAGAGGAAGTTCATAAATATGAAGGATACATATTTCATCTGGCTTGCTATCTACTTTATTGTCTGGCTCTTACCTTTCTGGGGAATTGCTACCGATCTAAACACAAGACAACTAACAGGTATAAGTATGTTCCTTATCCTGTTATTCATTGTTCCGCTCTTTAAAGAAAAACCACTGATACAAACCCTATTATTCTGTGCACAAGCTCTACTGACAATCTTCATCTTCTATCCTATAAGCAACGACTTAAGCCCATATCCAGTTCTCATACAATCCTTAATTATGGCAGAAGCAGTCTTTTATCTTTCACGTACTAAAAGTTTAATAGTAATTGCTGTTCAAATTGCGAGTGCTGCAGTGATTTTAATATTATCCACACCCACCATTACTCAATTAGTATGGTGTGCATTATATTACCTTTTACTAGTAGTCGCCTTGCTTTATCATCAAGTTATACATAACAGAGAAAAAGAGGCGCGCTTAAGCAATGAGGCCTTACTCGAAGAATACAGAAGAATGAAAAGACAGCTTCTTGTAGAGGAGCAACAAGCAAGACAAGATGAGCGGATGCTAATTGGACATGAGATTCATGATTCGGTCGGGCATAAGCTGACGGCGTTGCTGTTTCAGTTTGAGGCATTTCGGTTAACGGCGGCTGAGAAGGACAAGGAGATGGTCGGGAAGCTGAAAGAACTGGCTGAACAGAGCTTGGAGGAGACGCGGCAGGCGGTGCGGTCATTCAAGCAAAATGAAGTGGGCGGTTTGCAGGGTGTGATCCGACTTATTCGGAAATTAGAGATAGAGAGTTTTATGAAGATCAATTTTTCTGTAAAGCATGGTGCGTTTGCGGCTCCTTTGACGGGTGAGCAGTCATTTGCAATCTTTCGTGCTGTACAGGAGGCATTGACGAATATTATGAAGCATAGTTCTTCAAGAGAGGCACAAGTCATATTCGAAGCTCCTGGAGGCAGTATTTTTCGGTTTGAGGTGATCAATGCTGCGATGCATGATCGTTACTTTCAAGAAGGGTACGGGTTGAAGGCGATGCGGGAGCGCTTAGAGAAAGTGGGCGGAACGCTTGAGATCGATTATGAGACGCACCGCTTTTTGGTGAGAGGCACGATAAGATTAGCAGACTGGGGCGGTTCTGATGATTAAAATTTTGCTGGCAGAAGATCAAGTGATGGTTCGCCAAGGCTTAAAGATGATGATTGAAACGGATGACGAGATTCGCGTCACCGGGGAAGCGGATAATGGGAAGGAAGCGGTCAGCTTATGTGAGAAGCGGCTTTTCGATGTGGCCATTTTGGATATCCGTATGCCTGTGATGGATGGCATTGAAGCAGCGAAAATCCTCCGCTCGCGCTTCCCTCATATCAAGATCCTCATGCTGACTACATTTGACGATAATGAATATGTATTGAGTGCCTTAAGGCTGGGAGTCAGCGGTTATATGCTGAAAAACGGGGATACAGCATCTCTCATTCGCTCCATTAAAAGCGCATTGAGCGGCGGCTTATCCTTGGAGGATCAGGTTGCTTCGAAAGTGATGCCGATTTTACTGCAAAACCAGGAAGAGCGGCAAATTGACGCGACGTTGACCCCTAGAGAAAGAGCAATATTGAAGTGCATCGGTGAAGGACTGAATAATAAGGAAGTGGCCGAGCGCTTAGGTTTATCTGTTGGTACTGTTAAAAATCAGACGAGTCACGTGCTGGATAAATTGGAGTTAAGGGATCGGACACAGCTAGCCATTTATGCAATTCGCCACCGCCTTGTATAAAAAGTGACGAAAGTAACAAGTGACCAATTGCAGAATGACCATAGTCAGTAGTGGCTGTGGTCTTTTTTATTTATGATGCAAGTAACAACATTATAGGGGGCAAAAACATGCTTGAAACAATCAACTTAAGCAAGTCCTTTAAAGGCAAAAATGTCGTTCAGGATCTTAACTTGTATTTGGCAGATGGAGAATCAGTCGGTTTACTTGGTCCAAATGGTGCCGGTAAATCTACAACCATTTCGATGATATCTACTTTGATTAAGCCGACGAGCGGCAGAATCACGATGAATGGTGTGAACGCGATTGATAAACCAGGCGAGATTAGGAGTGTTTCAGGCGTAGTACCGCAGGAATTGGCTTTGTATCAGGAGCTGTCCGCTTATGAGAACTTGAAATTTTTTGGATCGATTTATAAGTTGAGAGGCAAAGAACTGGCGAAAGCTATTCAGCAGGCTTTAGAGTTTGTCGGGCTCAATGATCGCAAAAAGGATTTGGTGAGGACCTATTCCGGCGGGATGAAACGCAGACTGAACATTGCAGCCGCACTCTTGCATCGCCCGCAGATTTTAATATTGGATGAACCGACAGTTGGTATTGATCCACAATCGAGAAATCATATTCTGGAAGCTGTTCGCGCGCTGAATCAGCAAGATGGAACGACAATTCTTTATACGAGCCATTACATGGAAGAAGTGGAGCAGCTTTGCGATCGATTATATATTATGGACCATGGCAAGATTATTGCAGCAGGTACAAAAGAGGAATTACTGCGCATCTTGTCGACCGAGGATAAGATAAAGGTGGAGGTAAACAAGCTGGATGAAGCCTTTGTCGAGCAGGTAAAAACAATTGAAGGAGTTCATAAGATTGAAGTTACGGAATTACAGCTGAAGATTATCGCTGCGAAGGGCAGCAGCTTGATCAGTAAATTAGTTCATCTTACCGAAAAGCATCAAATCCAATTGCTTAATTTCCAGACAGAAACGCCTAGTTTGGAAGATGTCTTTCTTCACTTAACGGGTCGCACACTGCGAGATTAAGGGGGTGTCATGATGCGAAGCTTTATCAAAAAGGATTTGCTGATTTTTTTACGAGACTGGAAAGAGCTGCTTACGGTGCTGTTGCTTCCGATTGTTTTGGTTGTCGTGCTAAATTTCGCTTTTGCTGGGTTGTTTGATAGTGATGACGAAGTAACGATGGATTTACAGTTAGCCGTCGTGAATCAAGATAACGAGTCAGAGGTATTGGGGCAGCTGAAGGAAAGATTGGTTCGTGATGCAGCCTTTGAGGAGCAGGAGGCAAAGGCGGTTGCGGCGGCTGCAGAGGGGATACAGCCTGTTCAATTGCTATCGGATTATTTGGAGAGTGATGAAGTAAAGGAGTGGGTGACGATTCATCATCTGGAGGAAAAAGCGGCTGCCGAGAAAGTGAAAGAGGGCGACCTCGATGGTATGCTGATCATTCCTCAAGGATATACCGCGGATAGTTTATATGCGAGCTTTACAGGCGAACCTCCAACTTCATCTTTAATTTATAAGATAGAAGAAGAAACAACAACTAGCAGTGCACTGCAGCAGTTCATACAAGGATTTATTGAACAATTAAATTATCAATTTGCCATACAGGAAGTAACGGATGGTACAGGAATAGAGGCAGCTCTTCCTAAAGGCGGTTTGGAGGATATAGGTACTGCATACGATTTCAATATGACCCAGTATTTTACGATAGCATTGGGAGCGCTATTTGCCTTGTTTGTCGTAGCGACAGTAGCTATGAAAACAGGAGTGGAAATCAGGGACCACATATTCAACCGCATCTTATTAGCAAATAGCCATCCGATACGGTTTTTAATTGGTAAGATGGCTGCTGCGGTTTGTCTGATTGTATTGCAGGTTCTGTTTGTATTGCTTGTATCTCATTTTCTGATGGGCGTATTTCCGGATCGATCGTTCATCTTTTGGGTTGGTATCTTGTTGATGATTGTTCTGCTCGCTTTCGTGCTGTCGGGCTTAGCGGCAATTTATACGGCAATTTTGTTGCGGATGACTAGTGTTGATGCGGCTAATGGGATTTTTATGTTGGCTACGTTGCTGTTCGGTACACTAGGAGGAGGATTTGTTCCCATCTATATGCTGCCTGATTGGCTGCAGCAAATCGGAGAATGGACGCCGAACGGTCTATTCCTAGCCATCCTGACAGAGTGGATTCAATTTGAAGATCCATCCACTATTGTCCAGCCTAGCATATATATGATCGGCTTTTTCTTCTTGTTCACGTTCATTGGCTTAGCTTTGTTTCCGAAAAGGGGGAAAGCGCAATGAAGGATGTATTATGGGCGCAATTCGCAAAGGACAAACGAAAACCGCTGCTCATATTATTATTGATTGCGGGGAGTATTGCCGCAACGCTTTTATTTGGTGGCGGCGTTCAGTCTGTGACAAGAGTTGCTATTTTCAGTGAGGAAGCTAATGCCGCGGCAATTGAAAAGAAGTGGGAAGGGTTATTAAATACGAATGACTCTTTTACATTTGAAGTTGTAGACCCAGACAAAGCGCGTGAAAACATAAAGAAAGGCAATAGCGATGTGGCTGTAAAGCTCATGGAAGATGATTATCGACTGCTGGTTTCCAAAAATATGCCGAGCGTTTCCTCTGTCGAACAACATGTTAAGAAGGTATTTCAACAAGAAGCACAAATCCGTGCAGTGGAGTCACAAGAGGGAGGAGATGTGCGAGAGGGAATAAAAAGTTATCTAGACGAGCCGCCGTTTCAAATGGAAACGCAAGGATTGGATAGTGAACAGGTTCCAACGTATAACATTCGTACGCAATTGCTGTTTGCTTTCACGTTCTTGATCTCGATGTTCCTCCTTGGATTCAAGGTTAACAACGTAACACAAGATAAAGTCGCAGGTATTTGGGATCGAATGATTTTATCCCCCTTGAAGAAAACAAATATGTATAGTGGTTATTTGTTATATAGCTTTCTGATTACGATGTTTCAAATTGTCGTCGTACTAATCGTGTTTAAGTATGTCTTACAATACGAGGTGGGAGATAATTTGTGGCTGATAATCCTCATCGCTGCCTGCTTTACATTCGGCATGATCAGTATTGCCATGCTGATTACCGGACTTGTCAGGACGCCGGAGCAGTTTTATGCTATCTATCCGTCCGTCATTCCGGTGATTCCTCTCGTCAGCGGTGTTTATATGATGCCAGGAACGATTACGAATCCGGTGCTGCTGTTTATTGCAGATCTATTCCCGCTGGCACATGCGATGGAAGCGATCATGTCAGTTGTGTTCTATGGTGCCGGTCTGCAAGATGTTATTATCTCGCTGTTGTATATGCTGCTCATCGGCATAGTAGCTATGGGGGTGGGGATTAATCTGGTTGAGCGAAGAAGTAATTAGTTACGATGGGGCTGAATAAGTGATTCAGCCTCTTTTCCTACGTTTAGTCAAGTACTTATTCATAGCTTTTTAATATAGGTTATAGCCTTTTTTGGGTATAGGAAATAAACCTCGTTGTATTTATTTTTAAAACGAGGGAGAATTCGTGATACAATGAAGTTAGTGGTCCATAGAGACCGTGTACGAGTAATCGTACAATGTATTATTCTTGATCATGGAATAAATACATTTGAGAAGCTTGTTCATGCAAGCTACGGTGGCAACCTTATCCTTCTTGGGTACAGGTTGCTTTTTTAGTTTGTAATAATAGTCGACAATGTGATTGGGAGCTGCTTTTTGTTGGCGGATCATGTTTCGGACAATGAAGTATAATATTTTTCTTCCCTTAGGGTTTCCTCGTTTATTAATGTGATCTTGGCCATGATACTTTCCAGATTGATATCTTCGGATATCAATTCCTACAAAAGCGTTGACTTTCTTATGATCTGGGAAGCGAGACAAGTCACCAAATTCACCGATAAAAAGCGCTGCGCTAATTTCTCCAATTCCTGGAAGGCTGGTTAGTAACTCGAACTCAGGCAGTTTTTTTGAACCATCAATCATTTGATTAGAAATTTTCTCTTTTTCCTCTAATAGTTGAAGTAGCTGGAGCGCATAGTACTGCACTTTTTGGGTTTGAATACTATCTGGAGATACTGCAGGATAGGATTCTTTGGCATAATCTATTATTTGAACAGCCTTTTGTTTTGCACGATTTTCGGAAATTTTCTTAGTGGTACTTCTAATCAATAGATTTTTTATCTTGGTCTGGCTCGATTTCAAAACAAGCACAGGATGAGGGAACAAACTGATAAGTGTTAAGGCATAAGGTGTAATCCTGCTTGAGAAGAATTGTTCCAGCTCCGGAAAACTTAATTGAAGGGCATGGTGCAGATACATACGCATACGCTTTATCTCACCCTCTATTTCTTGATAGAAACGCGCAAAATCACGGAGTCGATGATAAAGGTCGGGCTGTTGAACTTTTTCTTCCCTGGAGTGCAGGTGGTGAGCTTGCGCTAATTTATGCGCATCATTTTTGTCTGTTTTCCAGCTTCGGAGAGTAGCCATTTCGAGCTGTTTTTTAGCCGCAAGGGGATTCAACAGACAATAACGTAACTGATTCTTTTGACAGAAGGTTTCCACTGGTTTCGAATAAATGCCGGTGGATTCAAACACAAGAACCGGGTCACCAGGGAGATTCCGGATTTCCTCAAGTAAGGTGTTAAAGCCTGTCTGCGTGTGTCTTAGTTCCCCTTCAGCTAAACAGATTTCACCCTGATAAATGACTTTATAGCTTTTCCCCATTGATACATCTAAAGCAATTACATACTCCAATTTATATCTCCTCTCACGTGTTTTGAAAGGTCTTCACTTTTTCATTTCGATTCCAATTTCCTATACACGAGCTCCATTGGCCCCAACATACTTAAATCTGATTCAGAAATGAAAGTGAAGAAGCTCGGTTTTAAATTCGGATTCAAGATCCCAGAGGCTGATCGAGCTTTCTTTCACCTCTCACTATACTCCTAAAAAGAAAAATAGTGGGCAAAGTCATCCGTCGATGACCTTACCCACTAATCTTAGTATGTTTTGCTATACTTTTTTTCTTGATAAATAGATAATTTACATATTAATCTTGAATGTAAGAGGAAAATACAGCTGTGCTGCTATATTCTATCTGTTAGTAATCTGCTTAATAAAGGGGAAAGTTTTATGAAAGTACATGGAACAAGATTACGGCGTTCAGAACGAAGGGAACCCAAACCGATTAGCACTCCATTTGATAGAAAATATGTAAGGAAAGCTTATTTGATGGGGCTGTTAGGGTGCGTCGCCACTTCGCTAATATTTTATTTTACGGATGATTATGAAATGTTTATTGTGATTATAATCTCGTATGTATTATTTCCTTTTGCGAAGTTCTTTTATGATGTGCTTTTGGGTTTCAGACTCGCTCGTAGAATAAAGAAAACACAAAATTGGGTGCTGCAAAGAGAGATAGAACAATTTCAGTTTGCAATGCATGGTTTCTTTATATTTGCCTTGAGTATGTTTTTGGCTCCCCCTGGTATGTTGTTTTTGCTAATTAGATATGTAGTAAGGCTGTACAAGGTTAAAAGAAAAAACTATTAGATAGCACGTACATCCATAAGAAAGTAGGTGTTAGCTAGCCTGCCGGAATTGTGGATATAGCAACAGGACACTTATTAGGGGAGAATATACAGATGAAAAGGATCTGGTGCTTACTTGATAAGTAAAAGCTAATTAAAACTTGTACGTACATATTGCTATATTTGTGAAGATGGAGCTCTCCAAATCAATAAACTCATAAATAATTTATTTAATAAATAAGGATTTTATACTTATTGACAACTTTCTCTATTCCTCCTAATCTTAAATTAGTAATATGTAAGCGTTATCATTAGTGGGGAGGAAAGATATGAAAACTAAAAAACGTTTGCTTGTTGTTTCGATGCTGTCTGCAGTTATGCTCATCCCAGCTTTGCCAGGTGCTGATACTTTTGCGAAAGCAAAAGGTGGACAGGATGTGGTTCCAGTCTTTGAAAACGCTTCTGTACATGATCCATCTGTCATTGAAGTAGATGACCAATACTATGTTTTCGGCTCTCATTTAGCTGCAGCAAAAACAAACGATCTTATGAAATGGAAGATGGTTGACTCGGGTGTGCGAGATGGCAATAAGCTAATTCCTAATGTGACGGAGGAACTCAGAGAGACACTCGATTGGGCGCAGTCGGATACACTTTGGGCGGCGGATGTGATTCAGTTGGCGGATGGGAAATTTTATATGTACTACAATGCGTGTAAGGGTGATTCACCGCGGTCTGCAATGGGAGTAGCGGTGGCGGATAATATCGAGGGCCCTTATGAGGATACGGGTATTATCTTGAAGTCGGGTATGTGGGATGAGCCGAGTGAGGACGGTACGATTTACGATGCGACGAAGCATCCGAATGTAATAGATCCTGATGTATTTTATGATAAAGACGGTAAGCTGTGGATGGTGTATGGTTCTTATTCTGGCGGTATTTTTATTATGGAAATGGATGAGAAGACCGGCAAGCCACTTCCAGATCAGGGGTATGGGAAAAAGCTGATGGGCGGCAATCATAGCCGTATTGAAGGACCAGCAATGATGTACAGTCCGGAAACAGATTATTATTATATGTTCCTGTCTTTCGGCGGATTGGATTCGTTTGGTGGCTATAATATTCGCGTAGTGCGCTCTGAATCTCCAGATGGACCGTTTTATGATGCAGAAGGAAATGACATGATTGATGTAAAGGCAGATCCGAACTTGCCGCTGTTTGATGATAAGTCGATTGAGCCCTATGGCGTGAAGCTGCTTGGGAATAATCTGTTTGAGAAAAAAGTTGGTGATCCGGGTGAGAAGCCAGGTATCGGTTATGTATCGCCGGGTCATAATACAGCTTTCTATGATGAAGATACGGAAAATCATTACTTGATTTTCCACTCTCGCTTCCCTGACCGTGGGGAAGAGCATGAAGTGCGAGTACATCAAATGCATATGAACAATGACGGCTGGCCTGTTGTGGCTCCATCCCGTAATACGAATGAGACGGAAGCAAAAATCAAGCTGAAGGATATGGCTGGGGATTATCAATATGTGAATCATGGTAAAGATATTTCTGCTGATGTGAAAATATCTGAGCAGATAACGCTAAGACAGAATGGCAAAGTTGAAGGTGCTGTAGAAGGAAAGTGGAAGCGCGGTAAGAATAACGAGATTACGCTAACGATTGATGGTGAGAAATATAGCGGATTCTTCCTGAAACAATGGGATGAAGCTGCACAGCAATATGATACAACGTTCACCGCTTTATCTGATAAAGGTGTAGCTGTCTGGGGTAATCGAATGGAAGACATGAAGGATAAGGAAGTTTTGGCTGCAGTGAAAGAAGACCTGACGATTCCAAACAGCGATAATCTGTATCAAAATGTGGAGCTGGCAACGGAAGGCACGCACGAGGCTGCCATTACATGGACTTCCTCCAATTCGAATGTAATCGAGACAGACGGCACTATTCATCGACCAAAAGCAGGAAGCGGTGATGGAAAAGCAACACTAACAGCAGAGATCCAATCAGGTAAAAAGAAAGCGACGAAACCCTTCCAAGTGACGGTAAAGCAGCAAGCAGCCGAGCCTGAGATCACGCAGTACAACTTCGGTAATCCCAGTAGCAGAGAAGCAACAGACACTTCAGGAAATACTCTCCACGCTCTGTTAAAAGGTAATGCAGCTCAAACAGCGGATGGCAAGCTGGCATTGGATGGCAAAGACAGCTATGTAGAATTGTCGCCGCTTGCAGCGGACGCAGAAGATTTCACATTCTCAGCTTTGGTGAATTGGCAAGGCGGAGCAGCTTGGCAGCGAATCTTTGATATCGGCGCCAGCAACGGCAAGAATATGTTCCTCACCCCATCTGACGGAAGCGGCAAGCTGCGATTTACGATTCATGATGGTGTGGACCAGAGTGTTACAGCTGATACAGCACTGCCAGTGAACGAATGGGTGCATCTTGCGGTGACCCTTGAAGGTAATACAGGGAAATTGTATGTGAATGGAGAGTTAGCTGGAACGAATGAGAATATCACAGCGAATCCATCCGAGATATTGGGGAATACAAACTATATAGGCAGAAGCCGTTATAGTGCAGATCCGTTCTTTGGCGGAGAGATGGATGATGTAGCATTTTATCGAGAGGCGCTAGACAATGCGGAAATTGAATCTCTAGTTAAATAATAAAGTGAAAAAGAACCCGACCGTCTTGTGTCGGGTTCTCTTATGTATCCTTAAAAATTACTTTCCCATGTCTTTAACGTTCGGAGGGAGCGCTTATAATAGGAAGTAACGATGTCTAAGGAATCTTGCTCTTCATGATTAGAATCAGACGCAGTCATTTCCATAACAATTGGTCCCTGGTAACCAATTTCGCAAAGGGTGTTCACTTGCTCCTGCAAGTTTGCGTGCCCGTTCCCGATAGCTTGTCTGTTAGAATCCGCAATATGGTACACACGCAATTTACCGGCTGTTGCTCTTAGTGCCTGTACTGGATTAGGTTCTTCAATATTCATATGATAGGCATCTAGTAAAAGGAAGAGATTCGGACTAGAAACAGTTTCAACTAGTTTCAAAGCTTCCTTTGCTGTAGTGACTTGGTAGCTTTCATAACGGTTAAGCACTTCCACAACAACCTCAATGTCTAGCTGCTCGGCTTTTTCCATCACTTTTCTTGTGCTATCTACAAACAGCATCCAGTCTTGCTCATAATCTTCATTTGCGCTCGTTTTTCCTACTTTTCCATGCAGGCAAATACGTTCAGAACCAAGCGCCTTAGCCCAATCCATCATATCCAAAAAGTATTGAACAGCTTCGGAACGCTTTGCCGTATTGTTACTGGAGATATCAGCATCAATTGGTGTGACGGATAATACCTTCAAATTATGATTCTGCAGTATCTTTCTAAAACGAATCGGATCCTGGGTCATGTCGCCTTGTATTTCTACACCATCGACGCCGATATCTGCTGCGATTTCGCACTTCGCTTCAAAGGATATGTTGTCTCCGAAAGTCCATAAAGAAAGACCGTACTCTCTGTTCATTTTGAATTCCTCCATTTCGTCAGTTCGGAACATGGAAAGCATCTTAATTGAGTTTGCTGTAATAGACATACTTAAGTACAAGTCTTTTGAGAAGTGACACTCCTTAATTGAAATTGTAAGCCCTATCATTTTGCGGGTCAATTGTTCGTTTTGGATTGCTGTATGCATAGAGAGGCAATTAAATGAAGACAGCCATTCATGACCTATTGTTCCTTCTTGGTTAAAGTGGGGATAGAATGATATTAGCCAAGCTCTCTTTTTGCTAGCTGTTCTAAATCAGTTCTGTAGTTAGCGAGGTTGACGTTATTGTTATACTCGAAAATCTTTGCTCGTACCGATTCATTCATTAAAAATATTGGTTTATACTTCTTCATTAATTGACGGAACCAATCTTGTTGTTTTAAGATTTTTAGGTTCTTTCTATATATTTTTCCTTTTTTAGAGGGGATTAGATCCCAAATCAGACTAAATACAAATTCTCCTATGATTTCTAACAATAAGTTCATCGGGGCCCATTCCTTATCTATCTAACTAATCTTATTTAATTCTAACATATTTGAATATTATTAGGGATTTCGATACATAGGAAAGGCAGCTAATATTGGATAGCTGCCTTGGAAGATTTCTTATCTGGCTCTTAAAGGTTCCTTAGCAGATAGCATCTCTATCCAACAGCTCCTGCCAGAACACACCTGGTATCTCTGCTTTCATTGATTACTGCTAAATCTTCTTTGATAAGGCCAGGGCGTGTAGAACCTGGGATTACAGCTTTTAAAGTTGGAAGAGCTGTTGAGAATTGCAGAGTTGCTGCTTTCAAGCTGATATCGTGACGCTGTGCAGCTTCTTCTAATTTGTTTTGCATGCTCTTTAATTTCGGATGGAGCTTCTGCATAGTCAAAAATTATAATGCTTTAATTGTGTCTCACATCGCTAGGTTCCTTAATGTCAATATTAACGAAAGGTTTGCTGCATTTATTCGCAACTTTTCTCTATACATTCATCTTTTAGTTCTGGGAACCTTTCATCCAAGCTTAGTGATCCTACTGTAAAATCTTTGTTCAAACTTATTGAAAACTCAGCGCCTCCATTTACAGTGCCGTCTACTTTCATACCACCCATTGGTGATTCATATGGTTCTTCAAGCTTTATGGATTCAATATCTTTAAAGTTGTTTTCTATATAACTTTGGATGGCTTCTTTTGCTTTAACTACAGTTTCATCATCATATTTTTTTGAACAACCACTACCCATACAAACTAGAGTTAAGGTAGCCAAAAATACTAAAGCAAACTTCTTCATTTTATACGCACTCCCTTCTTTGATTTAATAGCATCTTCATCTAGTATCGTTATTCCCGCGCTCTTTTTTTATCATTCACAAATAACCTCCAACAGCTTATTGTTGGAGGTATAGGCAATATAAAAGTTTATGGTCTTTAATATTTCTTCTTAGTAATTACATGTTTTCTCATTAAAATTCATCTTTCTCTTCGGGAAAATCATCACTCTGGATGGCGAGGCTAGCTATGGTTAGATTATTATTCGAAGTGATGGGAAAGCATTTATTAATAGATAGCCCTTTGGAACTACTTCCATAAAGTTACTCCAAATAGAGAAGGAAACGTCCTCTCTAATAATCACAACTCTTCTCTTTACACTCTTCAAATCTGTCAGGAAAACCTTCTCCAAGGCTAATTGAAGCAACTGTAAAGTCTCTATTAAAGCTAACAGTAAAGTCGGCGCTCTCATTAACAGTTCCATCTATCTTTAAACTACCCATTTGAGATTTTCGAGGTTCCTGTAACTCTATAGTTTCTACATCTTTAAAATTGTTTTCAATGTAACTTCTTGCAGTTTCTCTGACTTCAGTGACAGTTTCTTGATCGTAATTATTCTTCACTCCGCAACCTACTAATAGTATAAAGGAAAAAAAGTAACAATAAAAACGGATATATGTTTTCTCACATAAACACCTCTTTTTAATAATCACAAGTTCTTTCCTTACAACCTTCTTTTGATTCTGGGAAACCTTCTTCAGAGCTTATAGCTGCTATCGAAAAATCTTTATTCAAACTAGCTGAAAATCCAGCACCATTAACAGTTCCATCAACTGTTAAGCTTCCCATAGGAGATTGGTAAGTTTCTTCTAGTTCTATAGATTCTACTTCTGCATAATTACTCTCAATATAACTCTTCGTGACATCTTCAGCTTTCATAATGGTCTCTTCATCATACTGCTCTGAACATCCAGCACTAATCAGAATCAACAGGATGAGAAATATAGTAATTAAGATTTTATGCAACATTATACCTCGCTTAAATAGTTGTCTGTAGTATTACTCCACCTAAAAAAGAATATTTTCTTCCTAGTAATCACAACTTGTATCTTTACATTCATCTTTCCGCTCTGGAAACCCTTCTTCAGTACTTATACCTTTAAATGAAAGGTCGTCATTAAGACTAATTGAAAAACCAACTTCATTCACTGATCCATCTACTTTCAGACTTCCCATTTGTCCCCGGTAGGGTTCATTTAAATCAATTGTTTCAACAGAGTTGTAATTATTTTCTATATAGCTTGTAGCATTCTCTTTTATCTGGCTAGCAGTCTTATTATCAAGGTTATCCTTCACACCACAGCCTCCTAGAAATAAAGTAGTGGTGATAAAGATACTTATATTTAGTGATTTTAATCTATTCATGAGTTCACCTTGCTTATTGGAGAGGTGTTAGATAATTGTATTTTTCTAAAAAGGCTGCTAACGAACTCCGTATCAGACTAATTAGTATTTGCAGTCCTTTTCTTTGCATTCATCTTTCATTGCTGGGAAACCTTTTTTTGTACCAATCATGCTCACTGTAAAATCTTTATTTAAATCTATTGTAAAACCATACTTATTATTTACTGTTCCATCAATTGATAAGCTGCCCATTGGTGATTGATAAGGTTCATTTAGCTCGACCGATTCAATGCCAATGTAGTTATTCTCTATATAACTTTCAGCTGTTCGCTTTGCTCTTTTAGTTGTTTCCGCATCATAAGTACCGCTTTCCCCGTTCGCATTACAACCTCCTAATAGTATAATAGAGATAATTAACAATAGTGTTGATAAATATATTTTTTTCATAATAACACCTCTTAAAAGAATCATACCAAGCTGGTTGTGAAGCAAGTAATCTAGCAGCAGTAGCAGTATTTAAATAGTTACAATTTATTGAGTTAGTTTATAAAAAAGAAAAGAAATGCTAACAACTTCGTTTACATTCTAACTTACATAATCATTTTCTGCTTGGAAACCCCTTGTCAGTACTTATACTTGAAATACTTATATCCTTGTTAAAACTAATTGAAAAGCCTGCCATACCATCATTTACAGTTCCATCGATTGACATGCCTCCCATAGGAGATTGAAATGGATTATCTAATTCAATTGTTTTAACGTGTTCATAATCATTCTCAATATATGCTTTTGTGGCTTGGTTAGCTTTTCTAACTGTGTCTTCAAATTCTTTTGAACAACCACTAACCATACAGATTAGAGTTAAGGTAGTAAAAAATAAAGCATACTTCTTCATTCATTCGCACTCCCTACTTTGAATTAGTAGAATCTTCATCTAGTGTCGTTTTTTCACACTCTTTTTTTAATCAATTCGCAAATAGGCGATATAGGAAGTTTACGGTCTTTAATATTTCTTCTTAGTAATCACATGTTTTCTCTTTACATTCATCTTTCTCTGCTGGAAAATCATCACTCTGGATGGCAAGGCTAGCTATAGTTAGATCTTTATTCAAGCTTACAGAAAACGATTTATCACTATTAACAGTTCCATCAATTGTCATGCTACCCAATGGAGCTTGGTATGGGTCGCTCAACTCTATCTTCTCAATATCTTCATAATTGTTTTCTAAATAGCTTTGCACATTTGATTTGGTATCTGTTAGTGTCTTAGCATTATAAGTGTCATTTTCTGATTTCACATTATATCCTCCTATCAATAAAATGAAAATAATTAATAGGATTATATTTAAGCAGATTTTATTCATTGAAATACCTCATCGTTAGCAATATAAAGAATACCCGAAGCGCTACAAGTGAAAGTGCCTTATTAAGTGTTATGATAATTGGAGACTAATTTCATTCTATCTATCTTTTAATATTTGATCTCGACAGGTTTCATCTAAATTAGATGATTATCAGCAATTAGTATTGTTCATGTTTTGTAAGCCATTTGAGAAAGAACTGGTAGGAGACCTTTGAAGTGCTAAAAAAGGCATCCCCTGTCAAAGCGGGAGATGCCTTTTTTAATAGTATCTATAAATATGTATCAGTACGAACAATCTTTGTCTTGGCACTCGTTTTTTCTATCTGGGAATCCTTCCTTCTCACCAATTGAATTCACAGAGAAGTCTTCACTTAAACTAACTGTAAATTCAGCGTTACCATTAACAGTACCGTCGACTTTAATACTGCCCATTGGAGACTCTCTTGGTTCATCCACTTCAATTGATTCTATATTGTCGTAATTATTTTCGATATATCTTTTAGTGACATCTTGAGCTTTTGTAATAGTTTCTTCATCATAATTATCCTTCACACCACAACCCCCTAGTAGTACAATGGAAATAATAGTTAAAATATAACCTATCTTGTAAATTTTCACATAAACACCTCTTTTTTATTATAACAAAGAAAGGATTAATTTAGAATGAGTCGAGGAATTACTGATTTTGAAGCAAGTACTATTTCTGATGTTTCTTATGATGATGATCAAACAAACATTCGAATTAAAGGCCTTAGGTGGGGGACTTTGGATATTATTGAAGACGAAGAAACCGGTCTATACGGTTATGTACTAGAAAACCCCAAAACCAAAGAAATCGTCATCAGCTTCCGCGGCACTGAACCCCCTAAATTTACCACAAATGAAACGGAACTAAAAGGACTGAGTGAGTCTACGAAAAATGCGATTGAAGCAGAACTCGGGGACAGAGTGACGGAAAAAGGAGATGCACTCATATATAAAGATAGAGAAGCTGATTATTCTGGTTTCGTTAAGGACGCCTATGAGGATATTTTTGGTGTGGTCGGTGGTGATGCCGATTACAGTAAAAAAGAGTATGGCACAACAGACTATTTGGCAACACCTTCTCAGGATGCGGCACTACAGACGGGGAATGCAAAGCTGAATGATAACGGTAAGATTACTTTTACGAATAAGAATCAATTTACAGAAGCAAAAGCTGCTGTGAAGAAATACGTAGACAAGTACGGGGCGAAGAACATCACATTTACTGGACATTCTCTTGGTGGGGGACTTGCTCAATATTGTGCCGTTACGTATGATTCCAATGCGGTGACATTCGCTGCGGCAGATGCTTATGGATTGTTGAATGAAGAACAGCAGAAGGATGTCAAGAATGGTGCGTACAAAGATAATATTATTACATATGCGTACCCGACTGATGCAGTGTCCATGTTTCATGATCGGACAATTGGGTCGCTTTATTATATGGAGGATCCCGAGGGGAAGGATAGTACAGGTGATCAATTGGCCGACATGCTAGGATCCCATGGGATTAAGAACTACACGGATGCTAGTCTTTATAATGAGGACGGGTATTATAAAGCAGATTTACTGTATGATGAAAAACTCCGGGCTGCTATACCTGATTCGCCGCTCTTCTTAAAAAACAGCGGTGTCTCCAATTTTCCAATTGTTATTCAAACAGAATTAATGAAAGCTTATGCTAGAAGAGTAGAAGCAAGTGAAGATCTTATCGCGAAGACAAAAAAAGATATGATGCAATTCTTGGATGATTGTATGGCGACAGCGGAGTCTTCTAGAGCAAAGTTTAGAAGCCAAGTAGGGTTCGGGCGCTTTGATAAGCTGACGAGTGCTGATGTGGATGAGGTATTTCGCGAGCTTGCTGTTGAGACGGTAGATGGAATACCGATGCTTTTTGGTATGGAATATTATGATGAACTAATGCATTTGTTAAAAGATGTACAGTCAGACACAGGTGAGATTGCGCACAACATGAACAAGATGAGTGAGGATTTTGAGAAGGTGGACAAATTGCTGGCAGGGTGGCTGCAATTCTGATATGGAGGAAGGGCTGGTAAAACAGTGAGTATATTCCAAGATATGTGGGATGAATTTGATGAATACCTAGAAAGACAAGGACAAAAGAAAGAGTTAGAGAGAAGTATAAAAGACAGCTTAGAAGAAGATGCGAAGCAATATAAAGAATACTTGAAGCACTATAATCATGCAAAATCACTGTCAGAAGAGCATACACAACTTAAAGATGCCTTAAAGGATTGTACGGATGGAGAGGCTAGTAAGGCGTTAATGCTAAGGTTGGATGAAAATATTATAAAGCTTCGAGCTGTAAACCACTCCTTTTTCTTATTAAGAGAAAGTATTAGGGTGAAAAGCGGCGGCTGGTGGTAGAGTGCCGAAACAGTACGGAAAATCATAAAGGGTTAGGGGGATATTACCTCTAACCCTTTTTACATATCTTAGACAAACAGTGCACCTCGAAATCCTCTTGCACCGTAATAGGAATCTGCGCCATTATGATAGACAAACACATGACCAAAGCGATAGTCGCAGAATAAAGCTCCGCCGAGTTCTCTGATGTCAGCGGGTGTCTGAATCCAGCTGGACGTTTTTTTATCAAAGTTCTCTAGTTGTTGAAGCGTTCGGTATTGTACTTCTGTCAGTAACTCGATTTCCATAGCAGCTGCCATGTTGATAGCGCTGTTTTCGGGTTTGTGTTTCTTCCTTGCTTCCAATGCTGCTTGGTCGTAGCAAACACTTCTGCGGCCTTTAGGGCTTTCGGTTGAACAGTCACAAAACATGTATTCATCTTTCTCGTGATCATGAGCAACAACATCGGGTTCGCCGTCGGTTGCTTCCATTTGATGCAGCGACCAAAGCTTTTCTGGCGCAGCCTCTAGCTTTGCTTGCACGTTTGACCAGTCAAGTCCTTCATGGCGGTGCATGTTCTTTTCAAAGCGATCTTCTAAAATGTGCAGTAATTCTTCACTTTGTTCGGGTGTCAGCTTTTTCATAACGGCTAAGTTCATTCCCTTCTTCTTTTTTCACTTAGTTAAGGGTGGAAGTCTAACTTTAAGATTATAGAATAAACGCAAGCTCTGCAAGATGAAAAGGATAGAATGAAAAATGGCTTTTAGTATCCGTGTATTAAACTTCTCTAACGTTTCTATATAAGCTCAGTGGGTAAAGAACTGTATAAGCTAAAGAAAACAAAAGGAGGCGTTTCACATGACAGAGAAAAGTGATCAATACTTCGAAGACAGAGCAAATTCTGATGAAGCAAGATACCATGTTGTGCCAAGCTTAGATGAAGGCTGGGGAATAAAGCGTGAAGACAGTGACAATCATGAATATACAGCCAGCTCCAAGTCCGATGTGGTAAAAGAGGCGAAGAAGAGGGCAAAAGATGCTGGTACGATGGCGATTATCCATGATGATAATGGACAGATTGAAGAACAGCATAATTATGAATCGTAAAGAGAAACCGTCAGTATAGAATGCTGGCGGTTTTTCCATACATAGAATTTCACGGCGTATTATCGGGTATAAATACAGTAGGATTTCTATTGATTCCTTTATTTGTTATGGCAGAAAGTATCGTATATTGTCGGATTAGATTGTATAATCATTAGAAATATAGCGGCTCTATCAGCCGTATTAGTTAGCAAAAACATATCGCAATGCAAACCAGCATCATTAGAAAAAGACTTAGCAGAATGAGGTGTCGCGATAGTGGATTTAACGAATATGAATGAAACAGATAGAAAAGCGGCGCTGCTTCAGGCCCTTGAGAATGATGAGTTTTATCTTCTATATCAGCCAAAGCTTCAGCTGCGGACGGGCAAAGTCATCGGTGCAGAGGCGTTGCTGCGTTGGGAACATCCTATTATGGGAACAATATCGCCGTTGGAATTCATTCCGTTTGCTGAAGAAACAGGTTTGATTCGGCCGATTGGAGAATGGGTGCTTCATTCAGCGTGCAAACAGAATAAGATGTGGCAGGAGATGGGGCTTGAACCGTTGATTATGGCGGTCAACTTATCCGCTAGTCAGCTGTATCAAGGTGATATAGCAGAAAAAGTAGAGAACATTCTAAAAGAAACGGGGCTCGCACCGGAATATTTAGAACTCGAGATTACAGAGTCTATGACGATGGATGTGGAGTTTGTCCTGCCTATGCTGCATAAGTTAAAGCAGATTGGAGTCTGCATCAGTCTCGATGACTTTGGTACGGGCTATAGTTCTCTGTATCATTTGAAAGAGTTTCCGATAGATACTATTAAAATAGACCGCTCGTTTGTGCGGAATTGTACCATCGACGCCAAAGACGCTACGATTGTAAAAACAATTATTGCAATGGCGCATCAACTGAAACTGGAAGTGATTGCAGAGGGCATGGAATCCAAGGATCATTTGATTTTTCTGCAGCAGAACTTGTGTGATGAAGGGCAAGGCTATCTCTTTAGCAAACCTGTTTCTGCAGCCGGATTTGCCAAAAACATGCAAACTTTTGAACGAATTATCTTATCAGAAGGTCTTTCGGAAGAGTCGAGCAGGCAGATGTGGTTCCAATGGGGAATAGAAAGAACAAATCTTGAGTTGCAGGAAGCGATGCGAAAGCAGCAAGGGATGATTTTTAAGTATGTAAATGATCATGGACGGTTTGTTCATACGTTTAGTGAAGGTGAACTTCTTTACCGAATGCAGTTCACGCCAGAGCAGCTCGTTGGAAGAGAGTTGCAGGACTTTCTCCCGGCTGAAGAAGCAGCCAGGAAGTTAACGTATTATCAGCGCGCATGGAATGGGGAAAGAAATGTTTCGTATGAATCGGATGTAGACGGCATCCAATATATTACTTCGTTACGGCCAATTTCAAAGAATGGAAAGGTTGTTGAAGTAATCGGATGCTCTGTTGATATAACGGATACAGATGAAGTGCAGCAAGAGTTTCCCCGGAGTAACAAGGCTGAAGAGGCATTGCGACAGAGTGAAGCTAGGTATCGTTTAATTGCGGAGAACATGACAGACTTGGTTTGCCTGATAGATTGGGACGGCAATTTCAAATATGCCTCGCCATCCCATGTGACGGTTCTTGGTTTTCCGTCTGAAGCATATGAGGGGCAGCATGCAAGTGTATTCATGCATGCAGATGATCGGCAAAAGGTACGGCAGCAGCTGGGAAAGATGGTACAGACAAAACAAGGAGGGGTGTTTCAGTTTCGATTTAAAAATGTAAGTGGCGATTGGATTTGGCTGGAGGCGAAGGCTAATCCGATCTTTGACGAAAATGGGAGATTTGAACACTTTCTTGTTGTCTCCAGAGACATAACGGAGCGTTTGGTTTATGAGGAGAAGCTAACGCATATGGCTTATCATGATACATTGACAGGCTTGCCAAATCGTCGTCTGTTTAAAGAGAAACTAGAGCAAGCACTGGAAGAAGCGAAGCGGAACGGCAATAAAATGGCGCTGATGTATCTGGATTTGGATAACTTCAAATCTATTAACGATACATTTGGCCACGAAATTGGAGATAAGCTGTTGGTCGAATTTACACGCCGAGTGAAAGGGTGTGTACGGTCTTGTGATGTGTTTTCCCGACAAGGAGGAGATGAATTTACTATCTTATTGCCGGAAATCAAGGAGGAGCAAGATGCCATACGCATGGCAGCATGTATGCTTGCCTCTATACAAGATGAATGGTGTATAGGGAGAGACAGATTCAAGACAACCTCTAGTATCGGTTTAGCATTTTATCCGGCAAATGGTACAAAAGAACGCGAACTGCTGCTGCGGGCAGATGAAGCCTTGTACCAAGCCAAAAAGGATGGAAAGAATAGGTATCGGGCGAAGTTAAAATGAAAATCTAACTTCCCGTGTACAGTAAGCATCTGTGCATAGGAAGTTTTTTGCTGGTATGGGGAGAGAACTATTGAAAGTTTATCCATATCGTGGCATGGTGATAAAAAAGACTTGTTTGTTTATCTATTTAGAAGGGGACAAATCATTATGCCAACGGAACATATACTAGAGGACCTGCCAGCTCTTGAAACCGAGCGTCTGCGCCTGCGTAAAGTAACACCTACTGATGTGGATGCAATATTTACTTACGGCTCTGATCCTGCTGTTTCGGAATTTACGACTTGGAATACGCATCAATCGATTGACGATACGCAGCAGTTTTTGAATATTATCTTGAGTTTATATGAAAATCATCAGGCTGTCTTTTGGGGAATTGAACATAAGGAGTACAAGCGTCTGATAGGTACTATTAATTATGTGTCTTGGAACCAGAAAGATCATGTCGGAGAAATTGGTTATGTGATGGCTCGCCCATACTGGGGCAGTGGTTATATGACGGAAGCGGTGAAGGAAGTCATTCGGTTTGGCTTTGAAAAGATGGAGTTAGAACGAATCCAGGCGAAATGCATGGTTGAAAACGAAGGGTCAGAAAAAGTGATGCAGAAAGCCGGTATGCTAGTTGAAGGTACATTACGCAGTTTGCTTTATTTAAAAGGAAAGCAGCGTGATGTAAAGATGTACGCCATAACGAAATCTGATTTCTTTCATACAAAAAAGACAGGTTGAAGTTAATTCAACCTGTCTTTTCGTTATTCGCTCTCTATTCGATAACTGATAAATGATAGTAAAGAGGCAATAAGGGCACATATTCCACCTACGATTGCAAGGTTCGGAAGGGTCCCGTAGGCAAATACCAACCCGCCTAGCGCAGAACCAAGTGTAATACCGATATTGACTGATACAGGAGTCAGCGAGGATGCAAAATCTCTGGCTGCGGAAGAATAGGCTGCCGCTTTGTCCATAAGATAAATTTGAATGGTTGCATTCATAACGTAAATCATGATGGCCATGAGCATAATGCTGATCAACCCAGCAATTGTCATGTTCATTGTCACATATAAGGATCCAATGATGATTGCTTGGATGATGAACGCATAACGGAGATCACCGATACCGTTTCTGCCGGCAATTTTACCAGCTAAAAAGTTACTGCCGATGGAAAATAGGCCGTATGCCAGCAAGACGAGACCGACAGAACTGGATGCAATGCCTAATTCATCCTCAATGATGGGCGTAATATACGTGTAGATTGTATAAGTTCCTGCGATACTGAACGTCGGGATGAAGAAGCCGACTAGGATTTTTGGATTCTTGAATAGTACAAGCTGCTTCCATATGGAACTTTTCTCGCTTGCTGCGGTCTTTGGTAAAATGAACAAACTGATAAGAAAAGCAATGACCCCGAGTAATGCAGTTGTCCAGAATGTCAGATGCCAAGAGCCTAATTGCCCGATGAATGTTCCAAGCGGCACACCTAGGACATTGGAAATTGTGAAGCCGGCGAAGATAAGAGCAATAACAGAAGAACGCTTCGCTGCGGGCATTGTATCACTCGCTACTGTCATTGCTAGTGCAGTAAGGACACCACTTGCTGCTGCTGTGACAATACGTGCTGCTAGTAATACGCCAAAGGAAGATGTTAATGCACTAATGACATTTCCTAAAATAAAGACAACAATAAGTGTAAGCATTAAGGGATATTTCGGAAACCGACTAACCCAGCTAGTTAAAAGAGGTGTACCAATTGCATAGGCAATAGCAAATCCTGACACAAGTGTTCCTGCAGATGCGACAGTTACATTTAAGTCAGACGCTACTTCTGTCAGTAAGCCAACGATAACGAATTCACTGGTTCCCATTACGAATGTCAGTAATGTTAAAGTAAATGCTAAGAACGTTTGTTTTTTAGTTAAAGTCATCATGTCACTCCATTTTCTAATATTTATATATCGGAATAAAACGATATTCGAAGTGGAAAGAAAAGAAATCCCTATAGGATCTCTTGGAATATATTACAATTCTTCATTTAGGTATGCAGCTAGCTTCTGAATTGTTTCTTCATTTCTGCGGTAATACGTCCATTGGTTATAACGAATAGATTCCAATAATCCAGCGCGCTGCATCATGGCAAGGTATTGGGAGACCGTGGATTGAGAAGCTTGGACCTTTTCTTGAATGTCGCCGACACAGACACCGCCTTTGTAATGAACCTCCTTTGGCAGATGCGCCTGCTGTTTCGGAAAATGCTTCTCCGGTTCTTTCAGCCAATGCAATATTTGCAACCGTTTCTCATTAGACAAAGCTTTGAATAGATCGATAGTATCCATAAGTCTATTGTATATCGAGGTTTTCCGATAAAGCAAACAAAAAACGTATACACTTTATGGAAAAGGTGTGTTGTATTCTGAACTGCTCAGTTCATCTTGCAGTTATGTCTGTATCTTGCTATAATTTCTTAAGAAAATGGAATATGTTCGTTTTGCACTGTATAACCTCAATAATTTGGTTTGAGGGTTTCTACCAGGAGCCATAACTCCCTGATTACAGATTTTTTATCTGTTATGAGGGAGTTTTTTGTGTGTAAAAAGGCAAACGACTAACATGTTCGTCTTCGTATTCCGTATAGAAAGGAATTGATCTATTGAATTTCAGAGTCTTTATATTAGCTATTTCCGTTATATCGGTAGGGTTAGTTGAATTAATTGTTGGAGGGATTTTGCCGACTATTGCGGATGATCTGAACGTATCAATTGGACAAGCAGGTCAGTTGATTACGGTATTTGCTTTGGTCTATGCACTATCTGGTCCAATTCTTTATACATTAACAGCAAATATTGAACGAAAGAAGCTTCTGCTGCTGACGTTAGGTATATTTGTTTTAGGAAATATCATTACCTACATTAGCCCGTCTTTCTTGTTTGTCATGATTGCGCGTGTTCTGACAGCGATGAGTACAGCATTGATTATTGTGCTTTCTTTAACGATTGCAGCGAAAATTGTTCAGCCCAAGCATCGTGCCAAAGCGATTGGACTTATTTATATGGGGATCAGCTCTTCGCTCGTACTTGGCGTGCCAATTGGAATTATTGTCAGTGATGCATTTGGCTGGCGCATGCTGTTCCTATTTATTGGTTTAATGGCATTATTGTCTATGGTTTTGATTGCTTTCACGCTTGAGCGTATTGAAGTGGAACAAGTGCAGTCCTTGAAGTCACAGCTGAAAGCACTGCGCAACAAAAAGATGCTGACAGCTCATTTGACGATGCTGTTTATGCTGGCAGGTCATTACACAATCTATGCGTATTTCACACCTTTCCTCGAATCTGAGCTAGGGCTGAATACACAGTGGATTAGTATTTGCTACTTTATCTTTGGTATCGCAGCAGTTGGCGGAGGAGCTTTTGGCGGCAGTTTGGCAGACCGTTTTGGTTCCAAAGTCAGCATCATTCTAGTTGTCGCATCATTTGCCGTCATTTTATTTGCACTTCCGTTCTCTACGGTATCATTCCCATTATTTATTGTCGTGATGATAATTTGGGCCGCATTAAGTTGGAGTTTGGCACCGCCATTACAGAATTATATTGTTGAAACAGATTCCGAATCAGCAGGTATCCATCAGAGTTTTAACAACTCAGCATTGCAAATTGGTATTTCACTCGGATCATTAGTAGGCGGCATTGTGAATGGAGCTACCCATTCTATGCAGACAACAGCTCACGTTGGCAGCCTGTTGGTTATTATCTCCCTTGCTTTCGGGGTATGGTCCTTGCGAAGCACGGTTCGAAAAGCGGTACAAAGTTAATAGATAATAAGAAAAGCGGACAAGTGATTTGTCCGCTTTTCTCTATAATTGCAGGTGATTTTCTGTGAAAGATTTTAATATGTTATGACAATCAGGTACTTTTAAGATGTCATAGCCTTTTACGCATAAAAGCAACCTCATTCATTATTTTTATATCCAGAATATACTTCCAATTATGATAACATGACATGGAAGTAGGAGAGGATGAGACAGATGAAAGAGATGCACTGGCTGCAAGAGACGGCAGAGAAAGTAGATTTTTCTGGAGCTGCTTATGTAAAGAGTGTGCATGGGCAGGAGTTCTTCCAAAACGGATATCGAAATAGGCAAGAAAAGCTGTTGTTTGATAAGCATACACGCTTTGGTATTGCTTCAGGAGCAAAGATTTTCACAGCCGTAGCGATTGCCAAGTTAGTGGAGCAAGGAAAACTGACATTTAACAAGAAATTAAAAGAGTGTTTGGCAACAGTCGAGTTTCCTAATTTTCATCCAAATATTACAATTCACCACCTGCTGACACACACCTCTGGCATGCCGGATTATTTTGATGAGGAAGAGATGGATGATTATGAGACATTGTGGGAGCAGCTGCCTATGTACCGCGTGAGATCAGGTTCAGATTTCTTGCCTTTATTCCAAGAGAAGCCAATGAAATTCTTTCCTGGTGACCGGTTCTATTACAACAATGCTGCTTTTATTGTTTTGGGTTTAGTAGTGGAGGAGCTGTCAGGGGAGTCTTTTGCTGCATTTGTTCAAAAGCATATCTTCAACCCGGCTGGTATGCCGGATGCCGGTTACTTTTCCTTTGATAAATTACCAGGAAACACAGCGATTGGTTATATAAAAGAAGAAGATGGTTATCGGTCGAACATTTATGCACTGCCTGTAAGAGGCGGGGCAGATGGCGGTGTGTACGTTAGTGTGTCGGATATGGTGCTTTTCTGGGACGCTCTGTTCCAGCATAAGCTGCTGTCTGCCGAGGTTACAGAGCAATTGCTGCATCCTCATGTTGAAGTAGATAAAGAGAGTTCATATGGATATGGTATTTGGATGAAAAGAAATGCTGCTAAAATCAAGAAATATTATGTAGTTGGATTTGACCCAGGAGTGAGTTTTCACAGCGCTTATTACCCGGACACAGAACAAAAAGTAGTTGTGTCATCCAACCATGATGCAGGTCCATATTATATCGTGCAGGCATTAGAAGCACAGTGGGGGTAAACAAACATGCAGGATCTGACAATAGCGTTGGGAGAACAAACGTTAAACTGCCGGACAGCAGGCATTATCGTAAAAGATAATCATATACTGCTGCATAAAAATAAGAAGGACTCATTCTGGACGCTGATTGGCGGACGCATCCAGCTGGGTGAGGATTCCGCACAGGCGGTTGAGCGAGAATTTGAAGAAGAATTGGGCATTACAGTTAAGGCGGAACGGTTGCTTTGGATGGTAGAAAATTTCTTCACATACCGGTTTCGTCAATTTCATGAATTCAGCTTTATATATTTGATTCAAGATACAGAAGATAAGCTTACGGGAACTGCTGAAGTCGTTTCGTCACAAGAGGCAGATTTCCAATATGAATGGATTCCTATTGAAAAAATGAAGGAATTAACTGTGAAACCAGCTTTTCTGCAAGAAAGACTGCTGCAACTGCCAACAGTACCGGAGCACCTGATTTATAAGGAAAGCGAAGCGCAGGAGGCAAGCTTATGTTAAGCAGTTATATGAAAAGACACTTCGAAAGTATTTACTGGCAGAGAGAAGCATTCGGAGGTCATACCCTTGCTGAACAGCATCAAGAGTGGGTGCGGCCTTTACCAGATAAATGGTCAATCGGCGAGACGTATTACCATCTGTATCTACTGCTTAAGCGGTTTCGACAGCTTAACTTAGCGTATATCCCCTTGGCAAAACGATTCATCAGAACCGGGAAACGCAGGCCTTATAAAACAGAAATAGCAGATATTTATCAAGCTTATCGGAACAAACACGGTAAACCGATGAGAGCTCCTTCCATCTTACTGCCACCTAAAGATATACACACGAAGCTGCAGTTCCAACAGTTAAAGCAAGACCTTCATCATGAAACGAATCGCTTAGAAAGAATGGTCGGCAGTATAGATAATGAGACTGCCGGTCATATCCGCTACCCTGACCCACTTGCGCATTACCCCAACTTAATCCAGAGCATTCACTTAATTGGAATTCATGAACAGCATCATTTTAATCTTTGCGAAAAGTACTACAAAATCAAATAGTATAGATTAGTGAGAAGGTATGACTTGACTATATTTTCAGAATAGGTGTAATCTTTATGAGTAGGATAGGTAAATAAACCTAATACTTATTGCTGGGGAGGGGATTGTCAGTGAGTGAAAGGAAAGTGGCGGTTATTACAGGTGGCGGCAGCGGACTTGGACAAGCTGTGGCATTACGACTTGCTAAAGAAGGCGTTTCCATCGTTGTAGTTGATATATCTAATGGCGCTGGACAGGAGACAGTTCATCTCGTTCAAGAAATAGGTGCAAAAGCAATATTTGTAAAAGCAGACGTCAGCAAAGCTGAAGAAGTGAAAGCTTATGTAGATAAAACGATAGAGGAATTTGGAACTATTGATATGTTTTACAATAATGCGGGAATTTCTGGTCCTGGCGTTAAATTTGCAGAAAATACGATTGAACAGATTGATATGGTACTTGGTATTAACCTTAATGGTGCACTTTACGGTTTGAAATATGTGTTAGAAGTGATGCTTGCCAATGGCGGAGGGCGTATTGTTAATACATCCTCGACAGCAGGTGTAGTTGGCCAGGAAACTGTTGGTACATATTCGGCGACGAAGCATGCGATGGTAGGCATTACAAAGACATTGGCTGCGGAATATGCGGCACAAGGTATTGTAGTGAATGCAATTGCACCTGGTACGACTGAAACGCCGATGGTACGTGCATATAAGGAGAAAAATCCTGATGCATTTGTCAATGCATCAGAACCTATTCCGCAGAAGCGCCTAGGCAAGCCGGAGGAAGTGGCTGAGCTTGTGACTTTCTTACTGACAGGCAATGCACCTTATATAAATGGTGTGGTTGTGCCAATTGATGGCGGATTTACTGCAATCAAAAAAACTAATAGGAGAGATTTTCATGAAGCGTTTTGAAGAGAAAGTTGTCTTAATAACAGGTGGAGGATCTGGATTAGGTCGTGCGGCAGCAGTGCAGGTAGCAAAAGAAGGAGCGAAGCTTGCGCTTGTTGATTTGAATAAAGAAGGAATGGAAGAAACGAAGCAAGCTATTTTGGCAGCAGCGCCTGAGGCTGAAGTCATCACGATTGAGGCGAACTGTGCGAATGAGTCAGAAGTTGAGGCTTATGTGAAACAAACGGTAGAGCAATTTGGCAAGATCGATAGCTTCTTTAATAATGCAGGTGTAGAAGGAAAACAGAATTTAACAGAAGAATACGGTACAGAAGAGTTCGATCGTGTTGTTAACATCAACTTGAATGGTGTCTTCTATGGTATGCAGCATGTCCTTAAAGTGATGAAGGAACAGGGCTATGGTTCTGTTGTTAACACTGCTTCTGTTGGCGGAATTCGCGGTGTCGGCAATCAGTCTGGTTATGCGGCGAGCAAGCATGGTGTTGTTGGTTTGACTCGTAACTCTGGTATTGAATACGGCCAGTTCGGTGTCAGTATCAAAGCAATTGCGCCAGGTGCAATTATGACACCAATGGTCGAAGGTTCCTTACGTCAGATTGGCGGAGATAACTGGGAAGAAGCAGGTAAAGAATTTGTCAGTGTTAACCCGATGAAACGCTTCGGAAAGCCAGAAGAAGTAGGTTATCTAGTTGCTTTCCTTCTTTCAAGTCAGGCAGATTTCATCAATGCAACTGTTGTTCCGATTGATGGCGGACAGTCTTATAAATACTAAGTAGATGACGACCATTAGAGTGGTTTGATGGTCTCTGCTTTTCTGCTAAACATCTTGCATAATATGTTAGTTATGTTACGATATGGATAAGTTCATAAGTTTCACACTAGGGGAGCCCTTCATAAGGGCTGAGACAAAGAGTAATGACTCTTTAAACCCTCATAACCTGAACAGGTTCGGACCTGCGTAGGAAAGTGTCGACATTCGATTTTACATGCATGCATTCTGTATGTATTTATTCGCAGATATCACACCACTTTCCTACGGGGGAGTGGTTTTTTTGTGTGCATCCGGTCTTGTTCCTATTCAAGGAGTGATGATAATCAAACTGATGGCAGTAACGGATGGTGCGCACGATGCAGCTGGCTTGCTTCGAATCTTGTTAAAGGTGCACCCGTATGTTGATTATGTACAGATTCGAGAGAAAAGCAAACCTGCGGGCGTGATTTATCAGCTTTGCAGAGAGTTAGCAAAAGAAGGATTGCCAGGTCACAAGTTATGGATTAATGATCGGGTGGATGTGGCGTTGCTGCTTGGTTTGCAACAGGCGCATATACCAGGACACGGACTTCCGTTATTCGAGTTACAAAAACAATATCCTGGTTTTCAGTTCGGTGTACCGGTCCATTCTCTTCAGGAAGCTGTTCAGGCGGAGGCTGCCGGAGCAGCGTACAGTATATACGGACATTGTTTTCCGACAGCCAGTAAAAAAGGCAAAGACCCGCTGCCATTATCCGATTTAGCTGAAATTCAGCGACGCGTTGCTATTCCGTTGTTTGGAATTGGAGGAATTACCGTAGACCGGCTAGCAGAATTGAAAGCGCTTGAACTAGATGGTGCTGCTGTTATGAGTGGTATTTTTTCAGCAAAAGATCCAGTAGAAGCTGTAAAGAAACTAAAAGAGGAGTGTTTGCGTCTTGAAGCAATCTGAAGTAGCGGTCGTTGGAGGGGGCATCATCGGCAGTGCAATTGCTTATTATTTGGTGAAAGCAGGTTACCAGGTTGATGTGCTTGAAGCAGGCGAGATTGGGTCAGGTTCCACGCAGGCAGCTGCGGGTATGCTTGGCGCTCATTCGGAATACAAGGAATTCGGTACTTCGCTTTATCCATTTGCGCGTACAAGTCAAAAGTTATACGAAGAAGCAGAAGCAGAAATTCGCTCCTTAGCAGGAATAGATATAGAGCGCCGTACAGGTGGATTGTTAAAGCTTGTCTTCACAGAAGAAGAAAGAGCGAGCCTGTTAAAATTGTGTTCCTTAGAAGGGGTAACGTGGCTGGATCGTGCATCTTTAACAGATAAAACCCCTAGATTAGCAGCATCCGTTCTAGGTGCTGTTCATATGCAAGAAGATGTGCACGTCATGCCTGCAATCGCCTGCAGCGGATTTCATTCTGCAGCGCAAGTACTCGGTGCCGAAATTCACACGCATACGCGCGTTGAGAAGATAGAGCGGGAAGGCGGGCACTATCAGTTACAAACTTCCATGGGAAAATGGCAGGCAGAGCGCGTCGTTATTGCTAGTGGCGTTTGGAGTAATTCTATCTTGGAGCAAACAGGCTTGGGGTCACCAATCTTTCCTGTAAAGGGGGAATGCATTGCTGTTACCAATACACAAGCTCCGCTCACATGCAGCTTATTCCATGATCAGCATTATATTGTTCCTCGAAACAACAACGAACTAATCATCGGAGCGACAAAAGTCGAGAATGATTGGTCCACCAAGCCGACACTTGGAGGTATACAGGCAGTTATGGAAAAAGCGAGACAGATGCTGCCGGATATTGATGAGATGCCTTTTCTCAGAAGCTGGGCGGGGCTCCGACCACAAACATTCGATGGGAAGCCGATCATCGGAGAACACCCGAAAATGAAGGGGTTGTTTATTGCTGCTGGACATCAGCGCAATGGTATTCTGCTTGCACCAGCAACTGGGAAAATGATTGCTGACTTGCTAAGCGGCAATGACGTTTCGGATCAATGGAAGGAAGCGTTTCGGGTGGATCGGCCGTATTCCAATGAGGAGGTATTGGTGTGACAATTCAACTAAATGGCAGGCAGCAGAAATTATCTGGTGAGATTCATACAATTGCACAGCTGTTAGCGTCACTGTCCCTAGAAAATAGAATAGTAATTGTGGAGTTGAATAAAGAGATTATCAATAAGGCTGCTTATACCGACCAGCCGATAAAAGATGGCGATCAAGTAGAATTAATCCATTTCGTAGGAGGAGGATGAAACATGTTACAAATTGCTGATAAGTCATTTACATCCCGTTTGCTATTAGGAACAGGCAAGTACCCATCATTTGAAGAACAGAAGGAAGCAGTAAATATATCAAATGCTGAAATACTGACATTCGCAGTGCGGAGGATGGATATATTTGAGGCATCACAGCCGAATTTTCTGGAACAGCTGGATTTGAGTCGGTATACGTTGCTGCCAAATACAGCAGGCGCAAAAACAGCAGAAGAAGCTGTCCGTATTGCCAAGCTAGCTAAAGCGTCTGGATTATGTGACATGGTGAAGGTAGAAGTGATCGGCTGTGATAAGACATTGCTTCCAGACCCAGTTGAAACGTTACGGGCAACAGAAATGCTGTTAGAAGAGGAGTTCATTGTCCTGCCTTACACGTCAGATGATGTTGTATTAGCCAAACGTCTCGTGGATTTGGGCGTGCATGCTATCATGCCGGGAGCATCACCTATTGGTTCAGGAAAAGGAATCATAAATCCTTTCAATCTGCGCGTGATCATTGAACAAAGCAATGTACCCGTCATTGTTGATGCTGGCATTGGCTCACCGAAGGATGCAGCGTACGCGATGGAGCTTGGAGCTGACGGTGTGCTGCTAAACACAGCGGTCTCTGGGGCTGCTGATCCTGTCCGGATGGCACATGCTATGAAACTAGCAATAGAAGCGGGCAGATTAGGTTTTGAAGCAGGAAGAATTCCAGAGAAAAATTACGCGGAAGCTAGCAGCCCGGGTGAAGGGTTGTTTACGTAATGCAAGATCGTTATCGTAAACAAGAGCTGTTTATCGGTAAAGAAGGCCAGATGCAGATAGAAAACAGTAAGATTGTTTTAATCGGAATGGGTGCTTTAGGCTCTGCTTCTGCAGAAATGCTTGTGCGTGCGGGTATTGGGGAGCTCGTGCTTATCGATCGGGATTATGTAGAACTACACAATCTGCAGCGTCAGCAGTTATATACGGAAGAAGATGCTGCCGCTTATCTGCCGAAAGCGCTAGCGGCAGCGGAGCGGTTGCAAGCAATCAATCAGCATGTAAAGCTGCATGCTGTGATTGAGAACATAGATCATCATAATATCGAACAACTGGTAGAGGGAGCGCATGTGATTTTAGATGCTACCGATAATTTTGAAACGCGACTGATTGTTAACGATGCAGCCACAAAATACGGTATACCATACATCTATGGAGCATGCGTTGGCAGCTATGGGGTAACATATCCCGTTGTTTCGAAGGATGCACCATGTCTGCATTGTCTTCTGGAACAGCTTCCGCAGCAAAGTGAAACATGTGATACAGCCGGAATTATCAGCCCAATTGTACAATGGGTGGCAGCCATGCAAGTGACGCAGACATTACGGATTTTATGCCGTCAGGAAGTAGCACCTGAGCTGCGCGCATTTGATATATGGACGGGAGATTATACAACAGTGAACGTGCAACGTCTTCAGGATCCGAACTGTCTAAGCTGTAGTACAGAAGCTAAGCGGCCATATCTAAATGGAGCCACGCAGACAAAGCTGGATGTACTCTGTGGCAGAGAAGCTGTTCACATACGGCCAGGATCAAAGAAATCACTGGATTTAACAGCTTTATCTGAACAATGGGTTTCTGCAGTGGAACCCGTAACCGCCAACGAATACTTGCTGGCATTTCATCACAGAGGACATCGGGTTGTACTGTTTGCAGACGGGCGAGCAATTATTCACGGCATAGATGATATTAATCGAGCGCGCTCTCTTTATGACAGTCTTGTCGGCTGATAGTGTTGGAATTTTCTGTTGACTCATTGGTAACGCAATGTTAAAATTCTCCATAACAAATATAAAATTCTTATCAAGAGCGGCGGAGGGACTGGCCCGACGATGCCCGGCAACCTGCAAGTTTATCTGACTTGTAAAGGTGCTAATTCCTGTAGATGAGAAGACACAGTACGGATCCTACGTCTCCCTGTCCTCTCAGGGAGGCTTTTTTTATGCAGAAAATCATCCGAGGAGGCAAAAATAATGACAGCAGTAAGAGTTGGATTAATAGGGTACGGCACAGTGGGCAGTGCAGTGGGCAGAACAATTCGTTCTCATCAGGAGAATCTGCAGACAGTATTCGGTAAGGAAGTACAAGTGGCAGGTGTGTTAGTCCGGGATAAACAAAAATATGAACAGGAAGTACAGGATGTCCTGCTTACAGATAATGTAGAGGAATTCTTTGCACGAACAGATTTGGATGTCGTTATTGAAGCGAGTGTAGGCATCGAGCCTGCGTACAGCTATTTGACGAAAGCTATATCTCGCGGTTGTCACATTATCACTGCCAATAAGGAAATGATTGCTTCTAAAGGAGCAGAGCTAAAGGCATTAGCGAAAGAAAAAGGTGTACGTCTCGAATATGAAGCAGCAGTAGCAGGCGGTGTACCAGTTATTGGCACGCTAAAACAACTGCTGCATATTAACCATGTTGTTAAAGTAGAGGCTATTTTAAATGGCACATCAAATTTTATCTTGAGCGAAATGGCCGATAAAAACATTTCGTTTGAAGAGGCATTACAGCTTGCGCAAGAAGCAGGTTTTGCAGAAGCTGATCCAGCTAATGATGTAGATGGCTGGGATGCATTTTATAAATTGATGGTCCTAAGTGATTTATTATTCGAAGCACAGCCAGATTGGGAAAAAGTGACACGCAAGGGCATCCGTTCCGTTTCCTCGCAGGATATTCATGCAGCTGCCGAACGAGGATGGAAAATTAAACACGTTGCGACGCTCGAAAATACGGGGGAGAAGTGACAGTATACGTGGAGCCGGTTGTATTATCAGCTGCGCACCCGCTTTACAGTGTAGATGGAGTAGATAATGCTGTTTGTATCGAGGGTGATCTTGTCGGAAAACTGAAACTGCAAGGGCCAGGTGCTGGTGCGCTGCCAACTGCAAGTGCCATCGTAGAAGATTTAGCCAATCTTGTGCACCAGCGCAAGGAACTCAGTGTAAAACGACAGTTCCAATTCACGGAGAAAAGGGAAGCTGCGCCGTACGTGCATCTGCCTTCGGGCCAAGTTGTAGTTCAAGAGAAACCCGCGGAGGAGAACTACTATCGGGTGGTTGGTAAAACCGAACGTTTAGTAGCGGAGGCCTGACAATGTGACAAGTGCTTCGGTCTAAGAAGATTAAAAAGGAACTGACTATGTTAGTTCCTTTTTGTGTAGATTTATTTCTCGTTATGCAGAATTGGCTGAGTTTAAAAGATAATAGTTGAATATTTATGAAGGGGTAGGTATTACTCTTAATTATCTGTTGGAATAAGTAGAAGGAGTGCAAAACATGAAATTCTCTCTGTATTCAGTAATGGCACCAGATATGACGCCGGAAGCTCTTATTGGTTATTTAAAAGAAACTGGCTACTCCGCTGTAGAATGGCGGTTCAAAGACACAGCAGCAGAGTTAAGACAGGAAGCACCTAGCTTTTGGAGAAATAACTTGTGTACCATATCACCAGCAATAACGGATCAAGAGATTGAGAATTTAAAAAGCACTGCGAACCATAATGGAATTAACATATTAAGTGTTCTTCCATACTTAACTACTGGAGATTTAAAAGCTACCGAACAAACATTGCAGGTTGCGCAAAAGCTTGGTGCTGCCACGATACGTATTGGTGTACCGTCTTATGATCGGTCTCAACATTATAATGACCTGTTTCGTGCTGCGACTGCTTACTTGAATGAGGTAGAACAAATGTGCAAGCAATACAAAGTAAAAGGCTTAATTGAAACACATCACGGTACGATTGCGCCTAGTGCGAGTTTAGCCCATCGGCTTGTCTGTTCATGTGATCCAGCGAACATTGGTGTTTTGTATGATCCTGGCAATATGGTGCATGAAGGATATGAGCATCATCGCATAGGATTGGAATTGTTAGGAGACTATCTTGCTCATGTGCATGTGAAAAATGCAGGCTGGCAAAAGAAACAGCAGCATACGGATGGGACTGCAGATTGGTCAGTGCAGTGGACGTTAATTGAAAAAGGGATTGTGAATTGGAAGCAAGTTCTCTTAGACCTGCAAGCTGTTGGTTATGAAGGGTTTATTGGCATGGAAGACTTTAGTACGTCTTTGCCTACAAAGGAATCTATCAAACACAATATCGAGACAGTCAAACGGTTTCTAGCAGAGAATGAAGCACAAAGAAAGCTCTGTTGAAAATGGGTTGTCGCATCTCTATGATCATCTTTCGACTTAGAGTTATAACCTACTTGGAAAATCTAGTCTCTTCATTCATAAACAGCTATGGTGATGTACGTTTATGGGGACAATGAGTAAACTAACCGAATCATATCCCGGCATTGAATCCCATTTTCATAGATAGGTATATCATAATGATGCAGGAAAAAATTAGGCTCAATGGCTGCTATACGGAA
Source organism: Terribacillus sp. DMT04 (assembly GCF_019056395.1). Classification (NCBI taxonomy): domain Bacteria; kingdom Bacillati; phylum Bacillota; class Bacilli; order Caryophanales; family Bacillaceae; genus Terribacillus; species Terribacillus sp. DMT04. Next base: position 303,770 of record NZ_CP077639.1, read on the forward strand.
GCCACATTTCTGATAGAAAGCCAGTTGGCCAATGCTGGAGTTTCCTGTGCCAACCTCCAGTGAACGAAAGCCGTCTTTGTTGGCCTGATGAATGGCATGGCTTATAAGTTGTTTACCGATTCCTTTTCCTCGGCTTGAGGCCTGAACGACTATGTTCATAATTTCTTCTTTTTCTTCCGCAATGAAGCAGCTTCCTTCACTCAGATAACCTTTAACCTTTGTTTCGGATGGATCTGCTTCAAGCAGGAGCTCCATGGGAGGCGTTTCGGAAGGAAGAAGTTTTCTTATATTCACCGTATCTCTCCTTTTTTGAGTAGATAAAAAGGCTGCCGGTGTTTGCCGGCAGCCTTTGTTGCTGCTTATTATTTTACAATCATGATGGGGCATTTTGCACGTTTAGCTACACGACCGCTGACGCTGCCCATAACGATTTCCTGAAGTGGGTTCAACCCGCGGCTGCCGATGATAATAAGATCTGCACTGGTATCGCGTGCGTGCTCTAGAATCATTGGAGCGGGATCGCCGTGCTTCATGATTAGTTTGTAATGCACAGCAGCTTTTTCAAAAGCATCACGAAAACGCTGGAGCTTCTCTTCTCGCTGCATTTGCAGCTGAATCGGATCACTGCTGTGAAGCACATCTGCTTTTGTCTTCTCATATTCAAGGACAAGTATGCCTTCCACTTGTGTTGCCGGCTGCAGCTTTGCTAACTCGATCGCATGCTCTGTGGCAAGGAAGCTATGATCAGAACCATCGATTGCTACTACGATTTTCTTATACATGGGTGCACCGCCTTTTAATGGTTTGATACGTTCACATATGCTGAATCGTGCGCTGTCAATCTGTTCGCAAGGGCTTCACTGCGTTTGTTCGATCGCTCCAAAGTAATGGAAGTGCCCTTCTCTTTAAATTTTAGCATGATTTTGTTAATCATTGCCACTGCGGAGTCATCTTGATTGTGGAAGTATTGGTTGTTTTATACCTTCACCAATTCGACAAAGCGAACAATCGACATTTGTCAGAATTCAAGCTGCTCCTCAATGTAGCCAAACCGACTGATAGGCACCGCAGTAAGAAAGCACAATTAACAGCGATAACGAAACAGGCAGTAGCAAGACGATGTTGTGCCATTATCGTTAAGGTTAGATTATGTCGGAAGTTGGCTTGTAATCAAACGTTTGTTTAAACAAAAAATGAAGGAATGTATGCAGCCCTGCAGGTATTTCTTCCTGTTAGAAAAGTTTGACTTATTTGTTTATATAGGCAGGTTATGTGGAATCTGAAATGTAAGCGCATTAAATATGGAATGAAGGAGAGAAGTACCATGGCACATTTTACTGATAAAGTAGTCGTTATAACTGGAGGAGCAGGAGCTATAGGGAAAGTTACAGCTGAGGAGTTTTTAGCTAAAGGTGCGAAAGTGGTTATTGTCGATTTAGCTGCAGACCAGCTGGATGAGGTGAAAGAAGATTTACAATCCAGAGGTGAGATTCATACCATTCAAGCTGATGTTACAAATGAAACTGATGTAGAAAAATATGTCCGTGAAACAGTGGATCGTTATGGAAAAATTGATGTTTTCTTTAATAATGCAGGCATTGAGGGCAAGGTGGCGCCAATCACAGAACAAAAAGCAGAGGATTTGGACAAGGTGTTAGCGGTTAATGTACGTGGTATTTTCTTAGGGTTAAAGCATGTGCTTGCTGTTATGAAAGAACAAAAGTATGGCACGGTTATTAATACATCCTCTGTAGCAGGTCTGCATGGCAGTTCTGGTGTAACACCGTACATTGCATCCAAGCACGCTGTAGTAGGTTTGACCAAGGCAACTGCAGTTGAATTTGCACCTTATAACGTCAGGGTAAATAGTGTACATCCTTCTCCTGCGAATACAAGAATGATGCGTTCTCTAGAAGGCGGTATGGGAACAGATGAGGGCACGCTTTCTAAGACAATTCCGCTAGGCAGATACGCTGAGTCTTCAGATGTTGCCAATATGGTCTTATTCCTGGCAGATGATAAGAGTGATTTCCTCACAGGGGGACAATATCTAGTTGATGGCGGTATGGGAGCATTATAAAGAACCTAAAAAGACAGTGCACATTCCATGTGTGTACTGTCTTTTTAAGATAAAATTACATTCTTGCGGATCGAAGCCAAACGCCTAAACTTAAGAAAATAATTCCTGTCAGAAGCAGAATACCCAATATGACTGGCAGTTGAGCGGTCGAATTAAATAAGGTGATATGCACGCCGAACGTGTCTTTAAAGCTGTCTAATGCGGCAGCGGGTGCGCCGGCAAAAGTGTCTGTCATAGACGGCGTCATTAAGACATCGCGAAGTGCAGCAACGCCATATGCTGGCGGGAAGAATTTCGTAATCTCCTGGACAAAACTGGGCAGCTGTCCGATAGGGATGTAGATTCCCAGCAAAAATCCGGATAGCGTTCCAACGATGGTTCCCAAGGAAGAAAAAGACTTTCTTGATTTAATTGGTGCAAGCAGAACAAACAGAAATGCAGCGGAACTAAAGGTAATTAGCATAATCAGACCACTAGCTGTCAACAAGCCATCCCAAGCTACAGTAGGTTTATCGGTCAGCCAAAAATATCCTTGTGCCAGGAACAGGGAACTTACTGAAAAGAGTACAGCAATAAACCAAGCGGATAACAAATAGCCGACCACAAGCTGCGTTCGTGTAATAGGGGTAATAAGCAGGGCATGCAGCTGATTGCTGGCAGCGTCTTCGATCATCGTTCCTAGTACGGATAAGGTAACTGTTAGGGAAATGACGACAATGATTCCAGCCAAAAGCCAGCTTTGTATCAGAGCCTTCATACCGCTGGCACCTGTTGCTGCTTCCTGTGCCGTCTCTGTTGTCACATCCGCTAAGAACAGCAGGTAAAGCATAATGATGATGCCGATAGAAAGCAAAGACATGAAAACAGCAGTTTTGTCACGGAAAAAAAGTCGATTAGAGCGCTTTGTCAGCTGCCAGATTGTGTGCATTGTTTGGTATCCTCCTCTACTAAATGAATAAATACATCATCAAGGCTGCCTTTGATTAGTTCAAAGTCTAATACATGCTCTTCTAAGTTTTTAAGAATGCTGTACGCTTGCTTGCTGTTCGAAACGGAGATGTGGAAATAACCGTGTTTCTTGTTAAAGTTATAAGATTGCTCTGTTAAATAGGAAGCAGCGATTTCTGGCTTATCTGCGAGCAGACGCAGCATATCAGCAGTATACTGATTTTTAAGTGTGGCCGGTGTTCCTTGTGCTTTCATCCTGCCTTTATCAATAATGACAATTTGATCAGCTTGAGCTGCTTCTTCCATATAATGCGTTGTCAAGAAGACAGTCATTTGCAGTTGCTGCTGCAGCTCTGTGATTGTTTTCCAAACATCCACTCTTGTTTGAGGGTCCAGTCCAGTTGTTGGTTCATCCAGGAAAAGAACCGCTGGCCGGTGAAGAAGGGCACGAGCAATTTCGGCGCGCCGTTTTTGGCCGCCGGACAGGTGACGGAATTGCTTTTTCAAGATAGGTTCTAACTGTAAATTTTCGGTTACCCAAGTGATACTTGTTATTGTTTCCGCTTTGGATAAGGTGTAGAAACGCCCCCACATGTATAGATTTTCCTCAACCGTAAGCATTTCATCTAACACATTATCCTGAAACACCAGTCCAATCCGCCGACGTATATCGGCATCATCTTTTCCTGCTGTATAACCGTCAACGCAGATCGTGCCTGCTGTTTGCTGCAGGCGTGTAGCAATCATGTGGATAGTCGTTGACTTGCCGGCACCGTTCACACCGAGAAATGCGAAGAGGTGTCCCTTTTCCACATCAAAGGATAAATCATCAACGGCTTTTGATTTTCCGTAGGTTTTGGACAAATGTTTTATCTCAATGATTTTCATTAGGGTCACGCTTCTTCCTTTTGTAATTTTTCAGTTCTTCATTCAGATGCTTTGCTTCAAACGTATATATAAGGTGGTAGATGGACCACAGGATCATATAAATAAATGAAACAAGTGCAAACAATAACCCGAGCAGCTTCCAATTGCCAGTATCAAACCAATTAAATAAGATAGCTGCTGCAGTGAAGGCAACTAGAACAATGACAAGGAATAAGAGAGAACGAACGAAGATGCTGGATATGCGGATGCGGTTAAACATAAAGTCCATCAGCCAGGTTAGGATAAAGGTAATAAGTGCGTTTTGCGGGACAAGCGCAATATCCATTTCTGTGTTCCCGATGAAATAATAAATATATATACTAGTAGCAAAAAGAGCGAACATAAACATGATGCCCCATGCTTGGATGAAATTTACAAAGATTTTCATATCTTTAATCCTTTCTGATGCCTAGTTTCTGCTTGAGAGCAGGGACATACTGCCGCGAAATCATCACCTTTTCCGCATTGTTGAGTGTAGCAATCAACTTTCGCCCAAGAGCGGGTTTGAGTTTCTCTACTTTGGACAAGTTAACAATGACGGATTTTGATACACGGATGAAGTCAGGATTAAAATTAGCTTCTTCGATTTGATAAAGCTTGAGACTGCTGCGATAGACCGCTTTTGCGTCATAAAGGAACACAGTATTATCAACTGATTCGAAGTAATAAATATCCTCAGGATGAAGGAGATGCAGGTCGCCATTCTGCTCACCTGTTAGCCTTTCCTGATTTGCCCCGGACAAAAGCTTCACGAGCTTTACTACATCAGCATCCGCCCGACGGCAGATTATTTGAACTTCTGTTTCCTGACATTTGTCATCTTCTTGAATTGTGATTTTCATAGCTCACCTCAGTTCTCAAGTACTGCTTGTAATTTCCAGTTTAGCTTTCAGAAACAGAAAAACAAGACTAGATGCGCTATCTTGCCAACAAAGGCAGGTAAGCTGCCATCTCCACCTTATAAAACAAACGTTTGATTAAGTGAGCGTGAAGGGAAAAATACCGATAAAGGAGGAGACGGTAATGAAGATGATTACACTACCCGATGGAACAAAGTTGCCAGCAATTGGACAAGGCACTTGGTATATGGGGGATGAGGATGCCAAGCGGCATGACGAGATTCAAGCATTGCGTACTGGCATTGACCAGAACCTTCAGGTTATAGATACAGCCGAAATGTACGGAGACGGGAAATCAGAACGACTAGTGCAAGAGGCGATAGCTAACCGGAGAGAGAAGGTATTTCTCATCTCAAAAGTATTGCCAACGAATGCAAGTTTTGATGATGTATTGGCGGCTTGTGATCGTTCTTTAGATAGACTAGGTACGGACTATTTGGACTTATATTTGCTGCATTGGCGCGGCAGTATACCACTTCAAGAAACTGTTGCTGCTTTCGAAGAATTGAAGCGGCAAGGGAAGATAAAGCGGTGGGGTGTTTCAAATTTTGATACAGATGATATGAAAGAATTGTGGGAGGTAGAGAACGGGCGTAACTGTGCTGTTAATCAAGTACTCTACAACCTTACCGTGCGTGGCATTGAGTATGATTTAATGCCGTGGCTGCATGACAAAGGTGTTCCCGTTATGGCATATTGCCCATTAGCTCAAGGTGACAGGGAAGAAATTCTGCAGAACGATGTGGTTCGTGAACTAGCTGGGATGTATGATGTGTCAGTTTCTCAGATTGCACTTGCTTGGACAATTCAGTCGGGTCAAGTATTGAGCATTCCGAAAGCCGGACAGGCAGCTCATGTGATGGAAAATGCTAAAGCGGCAGATATAATCTTAACGAAGGAAGATATGCAGAAATTAAACAAGGAATTCCCGCCGCCGACGTCGAAAGTACCGTTGGAGGTAGTGTGAGTGCAGAGGCATTTCGCATGACAGCCTATTTTGAGAGCGATATACTAAAAGAAGAAAACGACTAAAGGAGTGCTTTAGATGAACCACGTAACTTTGAATAATGACTTGAAAATGCCACAGCTTGGTTTTGGAGTATGGCAAGTTGGAGATGAAGAAGCAACTGCAGCAGTAGCAAAAGCGCTTGAGGTCGGTTATACAAGTATCGATACTGCAATGATCTATAAAAATGAAGCAGGCGTCGGCAAAGCAATTAAAGAAGCAAATGTGAACAGAGAAGACCTCTTTATCACAACAAAAGTATGGAATTCCGATCAAGGGTATGACAACACGATTGCTGCTTTTGAAGCAAGCCTGGAGCGCCTTGGTTTGGATTATGTGGATCTTTATCTTATCCACTGGCCAACACCAGAATATGATGAGTATGTGGATACGTTCAAAGCGATGGAGAAGCTGTATAAAGACGGCCGCGTGAAAGCAATTGGCGTATGTAACTTCGAAATCGAGCATCTTGAACGTCTAATGAAAGAAACAGAAATCAAACCAGTGCTGAACCAAGTAGAATGCCACCCATACTTGGCACAAAACGATCTAAAAGACTTCTGTAAGAAGCATGATATCTTTGTGGAAGCTTGGAGCCCGCTTGATCAAGGCGGCGACGTACTAAAAGATGAAGTTGTAACAAACATTGCAGATAAGCTTGGCAAAACAGCTGCACAAGTTGTCTTGCGCTGGCATCTTCAGAATGACACAATTGTTATTCCAAAATCTGTTACACCATCCCGTATCAAAGAAAACTTCGAAGTATTCGACTTTGAGCTTTCTGCTGAAGATATGGATGCAATCAACAAATTGGATGCAGGACGCCGCAAGGGTCCAAATCCAAATGAAATGAATAAGCGATAAGAGACAAAAGAGTGCCGATACGGCGCTCTTTTTTGTGTTTACAGCTATATCTGAGGTGTAAAAGCAGTATGAAGTTTAAGGAAGGAAGGGTGAATGTATTAGCACATATTTTTATAATCGTGGATTGGTGTACCCGTAAAAAGTTTATTTGGCGGAAAAACTTCTTAGAAAATACCCAAGGGACCGCCTCCTTCCTTATTGACTGTTGAATCTGCTTCATCGTGATGGAAGGTAAACATACAGAAGGAGCCCGCTCTATCCGGTTTACAGATGGAGATATGTAACATTAACTATTTAATTCCAGAAATAAAAAGGATATTATTTACATAATTCGAATTTTCGTCATTACTAGTTCGAGGGAGGCTTCTATGGAGAAAAAAGGTCACGTCCTTAATTTTATTTCGATTCTCATGATGGCTATTGGGCCTCTACTCGCTAAGTTTGGTGTGCTGGAAATCAGTCCGGCTAAGGCTGCTATCATTAATGTATTGGTGATTATTGCTGCAAGTTATCTGTTTGGATTAATGCAGAGGAAAAAAGTGACGTTTTACAAAGATAAAGCGATGATCGTTTTAGGTGTGCTTAACTCACTCGGAGTCATTCTAATGTATATTAGTACCAATTTGTTATCACCGGTAGAGATTGGCTTTATTGGACGTTTTTACACGGTGTTTGCTATTCTGCTGTCTTTACTGCTTCTAAAAGAGCGGTTATCCAAGAATGAGACGATCTTTATTCTATTTGCGATGGTAGGCATTTTTCTATTTATTGATACCGGCAATGTGTATGGTGCTAGTTTAATAGGAAGCGTGTGCGCCTTGCTTCAGACATTCTGTTTTGCGCTTTCAAATGTGTTCATAAAGAGAGCGACAGCTGCAGATAAAGATTCGAATTCCATTCTTTTTACGAATAACTGCATTGCGTTGATCTTTGTTACCATTTATGCGATTAGTACAGGCCAGCTGTTCGAAGGAGGATACCCTGTCTCAGGTATTGGATTGATTGCCTTGTCGTCCTTATTGACGGGATTTGTGGGAACGCTATTTCTATATGAAGCACTAAAATATTTGCGGTTCTCGATTGCCAATACAGTTCGTGCATTCAGTCCGATTCTGCTCGCTGCTATATCTTTTCCTTTCTTTCCGGTCGAGATAACGTGGCAAAAAGTTACTGGTGCCGTTATTGTGCTGTTTTCGATCTTGCTGCTAACCAAGCGAAAGAAGCAGGGCAGTGTAAGCAGAAAGGCAGGATAGTGCAGACAGAAGATCGCAGAAGGATGTCTTTTTGGGATTGATTTTGTATTGTTTGAAGGAGTTAAAGAACAGTTCATAGAATGATTATGTGGATGTTTCTTTATAGGTAATAGGACACTTCTATGTTCATTCTGAAGCTTTTTTTACTAATTCAGTCGTACATAAGCGTATGCTATAGTGGAATAGAGGAGGGATTGAGTTGCAGACAGAACGCTTGGGAAAACAGGATTTGGAGGAAGCGGTTCAAATGTCAGAATACGCTTTTCGGTACCGAATCCCTGAGGAGAAAAGGGACGCTCGACTTGAGCAGCTGGAACAGCACCAGCAGCTTTATGGAATCAAGGAGAATGGAAAGCTCGCCGCAAAGCTGCAGCTGCTGCCGCTTGCGATTAGACTCGGTAAGCAGACAGTTCCAATGGGCGGAATTGCCGGAGTCACAACATATCCGGAATACCGTCGGAATGGGTATATCAAGCAAATACTAACGGATACACTTTACCACATTCGCGAGCAAGGTATGCCCGTTTCCATGCTGCACCCGTTCTATGTAGACTTCTATCGCCGCTTTGGATATGAAATATTCACGGATCGTACCATATATACATTGAAGAAGAAGGATCTTGTAAGGTTGGCACCAGTTGACGGAACGATCGAGCGAGTGAAAAAGGACGGGCACGGACAGGAAATGGAAGAAGTTTATGCTGCTTATGCGTCTCTTTACAGCGGAATGCTTGAACGACAGGATTACTGGTGGGCACAGCGTGTTTATCGGGAACATGATTTTATTGCACTTTACCGTGATACAAAAGGAAAAGCACAAGGGTATATCATTTACGAGATCAGCACACCGGACAAACTGGATATCTCGGAATTCGTTGCTCTGACTGCTGACGCAAGAGCAGGATTGTGGAATTTCATTGCGCAGCATGATTCTATGTTTGAGGAAGTAAAACTGGATCTTTCACCGCATGATCCGCTCATTTTTATGCTGCCCGACCCGCAGATTGAGGTAAAGCATTATCCATACTTTATGGCCCGAATTGTAGACATACCAGCTTTCTTTGAGAAAATGGAGTGGTTAAAGGATCCTCAAAATATTACGTTGCACGTGAAAGATCCCGTTATCCGCGAGAATAACGAAACGTATACGTTCCAGGACGGCAAAGCTACTGTTTCAGCTGCTGATAATGGAATTGAGCTATCTATTAATTTGCTATCTACCATTATGTTCGGATATAAACGTCCGCTTGTACTTTGGCAGGCAGGCTTACTGAAGGGCCCTGAAGAGATGGTCCAAAACTTGGAGGACAGCATCCCGAAACGTGTTCCTTACATCTACGATTTCTTCTAAGGAGACAAACAGTTTATGAAAAAGAGAGAATTCCATCGCCTTTCTCGGGCAGTCATTCGTCAAGGAGACAGCATCTTACTTGCCAAGGCAGAAGGCTGGCATAACAGCTTTTTACCAGGCGGCCATGTGGAAATAGGTGAGGGAGCAGAGGCGGCTTTGCTGCGAGAATTACAGGAAGAGCTTGGTGTGAAGGGAAATATCACAGGCTTTATCGGTGATTTTGAGCATAGCTGGCAGCACGCAGACACCGATCATTTTGAATTGACGCATGTGTTTGAAGTTGTACTTGAAGACAAGGAAATTAAGAGCCAAGAGCCGCATTTACAATTCTTTTGGGCAAAACCAGAGGAATTTAAACAACTCGATTTGCAGCCTTATCCTTTAATAGAAGTGTTGCGTCACATACAGCCACCTGTATCGGTGTGGCAGAGTACATTGAAGACAAACTGATGGTTATCGGTTTGTCTTTTTCTTTGAGAAAAGTCTTGCAGCTGACGTTGCGTCAACGTTTAGCGTAGAAACAGAAGGGAGGAAACAGGATGACATACACCGTTCAAAAGCTGGCTGCGCTTGCTGGTGTAAGTAAGCGTACACTCCGTTATTATGATCAAATTGGCTTGCTCAAACCAGCAGAACTTAATGCGAGCGGGTATCGCATTTATACGGAGAAAGAGGTGGATCTGCTGCAGCAAATTCTCTTTTATAGCGCATTGGGAGTGGATCTTCATACAATAAGGTCGATTATCTATTCTCCGGAGTTCGACAGGAAGCAAGCTTTGGAAGAACATCGAAAACAGTTGGTAGCAAAACAGCAGCAGATCGATTTACTCCTCGGTAACGTAGAGAAAAGTATTCAAATGATAGAAAGGAAGGAACATATGTCAGATCAAGAGAAATTCGCAGGCTTTAAGGAAGAAAAGCTTGCGGAAAATGAAGTGATGTATGGGGAGGAAGTTAGAGAAACACATGGGGAAGAAGCTGCATACGCAGCTAACCAAAAATTCCGCGATATAACGGCAGAGCAGTATAAAGATATGCAGAAAACCGAACAGCAGTTATTTCTCAAGATAAAAGAAGCAATGCAGACGGGAAATCCGGCCGGAACGGAAGCGCTGCAAGCAGCAGAGCTGCATCATAAATGGCTTGCCTTTACTTGGCCTTCTTACTCAAAAGAAGCACATGCCGGATTAGCTGAGATGTATGTCCAGGATGAGCGGTTCACTGCTTACTATGAGAACCATATTCAAAAAGGTGCTGCCCAATTCTTGCGAGACAGCATTCAACACTACACAAGAGGCTGAGCGATATGCTCAGCTTTTTGTATTCGGACATAAAGTGGTGCTACACTTAATGAAAAAGGAGAGATCTTATGAACCGAAAAGTAATTGTAAACGGCATGGAGCTGGATACGTTTGATTATACGCGTGAAGTGGCTTCGAAGGATGGGAACGTCCAGCAGGAGATTCGTTTTAAGTTTCACGTGACAAGTGAAGCGTATCATGACGTTGCTGTGCTTTTGTACAAAAATGATTTTCACGTGGAAATACCAGAAGATGGGATTGAATTTGAAGCAATAATTAAGCAGTACAGTACTAGCATTACGAATTTATATGAAGCGGACCAAGTTGGTGAATATGTGTTAGTGCTGCAAGAGAAAGCAATAGCTGGGCGATGAATATCGTTTAGCTATTGCTTTGCCCGGACAGTAGTCAGGCCGACATAAACCCCTATTGCTGATAGGCTTAAAAAAGGAAGAACAGAACGCACTAACAGCGCTGATTTAAAAGATTTCTTACCTGCAAAGCTTCTGTATGAAAGATACATTTCCTTTTGTATAAAACTTCACAAATTGGTCACACTGTCTAGTGTAAGCGGTTACTTTATGTTGTATACTAACAGTAGCAAGTGTGAGGTATACAGAAAGGAGATGAGCTGATTGATCTTAAAAGCGTTAAAAGAAAATGGAGATATGACGATCTCCTACTATGAGAACGGCATGCTCCAAACGTTTACTGGAAGATATCATGATCTGAATCTCTTTGACCAAACGCTTTGTCTGGTAAATAAGGAGAAGAAACAAATGACAATTCATATCGCAGGTATCCAGCAAATACATTAATAGAAGCTGCCGAAAGCATCTTACGGTGTTTTTCGGCAATTTTTTATGTTTTTTTTAACTTTTGCGGTACAATAGATGGAACGAATAAGCTATCTGTTCTTTGGAAACGGATGCAGGAATACAGCTGTCAAAAGCACGGGCTGATTAGTGGAGGTTTCAAGCATGAGTTCGCAATATCCAGATGATGGACTGAGTTTACATACAGATCTGTATCAAATTAATATGGCGGAGACTTATTGGAATGATGGGATACACGAAAAAAAGGCGGTTTTCGAGGTCTCGTTCCGGAAACTGCCATTTGGCAATGGCTTTGCAGTATTTGCAGGGCTGGAGCGTGTGATAGAGTACTTGCAGCAGTTCCGGTTTACGGAAAGTGATTTACTTTATCTAAAGGAAGAGCTGGGATACGGGGGCGATTTCCTAGCTTATCTGAAAGATTTACGCTTTACTGGAACAGTATATTCTGTTGTAGAAGGTGAGCTTGTGTTCAGCAATGAACCGCTTATGCGCATTGAAGCACCATTAGCAGAAGCGCAGCTTGTTGAAACGGCAATTTTGAATATCGTTAATTACCAGACGCTAATTGCAACGAAGGCATCTCGAATCAAGCAGCTGCTCGGAGAAGAGATCGCGCTTGAAATGGGAAGCCGCCGGGCGCATGAACTGGATGCAGCAGTATGGGGAACAAGAGCTGCCTACATTGGCGGATTTGAGGCAACCTCGAATGTGCGTGCTGGCAAGAAATTTGGTATACCGGTAGCCGGCACACTCGCACATTCTTTAATACAAGCATATCGCGATGAGTATATAGCTTTTACAAAGTATGCGGAGCGGCATAAGAATTGTACATTCCTTGTCGACACATACGATACACTTCGCTCTGGAATTCCGAATGCAATCCGCGTTGCAAAGGAACAGGGGGACAAAATTAACTTTACTGCCATCAGACTTGATAGCGGCGACCTTGCTTATTTGTCCAAGAAAGCAAGACAAGCGTTGGATGAGGCTGGATTTACCGATACAAAGATTTCTGCATCCAATGACTTAGATGAGGAAACAATTCTAAGCCTGAAAGCGCAAGGTGCAAAAATAGATATTTGGGGCATTGGCACAAAGCTGATTACAGCGTACGATCAGCCAGCACTAGGCGCGGTGTACAAGATGGTGAGCATTGAGGATAACGGTGTCATGCAGGATACAATCAAAATCAGCGGCAATCCGGAGAAAGTATCTACTCCCGGCTTGAAAAAGGTCTACCGAATTATCAATCGGATCAATAAGAAATCCGAGGGCGATTATATTGCCATGGAGGATGAGAATCCGCAGGAGGAAGATCATCTTAAGATGTTCCATCCTGTTCATACGTACGTGAGCAAGTTTGTAACAGATTATGATGCAGTGAACTTGCAGCAAACGATTTTCCGGGATGGCCAGCTTGTGTATGAGCTGCCGAAGATTGAAGATATCCAGACATATGCGAAAGCTAATTTGTCGCTTTTGTGGGATGAATACAAGCGTCCAAAATCGCCAGAGGAATATCCAGTAGACCTCAGCCAGAAATGCTGGGACAACAAGATGGAGAATATCCAAAAAGTAAAAGAGCATGTGAAATCGTTAAATCAAACGATTTGATATGGTTATAAATCAAGTTAATGGGAATAACTGTATCATCGGTTACTTGTCTTTTGCATGGAAAATCTGTTAAAATGCTGTTGCAGCAATGTTAAGAATGTAGTTTAATAGTTCCTCTGACAAGTAGACATGCTATAATAAGGAAATACGGGAACTGTTCGCTTCCCCATATAAACAAACGAACATACAGCTTTTACATCATCGTGAAGGTTTTGTATAAATTAATAAGATGAGGTGTTTTTCATGAACAAAGCAGAATTAGTAGAAGCAGTAGCACAACAAGCAGAATTATCTAAAAAAGAAGCAAGCAAAGCAGTAGACGCACTACTGGAAACAATCTCTGAAACACTTGCTAACGATGAGAAAGTACAGCTAGTCGGCTTCGGAACTTTCGAAGTGAGAGAGCGTGCTGCACGTACTGGCCGTAACCCGCAGACTGGTGAAGAAATCACAATCCCTGCATCTAAAGCGCCAGCTTTCAAAGCAGGTAAAGACTTCAAAGAAGCTGTAAAATAAGCATAAGGTATAAAAAACTTCCGACGCAACGCTGCGTCGGAAGTTTTTTTATAATTTACTAATATGTGTAATAGTTAGCTGACCGAGAACTGACTCTACTTTCCATAATGGCTCAAACATGGTGCGTAAAATAGCTGCTGTTGCCTCGTCTGTTTCCAGCCCCTGAACGGTCTTATTATCTGTAACATAATCCTTCCCTTCTTCCTTGCCGAAACGCAGCTGAAGCAGGTTGCGGACGCCGTTAAAAGTAGGAAACGAAATGCTGTAGCCTTCTGTGAGCGCAGCTGCTAATTTATCCTTTTTTGTCTCTAGTATTTCAGGGTTGGCATCTGGATAGCTCGTTTTAATTGCAGTAATATCGCCGGCTTCAATTAGTGCGGCTGTTCGCCCGCGTTCTAATCCGCTGTGGATAATGCGTTCAATTTGATATGCTTCTGCTTGTGAGATAGTAATGGTCATCGTCAGTCTCCTTTATCGAATGGCTTTATTAGGCGGTGCTTGAAATGTGAAGGATTTTTGTTTCTTGTACAAATAGGCTATCAGTTCTAAGACAAAGCTAGGTATCTTCTTTGGGAACATCTTTTTCTTGTATAGTTTTTCATACGCAATGTGCAAGTCTTTCCACTGTGTACATTGTTTCTGCTGCCGGAATCGAGCTGGATCAATCAGTCGGACGTCTCCCGTTGGTGTGATTATAATATTGCGCAGATGTATGTCTGAAGGATTCAATCCTTGTGCAGCAGCAAAGCGCAAGGCATGCTCAATTGCCACAATATGGTTATCTTTGATTGATATACCTTTACGCAGGCAATCATACAATGTGTGACCGGGAATATAGTCCATGACTAAATAGTTTTGACCAGCGTCGTGCAGATCAGGGAAGTAGTAACTTGCGGCTAACGTTTGGTAGATTGCTGCTTCCTCGTCTGCAATATGCTGGAAGGCTGGAAAGAATACCTTAATTACAAGTGATGATTCCAAGATTCGAAATGCAAATGCGCTCCGTCCGGTCCCGATTAATTCAAGGACAGGTGGATATGCTTTCAGGTTTGGCATGAAATCAGGCCCTGTCATTTGAATCTGTTCTGCAATCTGTTTGAAATCAATCATTTTCAGCGCTCCTTTACTAGGCAACAAAGGCTTGTACGGAGGAAGTGTATTTATTTATACGCACAAACCAAGAAATCGGTGCATAAAAATATGAGAAAGCTAGTCCGCTATCTAGCTATTTTCGCAGAAATCAGGCATGAATTCCTTACCTTCAGGGAAAATAGCTTTATTGTCATTTATAAAGCATTAGCAGAAACTATATGAAGAAAAAGGTGATGTTATGCAAGAAAAACCTAGTAAAACGGAATACCCTGCTTATTATCAAGATTACATGAAACTAGTGCCAGAGGGAAATATTGTTGCTTTATTTAAGGAGCAAGAACGCATGACAACAAATTTGCTGCAAGGCTTAACGGATCAGCAAGCATCTTTTGCATATGAAAAAGATAAATGGACGATTAAGGAAGTTGCTGGACATCTGACCGATACAGAGCGCATCCTTGCTTATCGGCTGCTGACAATTGCCCGTGGAGATGTAACGCCGCTGCCAGGTTTTCAAGAAGATGCTTACGTGCAGCAGGCAGATTTTACAGGTATGACCGTTGCTAGCCTGCTGGCACAGTATAAGGCTGTACGTGCTTCCACTATTGCGTTACTAGAATCGTTGAATGACCAAGATTGGACGAGACAAGGCATGGCCAATAATTACATCACTTCTGTTCGAGCGCTTGCTTATATCCTGCTTGGGCATGAGCGCCATCACCATAATGTTCTGCATGAACGGTACTTCGCTTCCGCAACCTACCCCGTAAATCGCATGTAATCTGGTGTATATTGACAGAGATACAGAACTGGTGTAGACTTTATCTCAGATTAGTAGAATACGATTGTGATTGCTCCAAAGGGGAGTAGCTTCCAGTTAAGTCGACAATACGTGATAGCTTGCTGTCGCCGGTTTAACTGACAACGTTAAGTTGTTTGCCAGACCTTTGCCAATTTGGTGAAGGCTGATTACGGACTGGACCTTCATGATGTGGAGGTCCTTTTCATTTAGTACAGATAAATGGAGGAACAAAGCCGTGTTGAAGAAGTGTTTAGAGATGATGCAGATGCGGGCGCCATCCATTACGCTCGTATTGGACCAGGCAAGCTATCAAGCAGGCGAAAAAATTGAAGGGCATTTTCAGCTCCATGGCGGCTGGAAAGACCAAAGTTTAAACAGATTAGATTGCGATTTGGTTATAAAAAACAGCGCAAACGATAAAATAGTGAATATAAAGAATGTACTTAGCATCTTTATGTCAAAGCAGCTGAAATCCAATGAACAGCTGAATAAGCCGTTCACCTTCCGTTTGCCGGAAGAATTGGAACCAAGCTCGACAACCACTAGATATGAACTGAAGACCAAGCTTGTTTTTGCAAATGAAAAATGCGCAACCGATGATAGGCAAGTTCGGATTTTAGCGTAGACACATGATGAAAGGGGAGATTGCATTGGGAAGGCTTTGCTGAAGGTAACCTCATTACAGAATAAAAGTTTTACTGGAGCTGCTCCTCTTCTAGGTGCTGCAGCTGTTTTACTAATCTGCTTGTAAACTATCAAACAAATAAGTGAGGTGAATCCCTTCGTTTAGAAGGGAACTAATTGGACCCATCAATAGTCATTAATTTAAGTTTAGTTGTGTTATTCATCATTTTTACAGCCTTTTTCGTAGGTGCGGAATTTTCTGTCGTGAAAGTGCGTATGTCGCGCATCGATCAGCTTGTCGCTGAGGGGAACAAACGGGCAATTATTGTCCGCAAACTAGTGGATAACCTGGATTATTACTTGTCAGCGTGTCAGTTGGGGATTACGGTCACTGCCCTTGTATTGGGTGCATTAGGTGAGCCTACGGTCGAGAAAATACTGCATCCGCTGTTCCATGAGTTTGGTCTCTCTGAATCCCTGTCTACCATTCTCTCGTATGCAATTGCTTTTGCATCGGTTACATTCTTACATGTTGTAATTGGAGAACTGGCACCAAAGACACTGGCGATTCAGTATACAGAGCAGTTGACATTAATTCTAGGACCGCCGTTGTATTGGTTTGGTAAATTAATGGCACCATTCATCTATTTGCTGAACGGATCCGCGCGTGTGTTTTTAAGAATGTTTGGTGTGAAGCCGGCAGCTCATGAGTCAGCACACTCGGAGGAAGAACTGCGTATTATCATGACGCAGAGCTATCAAAGTGGTGAAATTAACAAAACAGAACTTAGTTATATGGAAAATATCTTTACATTTGATGAACGTGTAGCGAAAGACATTATGGTTCCGCGAACACAAGTGGTTACATTGGAAAAATCCATGACCGCTGCGGAAGTAATTGAAGTGATTGATGAACATCAATTTACCCGTTACCTAGTGACAGATGATGGAGATAAAGACCATATTATCGGATTCGTTAACGTGAAAGAGATGCTGACAGATTTTGCTGCCGGCAGAAGGCAGAACTTGCCTAACTTCATCCATGAACTGCCTACTATTCATGAAGGAACTTCGCTGCAGAGCGCCCTTCTTAAGATGCAGACAGAACGTGTGCACATAGCGCTTGTAGTGGATGAGTATGGCGGTACAGCAGGTATTCTGACAATGGAAGACATCTTAGAAGAAATTGTTGGTGAAATTCACGACGAGTTTGATGACGATGAAGTACCGGATATTCAAGAAGTCGACGGCCTGACTTATCATATCAATGGCCGTGTGCTGCTGGACGATCTTGAAGATCAATTTGAGTTTGTATTCGATGATCGGAACGATGTGGATACAATCGGCGGCTGGATTTTCGTCAAGAGTGATGAAGTTGAGGATAAAACAACTGTCGTGGATGAAGCAGGAAATGAGTGGGAGGTTATCGAAATGGATAATCATCAAATCTTAATGATTGAACTGCGCATCCTGGAACAAAAACAGCTTCCTGTTATGGAAGCGTGAAAACATGAGTAAGAAAAATGGCTGGGATGCCTCTGTGCATCCTGGCCTTTTTATATGGAGGTATAAAAACGTTGAGTGAGAAGCATACCATTAAACTTTACGAAAATAAGCACCAAGAAAAAAATGAGGTTGCCCGGCATCAGCATGATATCTCCCATCAGCTGCTTTATGTTTTGGATGGAGAAGGCAGGTGTGAACTGCATAATAGCAGCCGAGAGCTGCGGCGGGATTGTATTGTGCTCATTTCTCCGCATACGGAGCATGCTATTCACGCTCTTTCAAAAATGACGGTGCTTGTACTTGAGTTTAACAGTCATCATCTTGCAGAGGATGTTAACGCTTATTTAGTAGAGCCAGTTTTCTCGGTATCGCGCGTGTTGAATCTCTCCCTGTTTGAAAGCAGTGAGATTCGGCAGCTGCTGCGGAAGATGCTGTTTGAGCAGTCGCAAGTTCACCCTATTCATGCAATCGGTTTAAAGCTATTGTTGGCACAAGTTCTGTATCAACTGACGATCATGCAGCAGGAAGATATGACGCAGGATATGAATGCCAGAAGAGCAAAATGGCTGAAGAACCATTTAGAAACTCGATATTTTGAGATTGCAAGTATGGAAGAACTGGCAGCGAAAGCAGGAGTGAGCAGCCGCTATATGAATCAGGTTTTCAAAGAAATGTATGATACAACGCCGTATCAATTTCTCACAGAAGTGAGGCTGGTAAAGGCAAAAAAAATGCTGCAAGAATCAGACCGAGAGATTGTTTCAATCTGCTTTGAAGTTGGATTTGAAGCAGTATCTACCTTTTATCGGGTGTTTAAAAAATATGTTGGCGTTACGCCAAATGTTTACCGGCGAACGGCAGATGACTTCCGAAATTGAGAATCTGGGAAAAGATTGATAAGATAAATGAAAACGCTTTATTTATACTGTTCTTAAAAGAATAGTAGGAGGGCGTTAGGATGGCAGCAAAGAAAATTGGGATTATCATGAACGGTGTAACAGGAAGAATGGGGACAAACCAGCATTTAATTCGTTCGATCGCAGCTATTCGTGCAGAAGGCGGCGTACTTCTTTCAAATGGAGAGCGCCTTCTGCCGGATCCAATCTTAGTTGGAAGAAACGAAGAGAAGCTTTCCAAGCTTGCCAGAGAAAATAATGTGGAGCGATACAGTACTGACCTGGAAGCTGCATTGGCAGATGACTATAACGTTATCTACTTTGATTCCCAAACAACAAATCGAAGAGAAAAGAGTATTAAGCAAGCGATTCAAGCCGGTAAACATATCTATTGTGAGAAGCCTACAGCTACTAGTCTTGAGGGTTCATTGGAATTAGCGAGATTGGCGCGCGAGGCCGGCGTAAAGAACGGCGTGGTGCAAGATAAACTTTTCCTACCAGGATTGTTAAAGCTGAAGCATTTAATCGATAGTAATTACTTTGGTGATATATTGTCCGTGAAGCTGGACTTTGGTTATTGGGTCTTCGAAGGCGACTGGCAGGAAGCGCAGCGTCCAAGCTGGAATTACCGGGCTGAAGATGGCGGCGGTATTATCGTCGATATGTTTGCACATTGGCGCTATGTGATTGACCATCTATTCGGTGAGATTGACAGCATGACATGCATAGGAGCAACACATATTCCTTATCGAGTTGACGAAGCAGGTAATCGCTACAAAGCAACAGCGGATGATGCTGCATATGCTATCTTCGCTTTGAAAAACGGTGTTGTGGTGCAAGCCAATTCTTCTTGGACGACTAGAGTAGATCGAGATGACCTTGTTACATTCCAAGTGGATGGCACATTGGGCAGCGCAGTCGCTGGGTTGCGTGATTGTAAGGTTCAGCATCGTGTATCAACACCAAAACCGGTTTGGAATCCTGATATTCCGAATACGATCGACTTCCGTTCCCAGTGGGAATCGCTGCCGGAAAACCGTACCTATGACAATGGATTCAAAATTCAGTGGGAACAGTTTTTGCGACATGTAGAAGAAGATGCCGCTTTCCCTTGGGACTTGCTTGAAGGTGCGAAAGGTACCCAGCTGTCTGATTTAGGGTTAGAAGCGTGGCATGAGAAGAAGTGGGTCACTGTACCGAGCTTGGAAATCTAAAGGAGGAAGCAGCATGACAACAATTCTTTTACCAAAGCAAGGGGGGTCCTTGGAGCCGTACACAATGATCCATTCCGCCTCTACTTATCCGACAGAAGGTACTTTCCGTAAACGGACGGCTTACTCCGCTGCGCATGTTGTGGCGGACACAAAGTCGGCGGCACATCCAATACTTGGCGGAGCAATTGATTGGGATGCTACGCTTGCTTATCGAAAAACACTGTGGAAGCTCGGTTTCGGTGTAGCAGAAGCAATGGATACAGCGCAGCGAGGCATGGGTCTTACATGGGATATGGCAAAGGAACTGATTTCGATTAGTGCACAAGAAGCGCAAAAGGAGAATGCACTGCTTGCTTCTGGTGCAGGCACAGACCATCTCGAGGCAGATAAGACGTATACATTAGCTGAAATTAAGCAAGCGTATGAGGAACAGACGGCCTTCGTTGAAGGGACCGGCAGCCGTATCATTTTAATGGCAAGCCGTGCCCTAGCTGTAAGCGCCCGTTCTGCAGCGGACTATCAAGACGTTTATGGACATGTGCTAAAAGGTGTAAACAAACCCGTTATCCTCCACTGGCTGGGTCCGATGTTTGATCCAAAGCTTACAGGCTATTGGGGAACAGAAACAATCAGCACTGCGATGGATGCTTGTTTGGAACTGATACATCAAAATAAAGCGAAAATAGATGGCATTAAAATCTCACTGCTGGATAAAGACAAAGAAGTGGAGATGCGAGCGCAGCTGCCGGCATCTGTTCGTATGTATACAGGAGATGATTTTAATTATCCGGAGCTGATACAGGGAGACGGCGGGCAATACAGTCATGCACTTCTTGGTATCTTTGATGCAATTGCACCGGCAGCATCCGAAGCGCTGCGTGCACTTGATGCAGATGATATAGAGGGGTATCGAGAGATCTTTGATAAAACTGTACCGCTTGCTCGGCATATTTTCGAGACGCCGACTTATGCTTACAAAACAGGTGTTGTTTTCTTGGCCTATCTTAATGGCTACCAATCACACTTCCGGATGATTGGCGGAGCAGAAGGAGCTCGGTCTGTTCTCCACTTGAGCGAACTCTTCCGACTGGCGGATCAAGCTGGCGTACTGGTAGATCCAGATCTCGCTGTCGAGCGTATGCAGCTCGTATTAAAGATTGCTGGGATTGAACAGAAGGTGACGACATGACAAAAGCAAATCTGCAGCTGCTCAGTCTCAATCAGATTACGACAGAAAATTGGTCGCTTTCGGAAGCGATTCAGGGATGTGCGCGACATGATATACACTGGATTTCTATTTGGCGGCATAAGTTAGAGGAGTTCGGCGTAAAGGAAGCGAGAAAGCTGCTTACGGAATACGGTGTGCAAGTATCCAGTCTTTGCCGCGGCGGTATGTTCCCAGCAGCGACGGAGCGGGAAAGACAGCAGCGCATTGACGACAATAAGCGCGCAATTGAGGATGCAAAGGCGTTGGGGACAGATGTGCTTGTGCTCGTATGTGGACCGGCGCCCGACAAGAATATCAAACAGGCTCGTCATTGGGTCGAGGCAGGAATCGAAGCGATTCTTCCATATGCTGAAGAACTCGGTGTGAAGCTTGGTATTGAACCACTGCATCCGATGTACGCTGCCGACCGCTCTGTTATTAATACATTGGGGCAGGCAAATACACTGACAGAGCGTCTGCAATCCGATCATCTTGGTGTTGTGGCGGATGCCTTCCACATCTGGTGGGATCCTGAGCTGGAACACCAGATAGCTCGCGCAAAAGGGAAGTTATTGGGCTTCCATGTTTCTGACTGGAAGGTGCCAATGCGGGATATGTTTAAAGGCCGTGCGATGATGGGTGATGGTGTAATTGATTTGCGCGGGATGCGCAGCATGGTAGAGGAAGCTGGCTATCATGGACCAATTGAAGTGGAGATTATCAATCAGGAGATCTGGGATCAGCCAGGTGATGACGTCCTTCATCAAATGAAGCAATGCTACCAGGCACATGTGTAAAGGAGAGTTGTGAAATGGCACTGCTGCATCAGCTAGAGGAATTAGCCCACAATATCGCTGCTTCTGACAAAAAGATGCCGGTACCTTTCACTTTTTCGGTGGCAGGGCTGGATCACCCGCATATTTACAGCATGACACAAGGGTTGCTGGATGCAGGCGCACAGCTTGTACATGTTTATGACAAGAACATAGACCAGTCGAAGGCATTTGTGGAGAAATTTCGTACGGGAGAAGTTGTTTCGGAGTTGTCTCATATTCTGCATAGTGAAGTGGATTTGGTAGCGACAAGTATTGTGCCATCTGAACGATGCGATTTAGGTATTCAAGTGCTGGAGCATGATAAGCATTTTCTGTCGGCGAAAGCTCCTTTTACGACAATGGATCAGCTGCTTGCAGCAAAAGAAGCTGTACGCCGGACAGGGAAGAAGTGGGCTGTCTTCTATAGTGAGCGTTTAGCAGTTGAAGCTGCACTGCTCGCGGATGAGATTGTGCAGTACGGCTTGATCGGTGATCTATTCCAGCTAACTGGGTCGGGGCCGCATCGACTGCAAGCAGGCACGCGGCCTGAATGGTTTTTCGATCCATCGAAAAACGGGGGGATACTCTGTGATATCGGCAGTCATCAGATGGAGCAGCTGCTGCATTACAGCAGAACTTTAGAAGCAAACGTCCTGCACAGCAAGGTAGCGAACTATGCGCATCCTGAATACGGAGCGTGGCAGGATTTTGGCGATGCGACGCTAGTGACAGACTCTGGTATCAGCCAGTATTTCCGTGTTGACTGGTTCACACCTGCTGGACTTCGGGTCTGGGGAGACGGCCGTACGGTATTACATGGTACGAATGGTTTTATCGAGTTACGCAAGTATACAGATGTTGCGCGTTCTGCTGAGGGAGAGCATTTGTATATTGTGACAGATCACGAAGAATTGTACTTTCCGGTAAAGGGGAAGGTTGGAATCCCTTATTTCAGCCAGTTGATTGGTGATTGTGTGTATGGGACGGAAGTGGCGATGAGCCAGGAACATACATTTCGGGCGGCGGCTTTGGCAATTCAAGCACAGGAAAAAGCCATCAGTCTGACGAAGGCAGGGGAGAAGTGATGAAACAAAAAATCGTTTTAATTGGGATGAACGGATATGGCGAGCATTACTTAGAAGCGCTATTGACTCGAGAAGATGTCGTCTTCGTTGGTATTGTAGAAATTCATCCGGAGAAAAGCGCATTTTTAGAAAAAGTGAAGCAGCTGAAGATTCCAATATTTACAACGCTAGAAGCCTTCTATCAGCAGAATCAGGCTGATTTAGCAATCATCGCTACACCTATTCACTTGCATACAGAGCAGGCGATATGTGCCCTTCAGCATGAATCAAATGTGCTTTGTGAGAAACCGATATTTGCTGATATGCAGGATCGTTACCAATGGGAGCAGGCAATTGCAGAATCTGGCAAGTGGGCAGCTGTTGGTTTTAACTGGTCGTTCACGGCACCTATTCTAGAGTTGAAGGAAGACATCCGCCGAGGTATCTATGGAAAACCCAAACAGCTGAAAACGTTAGTATTGTGGCCGCGGGATGAAGATTACTTTGCTCGTTCAGCATGGTCAGGGAGGCTGGCATCTGCTAATGGAAAGCTGATTCGTGACAGTGTAGCGAATAATGCTGCTGCACACTTTATTCATAATATGTTGTTTGTATTAGGAGAAGAATTGCAGCGTACCGTGCAAGTTGACCGTCTGGAAGCAGAACTTTACCGAGCAAACAATATTGAAACATTTGATACTTGTGCTATCCGTTTAGAAACAGAGGGTGGCTGTGAGATGCTCTTTCTTGGATCGCATGCAACAGAAAAAGAACAAGGGCCGCAATTTATGTATACGTTTGAAAAAGGTCATATTGTATATGATTGCAATCTTGACCAAGGTGTTATCACTGCTTATACAGAAGATGGGCAGGAGAAGGTCTATGGAAATCCGCAAGCAAATCATCTTGATAAATTAGATTATTGTATTGGTGCTCTGACAGATGGCAGAGACATTCCGTGTACCTTTGAAACAGCAATCGGTCATGCGGCAGTTATTGAAGCTGTGCATAAGGCAGTACCGCAGAGTCACACGTTTCCAGCAGAAATACAGCAGTTGACTGGTAAGAGAAGAACGGTTGCTGGGTTAGAGGAAGAATTGCATACGTGTTTTGTAAAAGGGAAGCTGCCAAACGAATTGCAGATTCCGTGGAGCAGACCTGCCCAACAGGCAGATGTAGTCACAACAATGCAAAAAGGCAGCCCCTAATTCGGGTCTGTCACATGCAGTATTTTGTAAGCGCTTTATACTATAGTGTGGAGGGTGAAGCATGAAGCGAGCAAAAACGACGTGGTTGATTCTTGCTGTTTTACTGCTTGGGATTGGTGTATTGATGATTGTTGGTCCATCAACAGATGCAGCTGAACAGGAGACAAAGAAACTGACGATGGGGCATATCCACAATCCCAATAGTCCGGTTTATGCCAGCTTAGAGGAATTCACAGGTGAACTAGAGGAGCGTACGGATGGGGTCATTTCGACCGATATTTACACAGAAGGCAGCCTTGGCGGGGAAAGAGTTATGCTGGAACTTGTCCAAAATGGTGTGGTGGATATGGCGAAAGTGAACGGTGGTGTGCTGGAGAGCTTTTATCCTGATTTTTCTATTTTTAGTCTGCCATATGTGTTCGAGGATGAAGAGCACTTCAAAAAAGTCATGCAGTCGGAAATTGTGAAAAATCTTTATAAAGAGCTGGAAGAGGTCGGCTTGCACGGTATCGCTTATTATGATGCTGGAGCACGCAGTTTCTATACGGCTGATACACCGATTCAGACTCCCGAAGATTTACACGGATTGAAGATCCGTACCATGACAAATACAACTTCCATTCGCACGATGGAGCTGCTCGGCGCCTCGCCGACTCCATTACCTGCGCCAGAAGTGTATACGGGTCTGCAGCAGGGGGTAATTGATGGAGCCGAGAGCAGTCCTATTGCGCTTACGGATGCGAACCATGGTGAAGTTGCTAAATTCTTTTCTTATGATGAACATACGCGTATCCCAGATTTCCTAATTATGAGTGAGAAGACATGGGATAGCTTAACACCAGAACAACAGCAAGCAGTGGAGGAGTCGGCAGCAATTTCTTCTGAAAATCATAATGCGCGCTGGGATCAATTAATCGAAGAGAGCATCAAGAAGGCAGAAGATGAGATGGGCGTCACATTTAATGAACTGGATCAAGCTCCATTCAAAGAACTTGTGCAGCCGCTGATAGAAGAGAGACGTGAGGATCCTAAGATTGCCAAGGTGCTTGATGACATTGCAGCATTGGAGTAGGTCAACAGCTTTACAGAAAATGGATAGGAGCTGAATGAGGTGGAAAAAATACGATACTGGGTAGATAAATGTATCTTGCTTGTAACCTGTACATTAACTGTCTTCTTGGTCGCCGGTGCTATTTGGCAGGTTTTCACTCGCTTTGTCTTGCAAAATCCAAGTGTGTTTACAGAAGAAGTATTGCGATTTTCCTTCATCTGGGTAGGCTTGCTGGGTGCTAGTTATGCTTTTGGTGTGAAAGAGCATATCGCGCTGACATTTTTAATGTCTAAGTGGAAGCATAAAAAGGATAAAAAAGCTGCTGAGATTATAATTGAAGTAACAGTCTTACTGTTTATGATAATCGTATTTATCATTGGCGGGTCACAGCTTATGCTGGAGACAATGTCACAGACTTCACCAGTTCTTGGTTTGCCGATGGGATATGTGTATGCCGCGCTGCCGCTCTCGGGTCTGCTGACTGTATATTACATTGTTACGAATCGACTTATGGCACGTAAAGAAGCAGCCAGAAGGAGGCATGCCGCATGACTAGTGTTGCGCTTGCAGGTATTGTGTTATTTGGGCTGTTCTTTCTCCTTATCTTCTTTGGTGTTCCGATTGCTGTCAGTATTGGTCTGTCAACTTTAGTAGCGGGTCTTACGCTGCTGCCTTTCGATGAGGTACTGATTGTCGTGGCACAGCAGTTTGTTACCGGAATAGACAGCTTTGTGCTTCTATCATTGATTTTCTTCACGTTAGCAGGCAGCATCATGAATACAGGCGGGATTGCTCAGCGGCTAATCAACTTTGCAAAGCTGCTGGCAGGACGGATGCCGGGATCTTTAGCTCACACAAATGTAATCGGAAATACATTGTTCGGCGCCTTATCTGGCTCGGCAATTGCCTCGGCGGCAACGATGGGAAAAATTATGTCTCCCTTACAGAAAAAAGAAGGCTATGATCCTACATATTCAGCGGCTGTTAATATTGCATCCGCGCCGGCGGGATTAATTATTCCTCCTAGTGGGACGCCGATTATCTATTCTGTATTAAGCGGCGGAACCTCTATCGGAGCTTTGTTTATTGCAGGATATCTGCCAGGAATTCTAATGGCAGTCTTAATTATGATAATGGCCTTTATAGTTGCCAAACGCAGAGGATATGCAGTTTCTGATCCTATTCGGTTTTCTCAAGCGATGAGAGTAACATTACAAGCTATCCCTAGTCTTCTGCTGATCGTAGTTGTTATTGGCGGGATATCACTAGGTGTGTTTACTGCTACAGAAGGGGCAGCTGTCGCTATCCTTTATGCAGTGATATTGTGTTTGATTTACCGGAGCCTGACATGGAAAGATATCCCGGTCATTCTGCGGGACACAGTCATCTTCTCTGGTGTTATCTTACTGCTTATCGGTGCTTCATCTGCTATGTCCTGGATCTTATCTTACTCCAAGCTTCCGCAGTTCGTCAGCGAAGGGATCCTCCAGCTCAGCGATAATAAGATGATATTAATCTTAATCATGGTTCTTTTGCTGCTGCTGGTCGGAACATTTATGGATATAGCGCCAGCGCTGCTAATCTTTACACCGATACTTTTGCCAATAGCTTTGGAATTAGGCGTGCATCCGGTACACTTTGGGATGATTATGTCTATGGGGCTGGCTATTGGTACAATTACGCCGCCGGTGGGAACGGTACTCTTCATTGGATCGAAAGTTGGGGATGTATCGATTGAACAGGTAACTAAACCATTATTGCTTTTCTATATTCCGGTCATAATAGCCTTCTTGGCTGTGGCTTATATTCCGGCTATAAGTTTGTGGCTTCCAGAGCTGATGGGAGTATTAGAATAAACAGAAAAGGCCTTCTGCTTAAGGAAGGCCTTTTTGTGTGAGGTCAATAACAGCTAAATGCTTCGACACGATTCAAATCAATTCCAAAATACTGCCAGCGGAATTGCTGCGGGCGCCAGCGGAATCCAGCGATAGATGTGCGACCGACGAATACTGGGTAGTACCAGAAGCGCTGACCGTTTTCGAGTTGCATGTAAGTGTATCGGTACAGACAAAATCTGATTCCGCCAGGATCTACTGCAAATGCAGAGGGCCCGCCACTACTGCTAACGGACTGCAGCTGCGGAATCTGTGACGGCGGCGGTCCTGGTGGTCCGAACTGCCCCTGCTGCTGTCCGGCTTGCCCGCCAGATCCAGAAGGAGGCCCGAATGGGAAGCCACCCTGTCCACCGGATCCAGGAGGAGGTCCGAATGGGAAGCCACCTTGCCCGCCGGAGCCAGAAGGAGGCCCAAATGGAAAGCCGCCCTGTCCGCCAGTTCCGGGTCCGCCGAAACCTGGCAGTCCAGGAACTTGAATTTGTCGATGCTGACTTTGTTTATCGTTTTTGTTGTACATCACTATTCTCCCTTCTTGCTTCTTCTCCATCGTATGTAACAAATCGGGTTTGGGTAGCTTGCCTAGTATATTTTCATGTGTTTCTTTACAGCAGGCGATGGGAATAAGGTTGAAGGATTAAGGGAGGAAGGAATTATCGTGGTTGAAAACGAGGAAGCGATACAAAAAGTTTACAAAGCGAAAGAAGAAACAAAGCCATGGATACGCAGATTCGGTCGTGTGGGCTATATGGTAAAGGGAATTGTTTATATGGTAATTGGAGTTTTAGCGCTTTTTTCAGCGCTTCATCTTGGTGGCGAAACGACGGGAACAACCGGAATGCTAGAGCAACTATCCGGAATACCGTTTGGAAATATGCTGTTGTGGTTTATTGGAATTGGATTAATTGGGTATGTAAGCTGGGATGCGATACAGGCTATTACAGCCCCAAATAACAATAAAGGAAGCAGAGTAAAAAAGATTGTTACGCGTATTAATCATGGTGTTTCTACAATTCTTTATGCAGGTGTTAGTTTAAATGCACTATCTTTTGCAGCAACCAATCACAGCTGGGGAGAACATTCAAAATCTTTATCAGAAAAACTGCTGACTTATCCGTTAGGAACGTGGCTGGTTGGTTGTGTTGGAATAATTGTCATTATATTCGGTGTACAGCAAGTATTCAGCGGAGCAACAGGCAGCTTTTTACGTCAGTTCAATCGCATGGAGATGAATAAGAAAGAAAAACGCATTGCCCTTTATGCCGGTCGAGTTGGCAAAATAAGCAGAGGAATTGTGTTCAATATTATGGGGTCTTTTTTTATTATTACCGCCATCCAAGCTAAAACCTATCAAGCGAGGGGGATAGACGGAGCACTCAGCAAGATAATCCAGCAGCCATTTGGCCGCTGGATGCTCGGTGTCGTTGCGCTCGGATTTATCTTATATGGTGTATACTGTGTTATTCGCGGACGCTATCAGTGGATGAGTTTTGGGAAGCGTGTATAATCTGTATCGTATCTTCTCATTATATAGAGTAGCTGAAGCATTTGGAGAGAGGTATTCATTACTTATTTTTTGAACATATAAATAGGAAATGAAAAAAACGTTAACCTAAGTGAAATAACTTTTGACAAGTCCCAAAAGTAGGAGTAAAGTTGAAAGTGGATATTTTGAGCAATTTGTGAACGTACAGTTGTGAACAAATTCACAACAAAGTATAATGTTTACGTATAAATATATTGGATTGCCATAGCAAAGGAGAATACGTTATGTCTGAAACAAACGAAAGTGTTAGCCAGAGCCAACAGGATCTTATTGGCCAATTGCTAAAGCCTGAAGTACAAGAATCATTGACTTCTTTGATTGATCAGCTGCCAAAAATCAATGAGCTTGTGAATGCGTTAACAGCATCTTACGATTTTGCACAAGCTGTTGCAACGGATGATGTTTTGAAATCTGATACTGTTGGTGCGATTACAGAGGTACTTCACCCAGTAACGGATTCTGTGAAAACAGTTGCCCAAACTGCAATTGAAGCGAAAGACCGTGCTGAAACAAGCAATGAAACAATCGGACTATTCGGTTTGCTTCGTCTTATGAAGGATCCGCAAGCACAAAAAATGTTCCGTTTTGTTCAAAGCTATTTGGAAGTAGCAAACGAAAAAGAAAATCAAAAACAAAAATAAGAGCTTAAAGGTAAGGACGGAGGATTAAGTATGGCAAAGAATATCGTTATTTTAGGCGCCGGTTATGGCGGAGTCTTAGCCGCTCAAACTGTACGTAAGTATTACAGCAAAGCAGAAGCTAATGTAACACTTATCAATAAAACACCAACACACCAAATCATCACTGAGCTTCATCGTCTTGCAGCAGGCAGTATTTCCGAGCAAGCAGTAGCAATGCCTGTAACGAAGCTTCTTAAAGGTTTGGATGTTGATTTTAAAGTGGCAACAGTAGAAAGCTTCAATGTTGATACGAAAGAAGTTGTCCTAGAAGGCGGCAATACACTTTCTTATGATGCGTTGGTAGTTGGACTCGGAAGCAGAACGGCTTACTTTGGTATCCCTGGATTGGAAGAGAACAGCCTTGTTCTGAAATCCGCAGCTGATGCAAACAAAGTATACAACCAAATTCAAGATAAAATTAAAGCTTATGCAGCATCTAAGAATCCTGCAGACGCAACAATTCTTATCGGTGGCGGCGGTCTGACTGGTGTTGAGCTAGTAGGCGAAATCGCGGACAAGCTTCCATCTTACTGCTTGCCTCACGGTGTAGATCCAAAAGAAATCAAGTTGCAGCTAGTTGAAGCAGGTCCTAAGGTCCTTCCGATGCTTCCGCAGCACCTTATCGATCGCGCGCAATCCAGCTTGGAAAAACGCGGCGTTGAATTCTTACTTGGATTGCCTGTAACGAATGTAGAAGGCAACGTTGTAGAATTGAAAGACGGTCAGAAGATCGAAACGAATACATTTGTTTGGACAGGCGGCGTACAAGCCTTCCCAATGGTAGCGGAGTCTGGTTTAGAAACAGATCGCGGCCGTGCAACTGTAAACGCGCACCTGCAGTCTAAGAGCCATCAGGATGTATTCGTTGTCGGTGACAGTGCAGTATACTTCGGTGAAGACGGTCGTCCTTGGCCGCCAACAGCTCAGATTGCTTGGCAAATGGGTGAGCTAGTAGGATACAACTTATTCGCTTACCTTGAAGGAAAAACAATGGAAGAGTTCAGCCCGATTAACTCCGGTACACTTGCAAGCCTTGGCCGCAAGGATGCTGTAGCCTTCATCGGTGCTAACCAGACACCATTGAAAGGTCTTCCAGCTACAATGATGAAAGAAGCAAGTAATATCCGCTACTTGACTCACGTAAAAGGCCTATTTAGCTTAGCTTACTAATACACAGTAAAAAAGACACTTCCCCGCGAAGTGTCTTTTTTTATGTTTGGAGAAGTGGCAATAAACTGTAAATTTGTTTTTCCTAGTATTTATTTTGTATGGAATACCCAGTTATAATAGGGGCAAGGGGGAGTTGTGTTGACTATCTTCATTCGTTTGTGGAAGAATATTACATCTATTAATTTTCTCTCGATAGCTATAGCTTCCGTTGTTGTCGTTATGACCGGGACAGTAGGTATTCACTTTATCGAAAGAGAAAACTTTCCGTCATGGTTTGATGGTTTTTGGTGGACCATGACAACCGTCACAACAGTTGGGTATGGAGACTATTACCCACAGACAGTACCAGGAAGATTATTAGGGATCTTTTTGTTTCTATTTGGAATTGGTGTCATTGGTGTACTGATTGGTAAGATAGCGGATGGTGCTTCGGCGTTTAAGCAAATGCAAAGGGAGGGAAAGCTGTTGATTAAAAGAAGTGGACATTATATATACATAGGCTGGTCTAGAAAGGTGAAAAAATCGATAGAAGAAGTACTGGCAAATGAAACGGACGCCTATATCGTCGTAATTGACGATAGAGGAGAACACCCATTTGAACACGAGCATATTGCATTCGTACAAGGTGATCCCACCGATGAAGCAATACTGAAGCGGGCAAATCTTTTAGAAGCGGCGCGTGTTGCTGTATTCTCTGACCCAACATTAGATTCTACTCTTTTGGCAGATGCCAAGACACTTTTAATTGCTTCTGCAGTCGAGGGGATTTCCAAAGCAGAAAATGTAAATATACATACAGTGGTTGAAATCAATAATGAATCGCACATCCCTAAATTTGAGCATATTTCAATTGACGATTTTATCTTATCGAATGACTCTGTCTCGTTGCTGATGGCGAAAGCTGTTCTCACACCCGGAACTTCTAATCTATTCCGTCAGCTTTTAAGTAAACAGCATGGAAGCAATATTCATGAAGTGAAACCAAAGTCAAACTGGCAGACATACGAAGACGCACAGCATGCCCTAGCAAAAGAGGGGATGAATCTTTTCTGCATAAATGAAAACATGAATTTCCTGCATGATAAAGATTCCGCATTAGAGCCGACCGATCGCTTGTTTGTTATAGCTAGTGATGAAGTATACGAAAAGTTTAAACATCATATTGTGTAAGGCTTTGAATCATGGTACTATAGTAAAAATTTACAAGTGTTGAAGCGGAGCAGTATGGTATGTAAGCTCCTTCTACAGAGAACCCTGTAACGCTGAGAAGGGTGAAGGAGACCAGCCAGAACAAACCGTGGAGCTGTTTGCCGGATCAATCGTGATGGCAAACCGGGAGTGCCCGTTACAGCACAAGGTCTACGCAGTATATTGCGTGTACTTTTTGAGCCTGACTAGGTTACTTGTCAGGAAAACTAGGGTGGCACCGCGACGGTATCTCGCCCCTAAGATTTCGATCTTGGGGGTGGGATTTTTTTATTGGCTTTAACTTCAAACGAATGAAATGGAGGAAGAAAATGAGAAGATACCGTTTACGTGCTATTGGCGTGCTGGTTTCGATAACTTTTGCATCCTGCGGGGAATGGATATACCTGATTGCATTGAATTTAAAGGTGTACCAGCAAGCAGAGCAAGCAGCTGTTGCTGTTGCGATGCTGTATATGATCAAGCCCGCTGCAGGTCTTTTAATGAACAGTTGGGCAGGCAGCTTCATTGATCGAATGGATAATCGAAAGTTGATGATTGGATTATATCTTATAAGGGTTATTGGTTTAATGGGTATGATGCTGACAGACTCACTTGGACAAATTTATCTGCTTGTCTTCCTTGTTGCAGCTGCAGCTTCCATATTTGAACCAGCCAGTCTGCCGTATATTACTGGGCTGATACAAAAACAGCACTGGCAGCGGTTTAATTCATTTCGAGCCATAGCAGATGGAAGCGGATTTGTACTAGGTCCAGCATTGGCTGGTGTATTGGTAGGTATAGGTTCCGTGGACATGGCATTGCTTGTCAACATTCTCCTCTTACTACTGGCAGCTGGGATTTGTCTCGTGCTCCCCTCGGTAAAGATACCGATAGAAGAAAGCGGACAGCGCTGGATTCAGATTTGGAGAGATGACTGGAAACTTGTTGCTGCATTTAGTAAAAAGTTTGCCGCGCTGACACTGCTGCTTCTCTTATTTAGCTGTATGACAATTATGACAGCTGCTGTGGATTCCATGGAAGTAGCTTTTGCTTCGGAAGCAATTGGCCTATCGCAAGCTGCCTATGGGGTACTGGTAAGTGTTGCGGGGACAGGATTCATCGTTGGCTCCATTATATTAAGTATGGTAACACGATATTTTCAGGCTATACAGCTACTTTGTTATGGAGCTGCCGCAGGGGCAATCGGTTATGTTGTGTTTTCATTTTCGTACAGCTTTTTATCCGCCAGTATTGGTGTATTTGTCCTTTCGGCTGCGCTGGCATTTTCCAATGCGGGTTACCTAACGTATATGCAGGAACATATTCCTGAAAATCAGCTGGGCAGGATGATGAGTCTGTACCAAACAATTGAGTCGGTTCTCATCATCGGGATGACAGCCGTCCTCGCGGGCATTAATGCGATGACAGATGTAGCTATAGCTGTACAGATTGGATGCTTCATTATGCTGCTGATAGCGATGCTGTTATTTTATTTGAGTAAGAGAAGAAGCTTATCAAGTTAAAAGGACATGCGCACGAGGCATGTCCTTCTTCTTATAATATAAATCCGCTTAAAGCACCGAGTATAACAATAAACCATGCGGGCAGCTTCCAAAACGCGAGTAAGCTGTAAAAAACAGCCGCAAGAGCAATGTCTACGGGAGAGTGAATAGCTGATGACCAGATAGGAATAAAAAATGCACTGATTAAGATGCCGACTACGGCAGCGTTAATTCCGGCAAATGCTTTTCGGAAGCCAGCGTTTTTCTGCAGAATTGCCCAAAAAGGAAAAGCGCCTATCAACAGCAAAAAGGCAGGCAGAAAAATGGCAGCGGTAGCTAATAAACCGCCTTGCCATCCGTAAAGCACAGTTCCCAAATAGGCGGCAAAAGTAAAGAGCGGGCCGGGCACTGCCTGAGCAGCTCCGTATCCTGTAAGGAAATCTTGCTGACTAATTAATCCAGTTGGGACGAATTCACGCTCCAGCAGAGGAAGGACGACATGTCCGCCACCGAAAACGAGTGATCCAGCGCGATAAAAACTATCTGCCATGGCAAGTACCGGATTATCTATAAAGGTGCGCAAGAGCGGAAGTCCTGCTAGCAGCAAGAAGAATAAACTTAAACAGATGACACCAGTCCGTCTCTTTATAGCAATGTTTACATTAGCAGTTTCTTTTGATGTCGAATCCGGGTGCAGAAATAAGTACCCAGCGGCTGCTGCAAGTAGGATGGCGAGCAGCTGTGACAATTGATGCGGCCATAGCAGTGTGAGCACGAGGGCGCCGAGTGCGAATGCTTTAGTCAGTAAATTGGTTGTTAATTTCCGGCTCATACCAAGTACGGCATGCGCAACTACTGCTACTGCTACAAGCTTGAGGCCTTGAATCCAGCCGGCGTCAGTTAGATTTGTTTGTCCGATAAATATGGCAAATAAAATAAGAACTAGAACAGACGGCAAAGTAAAACCGAGGAATGAAATTATACCGCCAATTAAACCGCCTCTAACAATTCCAATACCAATTCCGACTTGACTGCTGGCAGGTCCGGGCAGAAACTGACTCAGAGCTACTAAGTTAGCATAGGCTTTTTCATCCAGCCAGCGCTTGTTTCTTACATAAGCTTCTTGGAAATAGCCAAGATGCGCTATTGGACCGCCGAAGGATGTGCACCCTAAGCGAAAGGAAACAAGAAAAATTTCTATTAGAGCTGATAATTTTGTTTTATTGTTCGTCATAATGCAGACTCCTTTCCATATATTAATCTTTGGCATCATATAAACACACTAGAAAAGTCACATGTACTATAACATCAGCTTAACTTTCTTGCTTGCCAATTTACAAAAAATTAATAAATAAAAAATCAGGAGCACATTCTTGACAGACAGACCAAAAGAAAATATTATTATCTAGACCGATTGTTATAATTAGAGGAGTGCAGGGTTGTATGAAGCCGTGAAAAAGAAGGAAACCACAAAAGAACTTATCTTACGAACCGCCTCAGAGCTGTTTCAGCGGCAAGGATTTCATGGCACGGGTTTGAGTCAGATAATTGAAGAAAGCGGTGCGCCAAAAGGGTCTTTGTATTATCATTTTCCAAATGGCAAAGAAGAAATCGCTTTGGAAGCAATTAAGCTGATGAAAACACTGGTCTTGGAAGGCGCTGCTAAAGATTTGGCTGCCAAAGATACAGCTGTGGAAGCTTTTCAGTATCATATTCATAATATAGCCGCAGACTTCGAAAAAAAACAACAAATGGAAGGTGTGCAGATTGGACTTATTGCATCAGAGACAGCCGCAACAAACGAAGTGCTGCGCAACAGCTGTCAGCATGCATACGCCGATTGGCAGAATTTATATACCGACCGTTTGATGGCCTTTGGTTATGAAAAAGAAATGGCGAAAGACTTGGCCGTTACAATAAATGCCTTAATAGAAGGAGCGGTGATTCTTGCGGTGACAAACGCATCTGGAAAACCGCTGTATAGTGT
This sequence comes from Terribacillus sp. DMT04, assembly GCF_019056395.1. Classification (NCBI taxonomy): domain Bacteria; kingdom Bacillati; phylum Bacillota; class Bacilli; order Caryophanales; family Bacillaceae; genus Terribacillus; species Terribacillus sp. DMT04. The sequence continues at coordinate 338,809 of NZ_CP077639.1, forward strand.
AGCGAGACAGCTTCCGTCATTACTAAATCAAAATTCCTAATTTGGAGGAGAGAATATTGCAAATGGATAGTAACAAAACTGCAACAGCCGCAACCAGCAGCGAAATTAAAGCTATGCCAATTATTATTTCATTCTTGATTGCTGGTTTCATCGGTTTGTTCAGTGAAACAGCGCTAAACATCGCGCTTCAAAACATCATTCAAAACTTCGGCATTACGCCGTCTACAGCACAATGGCTGACGACAGGATATTTGTTAACGCTAGGTGTACTTGTACCGGTTTCCGGTTTGATTATGCAGTGGTTTACAACGCGACAGTTATTTCTAACATCTTTAGTTTTCTCGATTATTGGAACATTTATTGCGGCAATTGCGCCATCATTTACCGTGTTGCTCGTCGCACGAATTGTACAGGCAATTGGTACGGCACTTTTACTTCCGCTAATGTTTAATACGATTCTAAACATTATCCCGGCGCACCGTCGTGGTAAAGCGATGGGACTAATCGGATTGGTTATCATGTTTGCACCGGCAGTAGGGCCGACTGTTTCTGGTCTGATTATCGATAAGCTGACTTGGCACTGGATTTTCTGGTTCTCCTTGCCATTGCTTTTAGTTGCACTTGTTTTCGGTGCTTTCTTCATGCAAAACGTGACGACATTAACGAAACCTAAAATTGATGTTTTGTCTATCGTTCTATCCACTATCGGTTTCGGTGGTGTTGTATATGGCTTCAGTCATGCAGGAGAAGGTGGCGGATGGGGTGACCCAGTCGTGATCGTAGCGCTTGCAGCAGGGGCCTTGAGCTTGATTCTTTTCTCTGTACGTCAGGTTCGAATGAAACAGCCAATGATGAACTTAGGTGCGTTCCGTTATCCGATGTTTGTCATAGGTTTAGTATTAATTTTAGTTAGTATGATGGTAATGCTTTCTTCGATGATTTTACTGCCATTGTACTTGCAGACTGCTCTCTCCATGACGCCGCTAGCGGCAGGGCTTGTTTTGCTTCCAGGTGGTGTTATCAACGGTTTGCTGTCACCTGTTATGGGCGGACTGTTTGATAAATTTGGACCAAGATACCTAGTAACGCCTGGTTTGATTCTTGTTACAGCTGCTATGTTCGGATTCTCTACTATTTCTTTAGATACGTCTACGGGTTTCATCATTGGATTGCTGATTGTATTGATGATTGGTATCTCGATGATTATGATGCCAGCACAGACAAATGGTTTGAATCAGCTGCCGCCTAGCTTGTATCCAGATGGAACAGCAATCATGAACACATTACAGCAGGTTGCTGGTGCAATTGGTACAGCTGTTGCGATTAGTATCATGACTGCTGGACAAAATGGTTACTTGGAAGATGCTGCAAATCCAAGGGATCCACAAACAATGCTTCAAGCATTTACAGAAGGTGTTCAAAGCTCCTTTATCTTCGGTATCATCATTGCCATTATTGGAGTGGTAATCAGCTTCTTTATTAGAAGAGTAAAAGTGGAACATCAAGAAAATTAAGCGGAAATCCTGCCGTCTATGCGGCAGGATTTTTTTGTTTGGCGCTATAATGAAGGAAGGCAGACAGAATGGGGGGCGCGGTTTTCTGGGGCTGTACCGCTTCGGCAGCAAGGTTGAAGTTTGCGGAATGGTTCATCCAGATTATCGCAGAAAAGGTATATTATCGATATCCTATAGAAAGGCCGCTCGAGTGAGCGGCCTTTATCTTATTTCTGTAATAGGTGATTGATGCTAACCATTTCTACGCACAAGCACAGCACGTCAATCGCTTTTTTCAAATCTTCAATTGGAGGCAGTGTTGGTGCAATCCGAATGTTAGCGTCGTACGGATCTTTGCCATACGGGTACGTTGCACCTGCACTTGTCAGAGTAACGCCTGCTTTCTTGGCAAGCTCTACAACTTCTTTGGCACAGCCTTCCATCGTATTCAGACTGATGAAGTAACCGCCGTTCGGGTTCGTCCAATCAGCTATACCTTTACCGCCCAATTTTTCATCCAGAATGGTCAGGACTGTCTGGAACTTTGGAGCAAGGATAGCTGCATGCCTTTTCATATGATCAGCCAAGGTAGCTTTATCTTTTAAGAAAGCGACATGACGCAGCTGATTTAGTTTATCCGGTCCAATTGATTGGATGGAAAGATTCTTTTTATAAAACGCAATATTTCTTTCACTGGAGGCTAGTACAGCGACACCAGAACCAGGAAAAGTCACTTTAGAAGTAGAAGCAAACTGCAGCACGCGATCGGAATTTCCGGCTTTAGATGCTGCTGTCATGATGTTCTTCAGTTCATCTGGTTCATCGGTAAGGTGATGAACCGTATAGGCATTATCCCAAAAGATACGGAAGTCATCCGCAGCAGTTTTCATCGTTGCAAGTCGATCCACAACATTATCTGTGTATGTGATGCCATCTGGGTTACTGTATTTTGGTACGCACCAAATACCTTTAATTTGTGGATCGGCTGCTGCTAACTTCTCCACTTCATCCATATCTGGTCCTTCTGGTGTCATTGCGACTGGGATCATTTCAATGCCTAATGCTTCACAAATAGCGAAATGGCGATCATAGCCAGGGCTTGGGCAAAGGAATTTTACATTTTCTTGCTTTACCCAGGATGCAGCGTCCTCTGATACTCCGTGAAGCAGGAACTGAACAATGGAGTCATGCATCATGGTTAAGCTGCTGTTTCCGCCAACAATAATTTGTTCTGGTGATACATCGAGTATAGAAGCAAAGAAAGCTTTTGCTTCCGGAATGCCGTCTAATACACCGTAGTTTCGGGCATCCAAGCCATTTTCTGTCTTGACTGCACTTGTGGAAGTCAGAATATCCAGCATTGGCTGAGATAAATCAAGTTGTTCTGTACAAGGTTTGCCGCGTGTCATGTCCAGCTGCAGCTGCTGACTTGCAATTTTCTCGTAGGCATCTTGCAGTGTATTATATTTTTCTTGTAATGCTTCATTTGAAAGATTATGATAATTAGCCATGAATGCCGCCTCCGCCTGATTATTTTTCACAGATTATCTTATCACGAAAAAAGTGGAATTCCTAACGAGTTCGAATTATTCTATTACTATTCTAAGCTATAGCTGGGGGTGCTGTGTGTGAGAAATACGTTTACTAGAATTGGAGAACAAACGGATGGCTACCCATTGTTTGCTGAGGAATGGGAAGCGAAAGCAAAAGAAATGTTACCAGCAGGTCCTTTTGGATTTCTGCAAAGCGGTGCTGGGGATGAAATGACACTTGGACAAAATCGCGAAGCCTTCTGTGCGTATGATATTTTGCCTCGTGTTTTGCGAGATGTATCAGATGTGGATCTAACTGTCGAGTTACTTGGGCAAACGTTATCTATGCCAGTTCTGCTGGCGCCTGTTGGTTATCAAGGTATTTTTCATCCGGAGATGGAGATTGCCAGTATGAAGGCTGCAGCAGACGCCCGCATCCCATTTGCAGCAAGTACCGTTACGACTGCTTCCTTGGAAGAAATAGCGACAACTGCTCCGGAGGGAGTAAAGTGGTTCCAGCTTTATTGGTCAACTAACCGTAGCTTGACTGCCAGCATGGTGAAACGAGCAGAAAGAGCTGGTTATCATGCGATTGTAGTAACCGTAGATACCGGACTCCTTGGCTGGCGGAAACGAGATTACCGAAATGGTTACTCACCACTCAAGTTATTAAAAGGTGCCGCAAACTATGTACAAGATCCAGTCTTCCGTGAAATGGTTCCTGATCTTTCAGAAGCACATATTAGAGAAGCCATCTTGGAAAGTATCCATCATCCCAATCTAACTTGGGATGACCTGCTGTTTCTTAGGGAGCAGACAAGCCTGCCAATTGTGGTTAAGGGAATTCTGCATCCTGCCGATGCAAGGCAGGCTGTTGACTTAGGTTTTGATGCGATTGTAGTCTCCAACCATGGCGGCAGGCAGCTTGATGGCGCTGCTGCATCTCTTCGTGCCTTGCCAGCTGTTGTGGAGCAGGTAGATGGTGCGGTGCCGGTACTGATAGATGGCGGAATTCGATCTGGGGCTGATGTGTTCAAGGCGATTGCACTGGGCGCGGATAGCGTCCTGATTGGTCGTCCTTATGTATATGGACTAACTCTCGGCGGACAAGCAGGTGTACGTCGTGTGATTGAAGACTTACGAACGGAATTGCAGCTGACTTATGCGTTAGCAGGCGTCACGCGAACAAAGGATATTAATACGGCATACCTGCTGAAAAGGTAGGGTATAGGACTTTTAGAGGTGATAGAATGCGAACGCAGGCCCATACAAAGAAAAAAAGAACAAAAGCAACGATCGCGACAATTTTGCAGTATATCTTAAATGTAGCATTAATACTCCTGGCTATTGCAATCACGATTTTATTAGGAAAAGAACTGATTGATATTATTACCAATTCGCTGTTCAATGACGGAAATACTTCAAGACTGACATTCTTGAACAATATCTTGGTATTTTTCCTTTATTTTGAGTTCATCGCCATGATTGTAAAGTATTTTCAAGAAGATTATCATTTCCCGATTCGGTATTTTCTGTATATCGGTATTACAGCCCTCATTCGCCTAATTGTTGTGTACCATGAGAGTGCGCTGTACACCTTGTACTATTGCGGAGCCATTCTCCTACTTGTTCTTTGCTATTTTGTTATGAATTTGGCTAACGAAAGATCGAAGAAAGAAGACTTTTGAAAATGAAGCATACATGCTCTAAGAGCTGGTATGCTTCTCTTTTTTGGGGAAAAAGGTATAGCTGACACTAATAAGAAAATCGATGCCGAGTGCGATTGACCAGATGCGCAGCACATTGGTAAGTGCCTCGGTCCGACTTGGATCATTAATCCAATAGACAACTGCGAGCAGCAGAACAGCTCCAATAATATAAGCCAGCAGATGCTGCAGCCAGCTCTTCATTTCTTTTTGCGCGTGCGCTTTTCCGTAGAGTTTTTTTGGTCTTTCACCTTGCTTTGCGATGAAATACGCAAAACGCTGATCGGCCCAGCGAATCATGGATCTTCCGTAAGCCAAACTGACACCAATGTAAATAGCGGCGATGGCGTGGGCGGTAGTTGCGGTTGTGCCGCGGGCTAGGTCGTATGCAGTGGCAATAAGCAGAACTAAATCAATCAGCGGGGTAGTGCTAAGCAGAATCATGCCGAGCTTAGGCAGTTTAAGCACATAGCGGGACAGCAGTCCAGCAGCAATAAAGATCCAGAAACCAACTTCACACAAGATGATTAATATAATAATGGCATTCATCAATTGCCCTCCTTTTTTAGTACAGTTGTATTGTTATGCTAGCATTGTTTCTTTTGTGATACAAGTGTATTAAATAAATTGCTTTCCTATGCGACTTTTGCTAAAGTGACATTATGCCAAAGAAAATTGATCATGAAGCGAGAAAACAAGATATAGCAAAGGCAACTTGGCAGGTCATTCTGGATGGCGGGATAGAGGCGGCATCGGTTCGGAATATTGCTAAGAGTGCCAATTTGTCACTTGGTGCATTGCGACATTACTTTTCAACACAAGAGGAACTGCTGGAATATGCGATGGAGCTTGTTAAATCCCGTTGTGAAGCTCGAATTATACAGGTTATTCAACGAAATGATCCGCCAAAACAGCTTGTCACAAATGTGCTGCTGGAACTTCTGCCTATTAATCGGGAATCAATGGCAGAGATGCAGGTGTGGTTTGCCTTTACACTGCATTTAAAATACAAGCAAGGCGATGCTTTCAGGCAGACAGACGGTATACGGGAGGCAGTTCAGCGTGCGCTTGTTTTTTTGTCAGATAGCGGAGAACTGAAGGAAAGAGATTTAAAGAAGGAAACAGAAAAACTTTATGCTTTAATTGATGGACTGGCAATTCATCGGTTTCTTAATCCGGAACTTTTTTCTGGAGAATACACAACTGAAATACTAACCGAATATATGGATGATCTGTGCAAGAAATGAGAAGAGGAGCAATTGATGCTCCTCTTTTTTTAATTAAAAAAGTAATTGATCTTATGCTGATCCTAGAGAGTAATAGCTTACTAGGAAATGGAATGGATAATGAAAATGACATACTAATCTTATATGTTGTATACTCAAAAACCTTGATTTAAAGGTAAACAAATAAAAAATAAATTTGAGCAAAATGATTTCATTATAAAAATATTAGTAGTAGAATGGGTGTCAGTAACTTTTTTAAGTTTTTTAATTAAATAAACTAACTGTAACACAAGGAGGAGAAAGTAATGGAGTCAACATTAACAGCGCAACAATATTATGTGAACGGTGAATGGAAAGAAAGCAGCACAGGTAACGTTGTAGAAATACTATCCCCGTACAAAGATGGTGTTGTCGGTACTGTTCAGGCGTTATCGCAGGAAGAAGCCGAAGCAGCAATTCAATCTGCTAAGCAAGCGCAAAAATCCTGGGCAAAAGTTAGCTTGCAGGAAAGAGCAGATCTGCTGTATAAATGGGCAGATGAGCTGCTTGCAATGCAGGATGAAATTGCACAAACAATGATGCAAGAAGTTGGAAAGAGCCTGAAGGATGCGAAAAGTGAAGTGCAGCGGACATATGATTATATCCGTTATACTGCGCAAGAAGCGCTGCATACTAATGGGGAAAGCATGAAAGGCGACCGTTTTCCAGGAGGATCCAGCTCGAAGGTTGGTATTGTGGACCGTGTACCTTTAGGTGTAGTGCTAGCGATTTCACCGTTTAATTATCCAGTGAACTTATCAGCATCTAAACTTGCTCCAGCACTTATTTCCGGTAATACAGTCATCTTTAAGCCAGCAACTCAAGGCGCTTTGAGCGGCATTAAAATGATGGAAGCACTTGATCGTGCAGGGCTGCCGGCAGGGGTTGTTAATATCGTTACTGGCCGTGGTTCCGTTATTGGTGACTTCCTTGTGGAACATAAAGATATAAGCATGGTTTCCTTTACAGGTGGCACGAAAACGGGAGAAAATCTGGCGAAAATCGCAGGGATGAAACCAGTTGTACTTGAGCTGGGCGGTAAGGATCCAGGGATTGTCCGCGAAGATGCGGACTTGGATAAAGCAGTAAAAAATATTATAAGCGGCGCTTATTCTTATTCTGGGCAGCGCTGCACAGCTATTAAGCGTGTACTTGTGCATGACAATGCAGCAGATGAGCTAGTAGCTAAATTGAAAGAGCAAGTGGCTGAACTTGCGGTTGGATCACCAGAAGAAAGCAATACGGTTGTTCCATTGATTGATAGTAAATCGGCTGATGGTGTGCAAGCGCTCATTGACGATGCATTGGCTAAAGGTGCCACATTAGTGGCTGGCAACAAACGAGAAGGCAACTTGATTCACCCGACATTGCTTGATCATGTAACGGAAGATATGGATGTAGCTTGGGTGGAGCCGTTCGGTCCCGTATTGCCTGTCATACGTGTTGGTTCTGATGAAGAAGCAATAGAAATTGCTAACAAATCACAATATGGATTGCAAGCGAGCATTTTCACACGTGATGTGGATAAAGCATTTTATATCGCAAATGAATTAGAGGTCGGCGCTGTTCAAATCAACGGACGCACAGAGCGTGGTCCTGACCACTTCCCATTCCTTGGTGTAAAAGGTTCTGGTATGGGGACACAAGGAATTGCTAACAGCATTCTTTCCATGACTCGTGAGAAATTAACTGTGTTAAATTTAGATAACTAAAAAAGAGGAACCCCATAAGGGATTCCTCCTCAGGCAGAGCTTCCATGCTCTGTCTTTTTTGTTTAGTCTTCGTCAATTAATGTAAGCTGACGCGTTTTCTCTGCTACTTCTTCTGGATCAATCGTAATACGGTTCACACCAGTATCCATTGCTGCTTTCGCTACAGCTTTGGCAACAGCTGGAGCAACGCGAGGATCGAATGGAGCTGGGATTACGTAGTCTTCGTTCAAATCGCTCTCGTCGATTAGCTCAGCAATCGCTTTGGCAGCGGCAATTTTCATTTCTTCGTTAATACCGGTTGCGCGAACATCCAGTGCACCGCGGAAAATACCAGGGAATGCTAATACGTTGTTCACCTGGTTCGGGAAGTCAGAACGGCCAGTTCCGATAACACGAGCGCCTGCTTCTTTCGCATCGGTTGGCAAGATTTCCGGATCAGGGTTTGCCATTGCGAAGATGATTGGATCTTTCGCCATTGTGCGCACGTCATCTTGAGAAAGCAGATTCGCAAGGGATACACCGATGAACACATCTGCATCCTTGATCGCATCAGACAGGCTTCCTTCTTGACGGTCACGGTTTGTAATTTTCGCAACGCGGTCTTTCATTTTGTTCATGCCTTCCGGGCGACCTTCATAGATCATCCCTTTGGAGTCACACATGATCACGTTATTCACACCAAGGCTGTGCAGCAATTCGATGATTGCAATACCAGCCGCGCCAGCACCATTTGCGACAACTTTGATATTGTCGAAGCTTTTGCCAACCAATTTAAGGGCGTTCAATAGACCAGCAACTGTTACAATCGCAGTCCCGTGCTGATCATCATGGAATACAGGGATATCTGTTTCTGCTTTTAGGCGTTCTTCAATTTCGAAGCAGCGCGGTGCAGAGATATCTTCCAAATTGACACCGCCGAATGTTGGCGCCATTAGTTTAACTGTACGGACGATTTCATCAACATCATTTGTATCCAGCACGATTGGGAAGCTGTCCACACCTGCGAAGCTCTGGAATAGAACTGATTTTCCTTCCATTACTGGCAGAGATGCTTCTGGGCCGATATTTCCAAGGCCAAGTACAGCAGAACCGTCGCTGACAACAGCAACCATATTGCCTTTCATTGTATATTCGTACACATCATCTTTATTCTGATGAATTTCTTTACATGGTTCCGCTACACCTGGAGAGTAGGCAAGACTCAAATCTGTCGCGTTACGAACAGGAATCTTCGACTTCATTGTCAGTTTCCCTTTGTTTTCGCGATGTATTTTTAGTGCGTCTTCTCTTAGATTGCTCATGTATTTCATCCCTTCTTTATATGTAAATACTTTTAGTTAGATTTCTATATCAGCTTCGATTATACCTGTCTGTGAAGGAAGAAAGCGATTAATTGGCTTGTGATTTCACTTATATAACTAAACTAATATATAGTTAAAATAAATTAAGTGGATTCGGGTGTATTTTATAATAGATTGACGGAGAGACTTTCAAGGCATTCGAAGCTAATGAAGAAGGTATACGCAATTGATCTGGTGAGTGCGAGCACTGGAGAAATGAAAAAGAGATATGGTTATATTTATGTAGATAAAGATAATGATGGAAACGGTTCGCTTAATCGAATCCGGTACAAGAAAGTTATTGCATCCAATGGCGAAGATTTAAATAATTAAAAGATACAGCACCTAACCAGATAATCTGGTTAGGTGCTGTATTTATTGGAATCAGCCCTTTTGCTGTGTTGGTCGAATGAGCAGTTCGTTGACCGCTACATCGTCAGGCTCGCTTAATGCAAAGCGGACAGCTCGTGCGATACTATCTGGTGTGACGGCGGCATCTAGCACCTCGCCCATGCCTTCCCGTATTTCATCGTCTGTTATGCTATCCGGAAGTTCTGTTTTAATAGCACCTGGTGAGATGATGGTCGTGCGGATATTATTCGCTGCTTCTTCCTGGCGCAAGCCTTCTGTAATGGCTCGGACGGCAAACTTTGTTCCGGAATAGACAGCTGATCCGGGACTTGCTTTGTGCCCTGCTACAGAAGAGGTATTGATAATATGACCTTGTTTTCGTTCGCGCATATGCGGCAATACAGCGGCAATGCCATATAATACACCTTTTATATTTACGTCCACCATGGTGTCCCACTCAGAAATTTTCTTCTTATGCATGAAAGAGAGCGGCATTAATCCGGCGTTGTTGAATATAGCATCAATCTGACCATACGTATCAAGTGCCAGCTGTGCCAACTGTTCGACTTCTTCTTGGTTGGTAACATCTGTTGCTTGGTAGACGGCCTCTCCGCCGTTATTCTTAATTTCATCTGCCAGCTCTTGCAAACGCTCTTCCCGGCGTGCGGCAAGTACAACTTTGGCACCATGCTCCGCCAGTTCCTTTGCTGTAGCCTCGCCGATACCGCTTGATGCGCCTGTAATGATGACAACTTTACCTTGGACATTTTCACTCATAATTAAATTGCTCCTCTCAGGTTACCATTCTTCTTATCTATAACCTATTTACCAATCCCGAAACATAAAAAGAGCCTCCTAAAGGAGACTCTTGGATATTAATCGTCATCACCATCATCCGTTTCTCTTTCTGTATACGTTACTTCACCTGTTTCGGCATCAACTGTTACTTCAATTTCTTCTTTGCCGTTACGAAGCTCAACATCATATTCTAATTTCCCATCATCTTCATCAAGGCTGATCTCAGTTAGTGCAGCGCCTTTCTCTTGAGCAAGAGCTGTTTCTGCCGCAGTTTTAAGGTCGACTTTTGGCTGTGGCGCTTGATTATTGTCATCGTCATCATCATCGTCATCTTTCCTTGAATCCACAGTGCCGTCATCAGCATTTACATGAAGGTCGTATTCGTTTTTGTCATCATTTACATCAACCTCATAATAAGCATTTCCATTCCGAGATTCGAGTTCAACACTTGTAACAGTGCCAGCTTGCTCCTTGCTAGCGTTATCGATTGCTTGATTCAGATTTACTTTTGTATCAGTCGGTACGTTGTCATCGGCACTTACGTGATGATAGCCAAACCCTAATCCTGCTGCCAATACCACTGCTAAACCGCTTGCTGCTAAATTTTTCTTTTTCATTTCATCCATCTCCTTGTTTGTTGTTATGGTTCTACTATATCCGAAGCTTCTGAGAGCAGTATGAAGCGAAAATTAGAAAACACTGAGAAAAGAAGAAGACCTTTCACAGACTAATTGTTTCATCTTGCGCATAACGGGAAAAGTTTCTAAGTCGAGACAAATCCTAAGGAGGCGTTAACGTGAAACAGCAGTTTGATTTACTTTATATAAATGGTGAATGGCGTAAAGGGAATAGCGACAAGACTTTTGAAAATGTGAATCCTTACAATGGAGAGACGCTGCTTACAATTCAAGGTGCAAATGAAGAAGATGTAGATGAAGCTTACCAGGCAGCTGCCCAAGCGCAGAAGGAGTGGGCAGAGCAACCGCCGCAAGTGAAGCGAGGTTTAATTGAGAAGGCAATTCAAATTATGGAAGAAGAGAAAGAACTGTATATTGAATGGCTTATCAAGGAAGCGGGCAGTACGTACCGGAAGGCTGTCGGTGAATTAACAACTGCAATCAATTTTATGAAAGAAGCGGCCTCTTATCCAAACCGGATGAAAGGGGAAGTATTTTTATCTCACGTTCCTGGTAAAGTCAACAAAGTGTATCAAGAGCCGCTTGGTGTAGTCGGCGTAATCAGTCCTTGGAACTTTCCGCTGCATTTAACGATGCGCTCTGTGGCGGCAGCATTAGCAACGGGGAATAGTGTTGTTATTAAACCATCTAAAGATACAACTGTAACAGCGGGATCATTAGTTGCGGCTGTATTTGAAGAGGCAGGGGCGCCGAAAGGGTTAATCAATTTAGTGAGTGGTAAAAGCTCCGAAATTGGTGATGCCTTCGTGAAACATCCAATCCCAAGAATGATTTCCTTTACAGGTTCTACGGGAGTTGGGAAGCATATCGCGGCACTTGCGGCAGGTGAATTGAAAAGTACAGCATTAGAGCTGGGCGGCAATAACGTCCTCATCGTAATGGAAGACAGCAATATGGACGCAGCAGTTGAATCCGCTGTTTACGGAAAGTTTTATCATCAAGGGCAGGTTTGTATCGCTCTGAATCGTATATTAGTCCAATCTTCAATAGCAGAAGAGTTCACGAGCAAGTTCGTTGAAAAAGTGAAGCAACTGCGATACGGTGATCCTGCAGATGAAAACACCCAAGTAGGTCCAATCATAAACGAGCAGCAAGTGGACAGCATAAAAGAGCAGCTGCAGCGTGCAATTGATGCCGGAGCAAATGTTCTGACCGGCGGTAATTGGAATGGCAATGTCTTAGAGCCTACTGTCGTCAATAAAGTGGACAATCAATCTCCGCTCGCAGCAGAAGAGATATTCGGACCAATTGCCCCAATTATTACGTTCGAAACAGAAGACGACGCAGTAGCGATGGCTAATGCGCATCCGTACGGTCTTTCTGGTGCGGTACACTCCACAGTCGGTCATGGGGAACAGATTGCGCGCCGGATTGAAACAGGTATGATTCACGTGAACGATCAAAGCATCAATGATGAACCGCAAGCTCCTTTTGGCGGTGTGAAGCAGTCTGGTCTCGGACGTTTTAACGGCAAATGGGCACTAGAAGAATTCACGGAGACCAAATGGATTGGTGTACAAAATGAACGTACAGATTATGACAGCTTTTTAAAATAATACAGAAATGAGGGATTCGCATGAGTAAGGTATTTATTATTGGAGCAAACGGTAAAGTAGGTAAAAATCTAGTTAATGTATTGAATGAGAAGAAAGAGCACGAAGTCTCCGTTGGTTTGCGTAAAAAAGAGCAATTTGAATACTTTGAAGAAAAAGGCGTAAAACCTGTTCTTTTAAACTTAGAAGATAACCTAGACGCGATTACAGACGCGATTAGTGATTCTGATGTTGTTGTATTTACAGCTGGTTCTGGCGGCAGCACAGGTCCGGATAAAACATTAACAATTGACTTGGATGGGGCGGCTAAATCCGTGCAAGCTGCTGAGAAAATCGGAGCAAAACAATTTATCATGGTCAGTGCAATTCATGCCGATGCACCTGAACACTGGACAGAAGATATGAAGCCTTATTATATTGCGAAACATTACGCAGACAATATCATTCAAGCGAGCAAGCTGAACTACACGATTCTTCGTCCGGGCGGTTTATCTGATGAAGCAGGAACAGGGAAAGTAACAACTGACCCATCAGACTTCAAGACAACAATGATTCCGCGCGAAGATGTAGCACGCGCGATTGAAGCAGCTATCGGCAATGAGAACGCAGAAGGTAAGGTTGTTTCCTTGTTGGCTGGAGATACACCAGTTGAAGAAATTTACGAAGCACTATAATTGAAAGGATCGCTAATTTAGCGGTCCTTTTTGATTTGGATAAGATTGTATTTTTTTACGGTGTGATTTAAAGTTAATACATGAGTTGGATTAGATTGAAATCACGAGATGGATAAGATACTACAATAATCTGAGCAAAGATATCTTTGGGTAGTGGGGCGGTTAGCGGTGAAAAAGCACATAGAAAGAAGACTAGCGTATTTGTACTCGGGTGAGTTAGCTTCAGTCATTTTATTTCTTCCAGTAAGCGGGCTTATTAATATGGCATATCCGCACTTAAAGCTGTACGCTCTTTTTTCATTTTGGACATCATTCATCTTATTAGAGGTTCTGTTAATACAAGGGACTTTGTATTGGTATAGCAAGCTTAAAAGACTCCGAAAAGAATATACTACAGTAACACCCGCTAATTTGGTTAGACAGTTAGCCCGCCTAAAAAAACTGAATGTAATTCTTATTATTATCTGTCTGACAGCCTTTATCTATGATTACTTCTCTTGGAATCCTAACTGGCCTAATGGCGGATTGCTAGTATCTGTTTTTATCTTTGTATTTGCCGTGTTAGAGTACATAAACTACTTTCATACGCAGCTATCGTATGACAATGCAGCTGATTTGAGGTATTTATTTCAACGGAAAGTGCTGAAGCCAGCGTGTATAAAACGAGATATCAATCGATTACATAATAACAAAAACAAGAACCTCGCTTAAGTGAGGTTCTTGTTTTGTGTAACTGCTATGCGGACTTTACCAAAGCTCAGATAGCAATGTATAGCTCTTTCTGCGTTTCTCTTGATCGTGGATATCCGATGTAACAATAAGTTCATCAAACTGTGTTTTCGCATGGAAAGCTTCCAGTTCATTCGCAACTTTCTCTTTATCTCCGACGAAGGAGTAAGTCAGTGTGTTGGTGACATGAAGTTTTTCCTGCTCGTTCCAGATATGATCCATGCTTTCAACAGGTGCTGTGGATGCACCGGAACGGCCGCGAATGATGCTGAGGAATTTCTGTTTCAATGTTGTTGATAGAAATTCAGCTTCTTCATTCGTATCTGCTACAACAGCATTTACTGTTACCATTGCATACGGTTTATCCAAGTATGCAGATGGCTGGAATCGCTCGCGGTAAAGTCGAAGTGCATTATGCAACTCGCCGGGTGCAAAGTGACTTGCGAATGCGAAAGGCAATCCGAGCATGGCAGCAAGCTGTGCGCTAAATGTACTGGAGCCTAGTAGATAGACAGGTACATGCGTGCCGTGACCAGGGTGTGCTTTGATTGGCAGATTGTCGTCACCAAGGTATTGGAGCAGCTCTTGCACATCTTCCGGGAATTTTTCTGCACTTGTATGTGCATCACGACGTAAAGCGCGGCTTGTCATAAAGTCTGTGCCAGGTGCGCGGCCAAGGCCAAGGTCGATACGATCTGAATACATTGTTGCCAACGTTCCGAATTGCTCCGCTACAACGAGCGGCGCATGGTTTGGCAGCATCACACCGCCGGAGCCAACGCGGATTGTGGAGCTATGACTGGCAAGGTAGCCAATCAATACGGCAGTAGCGGAGCTTGCGATTGTCGGCATGTTGTGGTGCTCGGCGACCCAATAACGTTTGTAGTCCAATTTTTCCGTATGCTGAATGAGCTGTTTACTGTGTTCAAAGGCTTCTTTTGGTGTTTGGCTATCTGGTACAGGTGATAAGTCCAAAACCGATAAAGGTGTTCTGGTCATCATGTATTCTTCCTCTCTGGAACTTCTTATTTATAATCGAATCCGTTCTGTTTCAGAACATCCGTTACTTTTCCATAATCTTTATAACGCTCAGCGTAAAAGGCTGCTACACGTTCTGACCAAGGATGCGGTTTTGTTTCGCCAGTCCGAGCCTTGATGGCTTCTTGCTGTTTTTGGTCCATTTCTTCCACAGCTTGCTGCTGATTGTGTGTGTATGTTTCTTTATGATAAAAAGCATCGAGCGGAATGCGCGGGCTTTGCGGCGGCAGCGGATCTGCTGGGTGGCCGATTGCTAATCCAGATACCGGGAATGCAAGTTCCGGCAGCTCAAGCAGTTCGGAAATTTCAGCAGGGCTTCGTCGAACACCACCAATTGGCACGGTTCCAAGTTCCATTGATTCGGCAGCAGCAACAGCTGTACCAAGTGCGATGCCAACATCTGCAGCACCAACCATTACCGCTTCGATATTCTCCATGACTTCAAGCTTCTTGCCGTGCATGTCAGCTGCGTGTTTATTACGGCTGTAGTCCATACAAAATACTAAAAATGCAGCTGCATCATCGATGTGCTTCTGGTTGCCGGAAAGTTCTGCGAGCTTGCGCTTTCTTTCCTCATCTGTCACAACAACAACTGATACTTGCTGGCCATTGATCCAGTTTGGAGCTTGCATTGCCGCTCTCATAATGGCATCAAGCTGTTCTTGTGTTAATTTTTTATTTGTAAAGGTTCGTACAGAACGATGCTGGTGTAATTGATTGATTATATCGCTCATAATAGCCTCCTATTCTCATGTGAAATACATGCGCTACAGATTATTATACGTAGGTGAAAGAAAGGAAAGCAAAGAAACAGCTTATAAACAGACAGCACGAGCGCTAAGCTCGTGCTGTCTGTTTTAATCTTTGTTCAATGTCAACACTGTCTCAGCAGTTTCATTTAAAACATGAATCTGCTGTTCAGGTGTTTGCGGGTAATAATAGCCATGTTCCATCATATAGCTGAAAACACGCTCATGCTGCTCAATATGTGCATGCAGCTTCCGTTTTAAATCGCTGCGCAGCTGTTCATTTGCCGTTTCGTTTATTGCCTTCGCGGTATTGATAATAGCAGTCTTCACTGTGACTAATAAATCTGTCACGATCACTTGGTCTGTAACTTCTCGAGCAGATCCGAATATTTCGGTAAGCTTATCCATGCTGCTCCTCCTGATTCAGAAAGCGCTGCAGCATATGAATGTGACGCTTGTCGGCATCTGCTTGCACTTGCAGCAAGTGCTTCAAGCCATCATCTTTGGCCAAAAATCGCATGCCGGATGACTTTGTCAGCGATAAACAAGCTGTATTCAATAACTCCATCGCCTCCATCGTTTCGTGGATACCGGATTGATGCACAGAAACGCCTCCTTTTCTGATATTTTGTGAGAAACAGGCAGCTTTATACATACATAAATTCGCTCTCCAAGGAGAAGCTGAAAGAAGATAAGGGGGCAGAAATATGACCGATAATCAGCATTTAGCACCGCATGAAACAATGGAAGTGCATGAGCTGCTTAACTTCAAAACAACTTCTGTTATGAAATCAAAATTCCTGCAAGGTGTCGTCTTTGATCAGAAAATTAAACAGTTAATGGAGAAAGATGTGGAAACTTCTGTGCGTCAAATTCGTGATCTGGAGGAGTTGTATGCCAAGTCAATGCTTGTGAAGGAGGGTGAAGCGGATGCATGATTACCTAGATCCGGAAAACGCCAAAGGTATGCCCGACTTAATGGATTCGGCCATTTGTACAGAAATGCTTATCACCGCCAAGTCAGCAGTAAATAACTATGCGATTGCGATTACCGAGGCGGTGCATCCAGGGCTAAGACAAACATTGGTGCGCCATCTTGACGAAGCAATCGAGATGCAGGGGGCAATTTCTGCCTTGATGGCTCAGCACAATTGGCTGTTTCCTGCTGACCCGAAAGCACAGTATCCATTTGACCGAAAAGCTGCTAATACAGCAATTGACGTTGTCAGTATGGACTTATTTCCATATGATACAGACCGCTTAGGTATGTTCGCCACACCGACCAATACCGAATCGAAGGAGAATCAGAAATGAAGGCAGTCACGTATCAAGGGATAAAGGATATTCGGGTAAAAGAGGTAAAAGCACCAACAATAAAAAAGCCGGATGACATTATTATCAAGCTGACAGCCTCTGCCATTTGCGGCTCGGATCTGCATTTGCTGCATGGCATGATGCCGAACTTGCCTGAAAACTATATTATTGGACATGAGCCAATGGGAATTGTTGAGGAAATAGGGCCGGAAGTGACCAAGGTGAAAAAAGGAGATCGTGTTGTTATTCCATTTAACGTCAGCTGCGGCGAATGCTTCTTTTGTGAGCATCATTTAGAAAGTCAATGCGATAACAGCAACCCGAACGGCCAAATGGGGGCTTACTTCGGGTATTCAGATAATGCAGGCGGTTATCCTGGAGGGCAGGCAGAATACATGCGCGTGCCTTATGGGAATTTTGTTCCTTTCAAAATACCAGAAAGCTCAGAAGTAGCGGATGAGCAGCTTATTTTATTAGCAGATGCGGGTTCTACTGCATTTTGGTCGGTTGATAATGGAGGCGTGAAGCCAGGCGATACAGTTATTATACTGGGCTGCGGACCGGTCGGCTTGCTGGCGCAGAAGTTTGCTTGGCTGAAAGGCGCCAAACGCGTCATAGCGGTTGATTATATCGATTATCGACTGCAGCATGCGAAACGCACCAATAATGTGGAAGTAGTCAATTTCGAGCAGCATGAGAATACAGGTGAATATTTGAAAGAAATTACGAAGGGCGGCGCAGATGTTGTGATCGATGCTGTCGGTATGGACGGCAAAATGACACCGATGGAATTTATCGGGACGGGGCTAAAGCTTCAAGGCGGTGCACTCAGCGCCTTTGTTATGGCAGCCCAATGTGTCCGTAAAGGCGGCACCATCCAAGTGACAGGAGCATACGGCGGCCGGTATAATGCTTTTCCGTTCGGTGATATATTCCAGCGCAACGTAACAATTAAAACCGGACAAGCGCCAGTTATTCACACCATGTCGTATTTGCACGGTTTGATGCAGGATCGAAAAGTTGATTTGAGTGATATTGTGACACATATTCTGCCGCTGGATCAAGCGAAGGAAGGTTATGAGAAATTTGATACGAAGACGGATGGTTGTATTAAAGTTATTTTAAAGCCATAAAAGCACCCGGCGGGGTGCTTTTATTATACCAATTTATCAACCCACAGCTTCCGAAAATTCGGGTGTCCGAAACCTGTCAGCTCCAAATCCTGCAGGAAGGCAGTGTGAGTTCTTTCCTTGATAGGATGGTTTTGAAAGATGATAAGTCTCTCAGTGTGTATGTAGCGTTCAATGGTATCAGCAATGTTGCTCCGCTCTTCTCGGGTTGCACAGTCTTGGTAGTCGCTTAGATACTGATCAATCTTCTTCAAGTGCGAGGGACTAAAATACGTACGGAACAGCAGGGCTTCATTTTTGAAGGCGCCGATAAAGGAAAGCTCCCGATCGTTATTGGCGATTTCACCTAGAAAGGCCATATCAAAGGCTAGCATTTTCTGCTTGTCATAGATGCTGTCCAAGTCATATTCGGCGAGCTCTAGTGTGATGCCATATTTGGCGGCTTCTTTTACCAGCCATCTAGCCGGAATGCCGGCTGACTTGTGGCGGATTACACCTACGGTTAGCCGTTCGCCTTGATAAGCCGATTTAGCTAATGCTTCTTGAAGCTTTTGTTTACTTTTAACAGGTGTAACTGACTTTTCAGGAAAGAAGCTGCTGGCGTGTTTTAGTTTGCCGAACAATGGCTCCAACTGCAGGTCATCAAAAATCTGCTGTATATCCAACAAGTGATACATTGCTTCTCGGAAATACCGATCTTGCACAATCGTGTCACGATAAAAGTTAAAGGCGAGGAAGTGAAATCCTTGTCCTACTTCATAGTGAGATTGCGTCGGACCTTTTTGGTTGGGTAAGCTGTAATTTACTGTCTTCTCACCTGGTTTGATGCGCCACATTTCTACCCGATCGAGGAAAGGGCGCATGTGGAAATATGAAGGAAAAACCTCCAGTACAAGCAGCTTATCTGTCCGCTCCTTCAATTGATAAGGGCCGGTTGCAACCCAGTCGTATTCATTGAATGGCACATCATGCGGCAGGATGGCCATGCTTACACTTGCCACGTATCGGAGAAAGAATGGATTGGGCTTTGCTAATCGGAATCGGATAATATAAGGATCTAACACTTCCGTTTGCAGAATATCCCGAACGAGCCAAAAAAAAGGAGACCCTTCTGTAAATCGGTTCACCGTATAAGTGACATCAGCTGCCGTCATTTCTTTCATATGATGGAACAGCACACCTTTTCGTAAATAAAAAGTCCACTCAGAATAATCTTCATTTGTTTTCCAGTGATGGGCAAGATGAGAGTGGACGCTGTCCGTTTCTTGGTCGTACATAACAAGCGTGTCACTCAGCTGCTCAATAAGGTGACTTTCGAATGTAATCGAGCTGGCGCAAGGGTCCAATGTTGTGATCTGTCGGTTGAAGACCGTTCGAAGTGTGTCCTGACCTTCATGCTGCTGATAGCCAAATAGCTGCTCTAATTCTGTAATGTGGGTATACCAATGCCGAGGTATTGGCAGCTGCAAAAGCTGAAAAAGGATGTGCGGCTTATTTTCCTGAATGCAGTAGCGTAGACACGTCTCCACATCTTGGCGGAAGTCTGACAGAAAGGTGAGTATCGACTTATTACCTCTGCCGCGTCCAGGCTGATAGCTGAGCTGTCCGTTGTCTTCCAGCTTTTTTAATTTGCGAATCACATGTCGCTTTGTACATTGCCAGATTGTTTCTACTTCCTGCAGGGTGCAGCTGACAGATCCTTGCTGTTCTTGCTCAAACAATTGAGCTCGTAAAAGGTAATAACTAATATCCAATGTTTCTATCCTCCTAAAAGGTGACATCTTTATTAGAATTATACACTTTTTACCTCTTTTCGACTTCCGCATAATGGAAAAAAGAGAGAGGGGGAGCAGATATGTTTAAAAGTCTGCATCCGAATATACGGATACGAATTTATACTTCTTTTATGAGCCGAATGATTGGCTCGATGATTTTTCCGTTCATGGCGGTTTACTTTGTACAGGAGACGAATGCAACGATTGCTGGTGTGCTCATGATGATTAACATTATTATTCAATTTCTGGCAAGTTTGTATGGCGGCCATTTAGCGGATCGAATCGGCAGAAAGCGTATGATGGTGCTTGGAGAGACGGCGAAAACAGCGGCGTTTATTGGAATGGCTGCAGTGAATACACCTACTTATACGTCGGCAGCTATCACCTTTGCTATGCTGATGATAATCAGTATAGCTAGCGGGATGATTACGCCGGCCCAAGAGGCGATGCTTATAGATGTTAGTACACCAGAAACACGTGCTTATATGTATAGCATTAACTACTGGGCAACGAATCTATCCTTAATGATTGGACTTGCAATTGGCGGTTGGCTGTTTCAAGATTATATGTTCCAACTGCTGCTTGGCTTAGTCGTTATGTCGGTTATAACGCTAGTAATTACAAGGGCTTTTATTCAAGAAACGTATACAGTGAGCTCAGCAATGAAACAGAAGAGCCGGCTCGGATTGAAATCGCTGTTTGAAAGTTACCGTAGTGTGAGTAAAGATACAGCTTTTTTATTATTTGTGCTAAGTGGTATCGCTATTCTTTCGCTTGAGTTTCAGCGGAGTAACTACCTAACAGTGCGGCTGGAGAAAGACATTACGGAAATGGGGTTCTCTATTTTTAGTTTTGATTTCTCTTTGGATGGACTGCGGCTGGTCAGTCTCTTAACGGTAGAAAATACATTATTGATTGTTCTGTTTACAGGACTGGTTACCAAGCTGATTAAGGGGCGCAATGAACGACTCGTGATGTATATCGGTTTTGTCTTGTTTGGGTTAGGATTTGCTATGATGGCTGTCAGCAATAATCCATTTCTCCTCGTGACAGCTGTGCTGATTCTTTCTATCGGTGAATTGATGTATGTTCCGACGAGGCAGACGATGCTGGCAGATATGGTGGATGATACAAAGCGTGGGACTTACATGGCATTTCACGGGTTTGTGTTCCAATTCGGTAAGCTGATAGGTGCAGGCGGCATCATCGTGGGAGAAGCAGTCGGCCAGTATGCGATGGGAATCAGTTATATCCTTCTTACTATACTTGGTATTCTATTTTGTGAAATGGCACGGCGCCAGCGTTTTACAAGCCTGGGCCGTACGGCAGTAAAGGAGAAATCTAAACTTATCTAAAAATGGAACAAAAGCTGCTGTATCTTCGTAAGAAAGTGAATAGCATGATAACGGAGGTGCAGCATGGGCACATATTATATCAAACAAAAGGTCTTCAGCTTTAAAGATAGCTTTTCTGTTTTTGATGCAGAACAACAGGAGATTTATCGGGTGACATCCAAGCTTTTCTCGATGCAGGATCGTTTGACGATAACGGATTTGAAGGATAATCCGCTTGTTGAAATTAAGCAGAAACTCGCTTTTTGGAAGCCTAGATATGTAATTGAAGAAAACGGGAAACAAGTAGCTGAAGTAACGAAAAATTTCACTTTTTTTAAAGCGAATTTTTCCTTGCGGCCGCAGAACTGGACGTTGGAAGGTGATGTTTGGTCCCGGCAGTACACATTAGCCGATGAGAACGGTCCGTTGATGCATGTAAATAAAAAGTGGCTCTCTTGGGGGGATACGTACGAGCTGCAGATGGAAGATGAAACACATCTGCTTACGTATATAGCCATCATGATTGTACTGGATATGGTTCTTCACAATGATAATAATGGTTTCTCGTTTGATGGCGGCGGTGGAGAATGAGAAAAGGCAGCACGTGATGTGCTGCCTTTTTTAGTGCTGCCCAGCAAGTTGCCGGCCAGTGGGGATAGGCTTTTTGTGATTAACAATCTTTTCTAAATGTCTCCGGTAAAGGAACATGACAATCATATGAATTGGTGCTTGTGTATATTTATATACAATCCAAGGCAGAGCCGGAAGATATTCATGTATTGCCACAATCATCTCTTGCTTGCCTGGTATTTGGCGAAACTCAATGCGTCCTTGCTGGCTTTCTTTTGCGTTGGCAAACAGTCCGCCAGTTATATAGTACAGTGCACGATGCGAAGTACTTCTTTCTTTTGCGTAAGACAAGATCAGCAATGGCTGTTGCATGAATGACAGATAGATTTTGCAGTTCAGCTGCTCATCTACTTTCGTTCGTACAAAAGGTCTCAGCGACTCGGAAATCCAATGCATGTAATGTCGTGCAGCCCAGCCGGCATCCTGGCCGGAAGGGAGTGGCATACGCTGAACAGACCGGACATCCTGCCGCGGCGGAAGAGACGGGATTTTAGATTTCTTGCTTGAAGAACTTTTGCTTTGCTCTTCTTCTTTCAGTGCCTGCTTGGCTGCTTCTTCAAATGTGATCCTGCCATCGCTTATTCCTTCTGCGTAATGAGATTTGCTCGCAACCATTGGATGAGACAAGCTCTCAATCAACGGGTACACGGTTTCCTTTGGCATGCCGCTAACGAGAGAAACCCACAGGCGCGAGAGGTTGACAGTAGGAAAGGGAACATTAACACTGCGAAAGTTCTTACCCATAACATGTGCGAGATTTTGGAGTAACTCTTTATATGTCATCACCTCAGGTCCGCCAACGTCGATTGCTTTATTATCCACATCGCGGTTTCCGACACTTCTCTGTAAAGCGGTTAGCACGTCAGCTAAAGCGATAGGATGTGTCTTCGTTCTTGTCCAGCTCGGCAGCAGCATGACAGGCAGCCGATTCACTAACTTTTCTGCGATTGGGAAAGACGAACCTTTCGGGCCAACAATCAGACCTGCTCTTATCGTAGTAACAGGAACGCCATAAGATCCAAGAATCTTCTCTACTTCCAGTCTGCTGCGCAAGTGGCGCGAAAGCTTCTCCTCGGGCGGGATAATTCCGCTTAAGTAGACAATTTGCTTTATACCATTCTTCTTCGCTGCTTGCGCAAAGTTATCAGCAAGAATAACATCCATATCTTCAAAACGAGCTTGTGTTAGTTTTGCGGATGGTTTCATAGAATGAACAAGATAAACAGCAATGTCTGCTCCTTTTAGTCCTTTTTCGGTATCCACTTGGGAGAATAAGTCGCATGACCGCCATGTGACTTGTTCTGTATTTTCTCGCTTATCGCCGCTGCGTGACAACGCAATGATATCAAAGCGTTTTTTCAGCTTTTCCAAAAGGTGACTGCCAATATAGCCGCTTGCTCCTGACAAAGCAACAACTGGCCGTTTCTTCTGTTCTGTCTGCATCTTCTTTTTCGCTCCTGTCTTCTTGGTTCTTGTCTTAAGATACCCTTCTTCTGGGTGGTTGTAACACAAAAAGACCTTCTCTGAAGAGAGAAGGTCAGCTTGGTGCAAGTGTCGTTTTATTTGTTTCCATATAAAGCTGTGCCAGGACAGTTTGAAGCTGGTTCAATTCTTTTTGCAGATTAAGTTCATGGTACGCTTGCAGAGCTGCGGGCTGTTTGGTATTAAGGATAGTCAATACATTTGCAAGCTGGTTCTGCAGCGCATCATAGTGCCCATCCGATAGCTTGTCTTTCCGTTTCTGGAAAGCCATGAGCAAATACCCGGCGTGCTGTGCATGCATAATAGCTGGCCATAGTATCTCTGCCTGCTGCTGAGAAGCAGAGAAATCTCCCAGGCTTCGTTCATAAGCAGCACGCAATCCTATTAAGCTGTTTGTTAGTTTTTTCAACTGTTTTCGTTCTTGCTTATCTGTATGAATGGCGTGAAGCAGCTCTTGCATATGCTGTATGCTGTCTTTCAATAAGAATGGCAAGAAGCGAGAGTGAATACCTCTCCATAAAAGCAAGACAGCTGCAATCGCAATGATGCTGCCGAAAATAGTATCGACAACTCTAGCTGTCACAAAATAACTAATCGCATTGCCAGGATTCATTGTTTCCACGATGACCAGTACAAGTGGTGCGATGAACATGTTGGCAAAGACATAGTTTCGTACAATAGATAATTCCACACAAAGCTGCAATATACCAACAGCAGCAATTAAATAGTAGCCTGACGGTTCTAGTGACAAAATCAGGCCGCCGATTACGGTGCCGACAATCGTACCAAGCGACCGCTGGATTGCCCGGTGAATGGTAAGTGTTGTGTTAGCACCAATCAGTACAGCTGCACAAGCTACTGGAACCCAATAGGGGCGGTTGAATCCTAAACTATGTGCCAGCAGGGAGGCAATCATGATAAACAGGCCGTAAAACAAAGCATGCCGGACAGTGAGATTGGTAAACGAGATTCCGCTGACAAGCAATCTCCAAGCAGATTCTGTTTTAACTGAGGTGAACGCTTCTGCTTCTTCCTGCGAAGCTAATGTATAGGCCTGCTCTAATTCCAGCTGAAGCATTTTTAATGATTCACAGGAGGTGTTATGTGCTGGCCAATTTCCTTTTGCACCTTCTATTGCATCTATTACTGCGTGGAGCTGTGTTTCCATCGCTTGCAGTTGTTCCGAAGTCAAATTAGCATTCTTGAGCTGCGTCATTGTATGAAAGATATCTGTCGCAAGCTCGTGCAAGCGCAGTGTACTTGGCTTTCGTTTACTATCATAAATAATGCGGTCAGCTTGCTTTAATGTCAGGACAGTTAAATGCTGCATCTGAAAGAAGGATGTTGTCCCAATCGATTGCAGCATCGCCATCAACTGGCGATAAGATTTTATAATAACTTGTTTTTCATGATTTTTTTTTGCCCAAATCCAGCTCGCCATTGCAAGCAGCCAGGAAAGTGCGCCGCCTAGTAAAACGTAAAAGCCTCTTTCCCAGGCACTCTGCGGATCAACTGGCAATCCTGTGGCCAAGCAGAAGATGAGGACAAAGAACATAGGACCGGGTATAACAAGCTGAAAGGTGTTCAAGACGTAAAAGGCAATTACACCGATAACTCCGGCAACAATGGATAGGGTGAACATATACGGTGCAAGTAATGTTCCAAGCACCATGGCAATTGTAAGGCAGACAGCAACTGCAGCTAGTTTCTTTGCACGTTGTTTGTATGTTTCTGCGCCTATATATAGGAAAGTGAAAGCGCCTAGCGCAGCGGAAAATCCATGAATAATATCGCCGAGCAGCAAGCCGATTACTATCGGTAAACAAGTAGCGAGACCAGATCCAATCGCTCTGTTCCAAGGAAATGCTGCTGAACGTACACGCAGTGCATCGCGAAGTGCAAGTCGTGTTGGTGCTTGTGGCAATTGATAATCTTTCATATAAAATCCCTTCTTTTCTAGCCATAATCCCCATAAAAAAGGGCTTAATCAGATCTATTATATTGTAATGCAATTCACAAACTAATTCAATCGAGTGAAGTAAATGGAGGTACTTATCAATAAATGAAATCCTGGAATCAAATTGATTGCAACACGTTCATTTATACTTTTTAATGTTATGATAATAGTTATACAAGAATTTATTATTGCGCTAATAAAGGAGCGATACGTAGATGGCGAAAAAGAAAAAGCCAGCAGGCAATACACCACAGGCTGCATCCAAAACATCCAAAGTTATTGTGTGGATTGTCCTGGCGATTGTCTTGTTGGTTGCTGCATTGGTTCTGATTAACTCTTATACGGGATCATCTAGTGACGAAGCAAAGGAAATTAATTACGAAAATCAGCCAGTCCTCGGCGATGAAAATGCGCCGGTCAAAATAGTGGAATTTGGTGATTATAAATGTATCCACTGTCAGAACTTCCACGACAGTAACTTCCCGGTTATTGACCAAGAATTAATCCAAACCGGCAAAGCGAGTTTCTACTTTATGAACATGCCGATTATTAATCAGCAATCAAATGAAGCAGCGCATTTTGCAGAAGCTGTTTATCAAGTGCTTGGCGATGACGTATTCTGGGATTTCCATGATGCCTTATACGAAGAAGACTTGAACACAGCATTCTCTGAAGAACTGTTTATGGACAAGCTTCGTAATATTGTCAGCACAGAAGAAGCCGAAGAAGTGCTGCATGTGTATCAGGAAGATGGAGCCGAGGATGCAGTTGAATCGGATAAAGAGACAGCAGCAGATCTAGATGTAGAAGGAACTCCTACTATCTTTGTTAACGGAAAACTTTTCGAAGGCGAAGACATGAATGATTTGATAGAAATGGTGAATAAGGAAACACAGGGGGCAAATTAATGAATAAAAGTCTCCTCATTGCTTGGGTTGCTGCGCTGTTTGCTACATTGGGCAGTCTTTACTTCAGCGAAATCATGAAATTCGTTCCATGCACATTATGCTGGTATCAGCGGATTTTGATGTACCCAATGGCGATTATTCTAGGTATTGCATTCTATAAGAATGATTTGCGGATTTATCAATATGCACTGCCGCTTAGTATCTTAGGATTTCTTGTTTCTGGATACCATTATCTGCATCAAAAAGTACCTGCTTTGCAGGACGCTAGTATTTGTTCAAGCGGTGTGCCTTGCTCCGGTTATTATATTAATTGGCTCGGTTTCATTACGATCCCGCTTCTGGCTTTTACTGCATTTACGAGTATCACAATTTGTTTGTTTATCTTGCGCAGTAAGCGTGCATAAAGAAAAGCATTTGCCGATCTGGCAAATGCTTTTTCTTATAATATAGTAATTTGCAGTAAGGAAGGGATAAGCAGTCCTGCCCAAACCAAAGTCATACCAGCAGCCATAATCATTCCAATGGTAGAGAAAGTTCCTTCTTGTTCGCCGTATTCCATTGCTTTGTTTGTACCTACACCATGTGCTCCCATGCCGAGTGCCAGCCCGCGAGCGACGGGTGATTTAAGTGACATCAGGCGAATGACGTAAGGGCCGATGATGCCGCCTGTTACACCCGTAACAATCACAAATACCGTTGTCAGTGTTGGTAAGCCGCCAATTGTTTTTGATACTTCAATTGCGATAGGTGTTGTAATGGATCGAGGCAGAATACTGATGAGTAAGTCGCCGTTGAAATGCAAGACGAGACTAAGCAGTAAAGAAGACCCGATGGCGACAAGTGTTCCAGCTGCAATACTGGTCAAGATAATTATAATGTTTTTTCGTAATAGCGGTGCATGCTTGTAAATTGGTATAGCAAATGCAACCGTAGCAGGACCGAGCATATGTGTCCAAAGGCTGGATGATAATGCATAATCACTCGGCTGCAAGGAAGACAACTGAATGATAGCAATCAAAATCAACGGACACAGCAGCAGCGGGTGAAAGAATGGCAGCGGCCATTTTTTATACACAACCTTCGATGCGCGGTAGATAACGTAGGTTACAATCGTGCCGATTAAGATGATTAGCGCAGTTGTCATAAATGATGCTCTCCTTTCCTTTTTCGTCGATACAATCTTTCAGCAGTAAACCCAGTAGCGGCCATCACGATGAAGGTGCTGATTAGAATTAGCAGCAGCGTCTCCAGTCCTTGCCAGTTTAAAATTTCTTTGTAATTCAGAATACCAACTGCTGAAGGGACAAAGAAAAGCAGAAGTTCAGCTAACAGCCAGCCCCCTGCTTTTTCAATCCACTCCAACTTGACGATACCTGCAAATAAGCTTAGTAATAACAAGACCAGACCTACGATGGAGCCTGGTACCGGAAGTGCTAATATATGTGCTAAGCCGACACCGGCAAAATAAAATACGTGAATGAGCGCTAGCTGAGAAAGGATGGTAAGTGTTTTTCGAACCATGGATCTTCCTCCTAACGGAAATTATCGATACCTTTTTTATTGATAATTCCATCATACTGCTGCTTCACGTATTCGTAAAATACATATATCTTATAGTATGTATAACTTGCGGTTATATCGGGTTACAGAAAGAATTCAATGAACCTTCTGCCTGCATAAGAAATATACTTCTCCTTTTTCGTAATAATAGCCAGATTCCAAGGGATAGAAGGTGTTAAATCAATAATACGTATATCTGCATTATACGTACGATTGCAAATGGACTCTGGAAGAACGCTGACACCTAAGTTGGCTGCTACCATTTCACTAATAAAATCCCATTGTGCACTTTTAAAAAGAATATGAGGTTCAAAGCCTTCTTCAATACAACGTTTTCGCATAATATCGTGAAGCGCAAACTCCTCATTATAGAAGATAAAGTCTTCATTCTTTAATTCTTTTAATTCAACAAGACTTCGATCAGCTAGCGGGTGCTCCCGATGAACCATTAGCTTCATGTCTTCCTCGACAATCGGATAATAATTGAACTCTTTCGCATCTATTGGCATCACGGCGACACCTAGCTCGAATTCTCCTTCATCAACAGCTTTCACGACGCGAGCTGCACCGTATTCGGTAATATTAATAGTGACATTTGGGTAAGTCTGATGGAAGCGAGCCATTACCTTTGGAAAGAAGAGACTCCCGATAATAGGCGGAATACCAATCGTGACAGCTCCCTGCTGTAAGTCGGTAAGATCTTGGAGAGTCGTCTGCATCTCATCTAATTGTGCAAGTACTTGCTGGCTGTACGTATAAACAACTTTACCGGCATCTGTTAGGGTACTGGATTTGTTCGAACGTTTGAACAAGGTGATACCTAATTCTTCTTCCAGACTTTTGATAGTCTTGCTGAGTGCTGGCTGAGATATGTGCAAGTTTTCTGCTGCTTTCGTAAGTCTCTTTTGTTTTACAATTTCGACTAGATAGCGTAGCTGGCGCAATTCCATATTATTTCCGTCCTTTCTTTTGTTCTAGTATACCCATTTCTGCTTTGGAGAGAAATGCTATAATACAAGGACTACCAGATAAAAGGAGTCCTGCAGATGGGTTACGAGATAAGTTCATTGACTGCTGATGATGCATATACAGTTTTACACTGGCGTTATTCCCCGCCTTATGATTTGTACAACCTTACCTATACAGAAGGTGCGGTGATGATGCTTATGGTAGGTGACTATTACGGTGTGTACGAAGGTGGGTCACTGCTTGGCTATTTCTGTGTCGGAGAAGATGCGCAGGTTCCTGGTGGCAATTACAGTGACAGAACCTACTTGGATATCGGGATTGGTATGGCGCCGCAATTGACCGGACAGGGGAGAGGGAAGGTCTTCTTTCGTGACATTCAAAATTGGATAGAAGAAAATAAGCAGCAAACACATCTCAGGCTCACAGTTGCAGCATTTAATGAACGCGCTATTCATTTATATAAAAATGCTGGATTTCGAGAAACAGGGCGTTTTGTGCGTGATGCAGATCAATTATTATTCCTTATTATGACAAAGAGCCCATGTTAACGCATGGGCTTTTGTTTAGGTGAGGGCTTTTTCCGGATTATAAGCAGAGACGTCAATTGTTGGTTCTTCGCCCAGCACGAGCTTCGCAAGCTGAGAGGCGATGTAAGGTCCCATTGTAAGACCGGATGCTCCTAAGCCATTAATAACATGTAAATTATTGTGACCTGGCATTTGCCCAAATACCGGCAGAAAACCCGGGGTGAATGGACGAAAGCCGACCCGTGTTTCGGCTAAGCTTGCTTGTTCCAGTCCCGGAGCTACTTGGAACGCTTTGTTTAATACTTCATGAACACCGCTTGCTGTGATGCGTGTATCCATCATGGTGTCATTTTCATGTGTCGCACCAGCAACGATTTTGCCATCTGGAAAAGCGAGCAAGTATTGATCATTAGGCGGCATAATGACTGGCCATGCAGCTGTTTGTCTGTCTGTTAGCTGCAAGTGGCAAATCTGCGCTTTCTGAAAGCTGACTTGCAGATTATAGCCTAATGGCTCTAACAGCTGTTTTGCCCATGCGCCTGCTGTCACGATGACTTGATCAGGTAAAAGTACTTCATTGCCTGCTGTCACGGCTATGTTTCCAGCGTTTAACGATAATGCTGCATCAGCTTGTATAAAGCGTGCTCCGTGTTTTTGAGCTGCGCGGTGTAAACTATTCCGTAGTGCTCTGCCGTCAACCCGTGCTGCACCGCTGACATGAACAGCGCCGTAGCCAGGTGCAAGCAGTGGGAACAGCTTGCGTGCTTCTTCTTCAAGCGGTGTAATGGTACCGATTTCCGGGGCGTCGGCTTTCCGCTTTTCTGCACGTTCCCGCATTCCGTCCAGTTTTTTTGGGTCATGATGTAAGCTAATGGCGCCTACGCGAGCGTAGCCTGTTTCTTCTTCTCCATCTTGACGAAGTTCTTCGATAAGTTGGGGATAGTAACTGGCACCGCCTTTCGCTAACCGGTACCAATCCTTATTTCGGCGCTGTGACAGCCATGGGCAGACTATTCCTGCTGCGGCGTCTGTAGCTTGTCCTGTGTCAAAACGATCGATGACGGTTACTTGCATGCCTGCTTTCGCAAGCTGGTAAGCAGTCGCCGATCCTGCAATTCCTGCTCCAATTACTGCTATGTGCATATCGAACATCCTTTTCCTTCATTTCGCTACGAGTATACCATAAAAAGAATCATTTTTTTTCAGTACCAAATGGAGCGAAGTTGTAGTATAAGTTAGAAGTAGATGAAAAAATTATAAAAGGATCGGTATACACATGGTGACAAAAAGTCGCAAGCTGTTTCAGCGTATTCGAATTCATCCGCCGCAATTCTTTGCTTTGGGGTTCCTTGTATTAATTGGATTAGGAACGTTTTTATTGATGCTGCCATTTGCTACTGCTGACAGACATCACTTGTCTTTTGTAGATGCGTTGTTTGAAGCTACATCTGCCGTTAGTGTGACAGGGCTGGTAGTGGTGGATACCAAGACAACCTTTACACTATTTGGCCAAATCGTGCTGTTAGGCCTCATTCAAGTTGGCGGCTTAGGATTCATGACGCTGACGGTCTTTATTGCTTTAATGCTCCGGCGCAATATAACCTTTGAGGAACGTCATTTAGTCAAGGAATCGCTGAATCAAGATTCCTATGAGGGCATCGTCCGTATGGTACGGTTTGTAATTGTGTTTGCAGTGATTTGTGAGCTGATTGGAACGATCATTCTCGGGTTGCATTGGGGAGATCGTTTTGGCTATCCGAAATCCTTTTACTATGGGCTGTTTCACTCTGTTTCTGCATTTAATAATGCTGGCTTCGATATTATGGGTGATTTTAGCAGCATGACAGCATTTACCGGTGATGTAACTGTTAATGTAACACTTACATCACTGCTGATTTTAGGCGGAGCTGGATTCATTGTAATAGCGGATCTTTTCCAGAGAGTAAAGGCAAAGAAGCGGATTACATTGCATACGAAGGTAGTCCTGTGGATGACAGCTATTCTGATTATCGCCGGAACAGCAGCTGTATTTGTTTTGGAATACAGCAATGCGGCTACGATTGGAAACCTTTCATTAAAAGATAAGCTGCTTGCTTCTTATTTTCATGGTGTTGTCCCTCGGACTGCGGGCTTTAACTCCTTGAATACAGGAGATTTAACACTTGGTTCGCAGGTCGTGACCATGGCGCTCATGTTTATTGGCGGCGGAACGGGGGGAACTGCCGGCGGTATTAAAGTGACGACCTTTGCTATCTTGCTGTTAGCAGTATGGGCATTGATTAAAGGCAGGCAGGAAGTAAATATAAGCAATCGGAGACTGCCTTTGGATTTAGTGTTCCGGGCTTTTTCCATTACCACGTACTCGGTTTTGCTTGTATCTGTGTTCATATTCCTGCTTTCTATAACAGAAACTGGTTTCGGTCTTAACGTCATTGCTTTTGAAGTGATTTCTGCATTTGGCACAGTAGGCATGTCGCTTGGATTAACGACGGAACTGACTGAAGCAGGCAAGCTGCTGCTTTCCATTCTCATGTTTATGGGAAGAGTTGGTCCGATTACGATTGCATTCGCATTGGCTTTTCGCACAAAATCCACAGCTGTACGAAATCCGGAGGAGCGAATTATTATTGGTTAGATACATGCGTATGAATCCGTTTTCGGTTTCTCTTATTCTATATTTCAGATAGAATAGGGTTTACATTATAAAAGAGTAAGGAGTGATGAAAGTGGATAAAAAAGAAATAGAGATATTAGAGTTATTAGAAAAGAACGGGAGAATGGATGTACATACAATCGCCCAAATGGTGGAGCTATCGCCGGAGGAAGTGGAGCAGGCAATTCAGAAATTCGAAGACCAGCAAATCATCCACGGATACTCTACGCTGATTGATTGGACGGAAGTACTTGGATATGAAGGTGTTACGGCAATGATTGATGTGAAAGTGACACCTGTAAGAGGGAAAGGGTTTAATGATGTTGCGGAACGCATTTATCGTTTCCCGGAAGTGAAAGCTGTGTATTTGATGTCAGGCGCTTATGATTTGTCTGTATCAGTAGAAGGGAAAACAATGTCACAAGTTGCGCGCTTTGTATCGGAGAAACTATCCACTTTGGACACCGTTATTTCGACAACAACGCACTTTATTCTGAAAAAGTATAAACATGATGGCATTATTTTCGGTGAGGATGACAATAACGACCGCAGAATGCCGGTGAGCCCATGAGTTCGGATACAAGTCGCTTTATCGCGGAGCACGTCGATTCCCTTAAGCCTTCCGGAATCCGCCGCTTCTTCGATTTAGCTTCGACAATGGAAAACGTTATTTCTTTAGGCGTAGGTGAACCGGATTTTGTTACACCTTGGAATGTGATTGAAGCTAGTTATCACTCATTGGAACAAGGATACACTGCTTATACCGCCAATGCGGGACTGCTTGAATTGAGGCAACTGATTGCAGAATACTTGCAGTCTGCTTACGCTGTTCCTTATCGGGCTGAGGATCAGGTGATTGTAACAGTCGGTGCGAGTCAGGCAATTGATATTGCATTGCGGGCAATTTTGAATCCGGGCGATGAAGTAATCATTGTGGAACCTTGCTTTGTAGCCTATGCGTCTGCGGTTACACTTGCTGGTGGGGTGCCGGTTTCTGTTGGTACACAAGCAGCCAATGAATTCAAACTGCAGCCGGAAGAATTGATGAATAGCATTACGAAAAGAACGAAAGCTATTATTTTATGTAACCCGAACAACCCGACTGGTACTATGCTGAGCCGGGAAGAACTTTTGCCGATTGCAAATTTAATCCAAGAACATGATTTGCTCGTTTTATCAGATGAGATATATGCAGAACTCAGCTATGACGATGGCTATGTCAGTTTTGCGAGTTTACCAGAAATGTATGAGCGTACTATCCTTATCTCTGGTTTCTCCAAGTCATTTGCTATGACCGGCTGGCGTCTGGGCTATGCTGCAGGCCCTGCCGCATTGATTCAAGCGATGACTAAAATCCATCAGTACACGATAATGTGCGCACCGACAATGGCGCAGTATGGTGCAGTGGAAGCCCTTCGCAGTGGCTCGGCAAGTGTAGAACAGATGAAAAAAAGCTACCGCCAGCGCCGAAACTTTGTTATGACTGCCTTTGAAGATATGGGCTTGATGACGAATAGACCTGGCGGAGCATTTTATATCTTTCCATCTATCAAGGAAACGGGACTGTCCTCAGAAGAATTTGCCGAGGCTTTGCTGATAGAGGAGAAGGTAGCTGTTGTACCGGGCAGTGTATTTGGTGAGAGCGGTGAAGGCTATATTCGCTGTTCGTACGCAACTTCGATGAAACAGCTGACAGAAGCAATGAAACGAATCAAGCGCTTTGTGGAGCGTCGACTCATATAAGAAAAGCCCTGCCAGTAATAATCTGACAGGGCTTTTCGTTTTATTCATCAAGCAATAACTTGTCACGGCCAAACTGGAACCAGTTTTTCACAAGCTGTTTTTGATCTTTATCAAGGCTGGTAAGGCCTTGATCAGATTCTGCTGCAAATACAGCATCACTATACAGCTTGCCTAATTCATGAACATGATCATTATGACGCTGGAAGATTGTAAAGTTCAAAGGATCTTCTTCTGTTGCATTCTCATTACTTACAACGACAATGCCGTCTGTTAATCTTGTCATAATTGGCGAACCGCCGACGAATTTTTGAATGCCTTGCGGATCTGCTGGTACGGACTTAGCTTGAAAGTCTCTTTCTGGTTTAAGGACAAGTGCTGATATCTTTGCCATTATAACTCTCTCCTTCGATGCTTTTCTTCCATTAAAGCATAAAGTAATGTTAGTCGCTATTACTCTGCTTTTGTCGGAACCCAGCCTTTCATTTGGAGAATGATCTTCCACAGCTGCTCAGGGATACCGTGATGATCTTCACGTGCTGGGTCAATTAAGCGGATAATCTCGTCTTCACGTCCTTCTTTAAGCTTCGTAGCAAATGCTGGATCAATCAACATCTCACGGCCCAGCGCAATAAGCGGTACACCTGTTGCTTTCGCTGCTGCAACATCTTCAGCAGAATATAAAGAACCGACGCCAATTAAAGGAATACGTCCATTGATGCGCTCCTGCAGCAAGTCAATTCGCTTGGCATTTGTATCTGCTCCGCGGCGAGCTTTGGAATGGAAGTCCATTAGTGATACATGCAAGTAGTCCAATGGCTGCTCCACAAGGACGTCCATTAGCTCTAGTGTCTCTTTCATTGTTAGTCCAGGAGTTTCTGGTTCCTCTGGAGAGAAACGGTAGCCGATAATAAAGTCTTTAGAACCGTATTTCTCAACAGCTTTCTTAACTGTATCAATGACAGCTAATGGGAAGCGCAAACGATCGCCCCATTCATCCTCACGTCGGTTGGAGAAAGGAGAGAAGAACTGCTGGATGATATAACCATTCGCTCCGTGAATTTCTACACCGTCGAAGCCTGCTTCAATTGCACGGCGTGTAGCTTCACCGAAGTCTGCGATGATTTGCTCTATTTCGGCTGTTTCCAATGCGCGTGGTGTTACTGTGCCTTCTTTCTCAACGGCACTTGGAGCAACAATGTCACCATTTGGTACGAGTTCAGCTACCGCTTCACGGCCGCCGTGGTGCAACTGGATAATCGCTTTGGCGCCTTCTGCTTTAATTGTATCTGCCTGTTTCTTTAATCCGGGAATATCTGTATCATGCGCGACAGATGGTTGGCCGGGAAACGCTTTACCGCTGTCAGATACGTTAGATGCAGCAGTAATAACCATTCCAATATCTTTGGAACGTGGTGCAATATAGGAAAGCTCCTGATCTGAAATTGTGCCGTCAGGGTTTGATGCATAATGTGTCATCGGAGCAAGGACGAACCGATTCTTTAATGTAACACCATTTGGCAGTGTTAAGTCTTCAAAAAGTGGTGCATATTTTTCATTCATAAATTATGATTCCTCCTCGTGTATAGATTGTATTCTAGACAGTTGTGAAAAAGGTAGCAAACAAAATGCTCATTCGTAACCGAGTTACCAATTGTAACAGGACATCTGCCAAAAGGTTCTGCAGTCATGCTATACTGTTTACATAACACAGACAGGAGTAAGAACAGCATGATAAACAAATACGATTATTATTATGGTGCCTTCCTTTCTAAACTCGTATCCATGCAGATTGTACCTGCTCTAATCGAAGAAAGTAAGGAAAGGCGCGTTTACCAATTAGAAACCGGTGCAAACCGAATGAAGGTATATTCAAAATATGCAACAAGTGCAACAAGTACGTGGAACTTCCGTTTTTCAGAGGAAGAACGCAATCGGCTGCTCCAATGGTCGGCAGAAGAGCGAAAGCAGTTATTTGTGCTAATCTGCAGTAAAAAGGATCTCTTAGGCGGGGAGATTGCGATTTTGACATTTGATCAGCTGCTAGCATGCATGGATGTTCGGGACAAGTATAAAGAAGCCAGCTGCCGTGTGGCGATAAAGAAAAAGAAGCACAGTCCATTCCTTTATGCATACGGAACTTCCCGCAGCTTGGATGATGCACTGCCTATTACGCGGAATTTTGCAGATTTATTGTTGCATAGATCTGTTCCGGAACCAGTATAAGAGTGTATAGCGAAAAGAGCTATACACTTCTTCAGAACGAGAAAGAAAGCGGATACAAAAGATTATACAAAGGACAATATATCTACTACAATGGCAATAGAAATTATAAAGGAGATAGCTTATGGGGAGAACCTTTTCTGTGCAAAAGGTACTAAATAACAATGTGCTGATTGCCAATAACCAGGAAGAAAAGGAAGTTGTACTGATTGGCAAAGGTGTCGGCTTTGGCAAGAAGGCCGGAAGCGAATTGGAAGATGGTGAATTCGAAAAATTGTTTGTCCTGCAAGATGAGAAAGAACAAACAAGCTACATGCAAATGCTGGATCACATTGATGAAGAGCTGGTAGCAGTAATGAACGATGTGATTTACATGATTGCAGAGCAAATGGGCCAGCCGCTGAACGAACATATCCACATCGGCTTAACTGATCATCTGGCTTTCGCGATGAAACGTCTGGAGCAGGGGCTTGATATAAAAAATCCATTCGCCGTAGAAACGAAGTTCATATACCCGAAGGAATACAAAGTAGCGAGTGAGGCAGTAACACTTTTGAATAATCGGCTTGGCATCCAGCTTCCGGAAGGAGAAGTGGGTTTTATCGCCCTGCATATCCATAGTGCTTGTATTAATCAGCCGGTAGGTGAATTAAGTCAATATACAAGATTGATTGCGATGATGTTTAAGGTGATTGAAGATAGTCTGAATATTACAGTGGACCGGGAGAGCATCCATTATATTCGGCTTGTGCGGCATATTCGGTTTACGATCGATCGGGTAAAGCAAGGAGAGCAAGTTCGGGAACCGGAAAAGATCTTGAATCTATTGAAAACAGAATACCCATTGTGCTATAATACTGCCTGGAAGCTAGTCAAAATATTACAGCAAACGTTAAGACGTCCAGTACAAGAAGCAGAGGCGGTCTATCTCACTTTGCATTTGTACCGTTTGACCAATAAAATATAATGTGCATCGTATTTATACGTGTAACTTATTCGATTAGGCATGAGGATAAAAGAATGCACAAGAAGAATCTAATTCTTTTTGTGTTACTTACTTTATCGCTCGTGTCTTTTTTCGTGTTTCCTTGTAAACGCTATCAAATTGTTGTTATCTTGGAGGTTTAATGATGAAAAATGCATTTGGCATGCTGCAAAAGATAGGTCGGGCGCTTATGATTCCTGTTGCAATCTTACCAGCGGCTGGTATTTTACTTGCGTTAGGAGATGCGCTGCAAAATACGGATCTGTTACGGGCTGTTGATTTCTTGAACAGTTCCTGGGTGCAGTTAATTGCCACAGTGATGCAAAGTGCCGGAGATATCGTCTTTGCTAATTTGCCTTTATTGTTTGCAGTTGGTGTAGCGATTGGACTCACCAATGGAGATGGTGTAGCAGGTATTGCAGCAATCATTGGTTATCTGATTATGAATGTCACAATGAGTGCTGTCCTAATCGCTAATGGAGACATTCCAACTGACAGCATAGAGCGCGCGTCATTCTTTGATGGAAATCACCCAGCGTACACGATGATGCTGGGCATACCTACGCTCGCAACGGGTGTATTCGGCGGTATTATTGTCGGTGTACTGGCAGCTGTGATGTTCAACAAATTTTACAAAATTGAATTACCACAATATCTCGGTTTCTTTGCTGGAAAGCGGTTTGTGCCAATCGTCACATCACTTGCTGCCTTGCTGCTTGGGGTAGGAATGCTAGTAATTTGGCCGCCAATCCAGCATGTGTTAAATAACTTTTCGAATGGGTTGTTATCATCTAACTTGACGCTGACAGCCTTCATTTTCGGTGTCATAGAGCGCGCACTGATTCCATTCGGTTTGCATCATATTTTTTATTCGCCATTCTGGTATGAGTTCTTCAGTTATACAAACACAGCGGGAGAAGTGATTCGCGGCGATCAGCGAATCTTTATGGAACAAATAAGAGATGGAGCAGAGCTGACAGCAGGTACATTCATGACGGGAAAATATCCATTCATGATGTTTGGTTTGCCAGCAGCAGCTTTGGCTATCTATCACGAAGCAAGTCCTGCAAGGAAAAAGATAGTCGCTGGCCTGATGGGTTCCGCAGCACTGACCAGCTTCCTTACAGGCATTACAGAACCGCTTGAGTTCTCTTTCTTGTTCGTGGCGCCGCTGCTTTTCGCGGTACATTGTGTATTTGCTGGTCTTTCCTTTATGACGATGCACATGCTGAACGTCAAAATTGGGATGACTTTCTCTGGCGGATTTATAGATTTCTTTCTTTATGGCATCTTGCCAAATCGGACGGAGTGGTGGCTTGTTCTACCGGTTGGTTTCGCATTCGCGATCATTTATTACTGCGGATTCCGGATCGCAATCCGAGCATTTAATCTCATGACACCAGGCCGTGAAAAAGCAGAAGAGAAAGAACGAGCTAGAGGCAAATCTCATTCAGGTACATTTGCTTATCATGTATTGGAAGCAATGGGTGATAAAGAGAATATCAAGCACTTGGATTCGTGTATTACACGTCTTCGCGTCTCAGTAAAAGATAAGAATAATGTTAATAAAGAAGCACTGAGAAAACTGGGAGCGGCTGGTGTAATGGAAGTGGGTAACAACATACAAGCTATCTTTGGACCAAAATCTGAAGGCTTGAAAGAGCAGATGCAGGATATTATTCTCGGCAAGACGCCAAGACCACTGGCAGAAGCTGTGCAGGAAGTGGGCAGCCAATTGGAAGAAGTCATAAATCGTCCTCGTCTAAACAATCCAGATGCGCATGTCTTTGTTATCCCAATGTCCGGAACACTCCGAGCTTTAGAAGACGTACCAGATATTGTTTTCTCTGAAAAGTTGATGGGAGACGGGTTTGCTATTGAACCAATTGACGGAACTGTTGTTTCGCCGATTAACGGAAAAGTGATGAATGTTTTTCCGACAAAGCATGCAATTGGTCTGCAAGCAGATAATGGCCGCGAAATACTGATTCATATCGGTTTGGAAACAGTCAATTTGAAAGGGACTGGCTTGGAGGTTTTCGTAAAAGAAGGAGAGCAAATAACTGTCGGACAAAAATTAGTTAAAGCAGATTTAGCGGAAATTGAATCGCTTGTACCGTCTATGATTACACCAATCGTATTCACTAACCTGGGAGTAGCAGAAAAAGTTGTATTCCGAGAAGGTGAACAGGTGGAAAGGAAGCAAGCTGATAAGGTGAAGATAGAACCATACTAAATCAAAAACAGCTATAGCCTAGGTGCTATAGCTGTTTTTGATTTTATAATAAGTACCAAAAGAAGAAGCTGCCTGGAATGACAGCTTCTTTCTTTGTTTTTACTTATACTTCTCTAGCCACTTCTTCCATTTTGTCTTACCTGCTTGAAGCATGGACTCGGCTGTGCGGGCGTGTTTATGTTTCTGATATTCTATATAACTTGCAGATGCGATCAATAAGAAGCCTGCACCAATCAAGTATAGCCACCACGGTGCGCTGCCCCACAACGGGCGTGTTTGGAAAAATAAATTGAATACAACTGTAATCGTTCCTGTAAGGAAATAAGCTCGATACTTTCGTATAAAACCGACGATTGCAGCCAGCAGGGAGATGCTTCCTAATGATAAAGCATCATAAATCGTCATACTCGCTAATCCATCCAGAACGAGAATACCAAATCCAATAGCCAGTAAAATCAGCTCAATATGTGGTGTCACGTCTGGGTCGTAGAAGAAGACCCGTAAGATGATGAGCACCAGCAATGCAATAGGTACAACATAAAGCTCTGTTAAGAGGTACGGACTAATAGGGAGGTTTTGCAATAGCAGCATATATGGATAGAGACAAGCGAACAATGCTCCGAGCCTGACATAACGTCTTTCAGACCGCGGATTTGTATTCACGCTAATGGCAAATAATATTGCCGGAACTGTCATACTGAACAGTATCTCAGCCCAACCTGATTGATATGCCATAACGCCTGTCAGACTGCCGACGATTGTATAAACGACGGCACCGATACGGTAGATATCTGCTTTCTCCCAAATAAACTTAACATCCCTAGTGATTAAAACTGATTGATAGTGTGTAAAGCTTGTTGCAATTAATGCAACAGCGCCAGCAAGCAGTAAGTATGCTGTGCGGATTTCCTCTCCAATTGTTCCGTACAGGAGCAAGATGGCTAAAAGCAAGAGCATTGTGACATAAGACATGAACATTCGCTGCCAATGATGCTGCTGGTAAATAGCAAGGACACCGACAATAATGGAAAGCAGGACGATTTCCCACGAAAACAAAACAGTAAGCTCAGCCACTGCAAACAATAAAACAACATTACATACAATTAAGAGGCTTAATCTCATGAATGCCTGCCATCCAGGCAGAAGCTTATAGATAGCAGCTATGCAGATTGCTGTAATAGCTGCTGCTAATGTCATGAGGTGTGACCAATCTGTATAACTGCTTAAGTGTGTGACGGCAATAAGAAATAAAATGGTGATACTGGCACTTGCAAAGGTGTGTTTCTCGATTGTTCGCTTTGTGTAATAAGCGGACACAGCAAGGTGCAGGAATGGTACGAGCAGCCATGCTGGCGGGATGGAGTCAAAGCTTTGCAAGCCCAATACCCACATGATAGAAAACAAATTGATAATGTGACTGCACCAGAAGAAATACAAAGAGCCGACTTTAGCTTTGTTATTAATAAGGATACTAACTGCCAGCAGTGCTGCACCACAGAATAGTACGTAAGCTGTTAAAATATTTGATCCTGAAATGTCGAATAAGTTTTGCAGAGATCCATATGCCAGGAGCAAGGAAACGAGTACAGATGCCCACAATGTGTTTCTGCGAAATACATACAACGCAGCGAATTGTACGATAACACTAATGAATGACACGATGGAAATTGTTGTTGCCGGCAAATCCCACGATAGAAATGCTAGTATCGTAGCCAAGCTCTGAAAGATCTGGCCGGTCAGGAAGAATGACAGAAACAGCGGCTGATGGTGATAACGTCGGAATAAAACAGCTGCTATCACGGTTATCAGAGCGATGCATGTCATATGGCCAGGAATACCAAAGTGCTGCTGGTAATAATCGCTTTCGATATACAGTCGGTAACCCGCTAGAATCAAGGCGGCGATGAAGCTAATAGGTGTAATAATCTTGCTGATTAATACAACATCTTGATTTTCTTTTTGATAACAGAAGAAGCCGGCAGCTGCTGTTAACAAAAGCAAGTAGCTGTTTGCTTCATAATAACCATAGCTGTGATTTACGAGCAGCAGCGGAATAACGGACCCGACGGCTGCCCAACTGACAGTACGCTGATAAAGCTTTATATAATTGAACCTTCGTGGCCAAATATAACAGTATGCAAGACCAAGGAAGGCCATTGTTGCAAAACTGCTTGTGCGCAGCCAGATTGGCGTATCTAGCATGTAAAGCAGCCAGTACATGATGACCAAGAGCAAACCAGTGCTTGGATAACTGTAATGGGTATGACGCTTGGATACTGTCCAAACTGTGTATTGAATAAATAGGAATACGAGCCCAAGCAAATACGCCCAATCAAATGTATATGTACCGGTTAAAGATGTGAAAATAATAAAAAGAAATCCGTTAATACAATGGATTAAGCTTTCATAAGCAATCTTCAGCCATCTTGGCAAATGCCAGGATAGCAGCACAAGGGTAAAGCCGAGTGCCAGAAACTGTCCGAGGAACATATTGAAGTACGAATCAATCTCCAATAAAAGCAGTACACCGCTTATCAAAGTGAATATCATAAACCCAAAATGATATAGCTTGCTGTAGTTTTTAGCTGCCAGGATGAGTGCGCTAATACCGATTACTAGTAAGGTCAAATCATAGATAACAGCGGTACTCATCAGAACGATTGTAATAAATGCCTCGGTACCAAGCTTCATCTGCAGGTAATAAGGCCAATACTGCTGTAGTAAGCGAAGAGGAAACGATTTACGAATAGGTCGTTCGAACACTAGTAACAGTAAGTTCGCTAGCTGCAGACAGAATAGAAAGGCGCTGTACGTTATTGTAACGTAAAGCATTGCAGATATAAAGGTGGATGATACACCTGCATAAGTTACCCAAATAAATGCTTTCGACCTCGTACGTACGGCGACCGCATAGTACAAGACGGTGCAACCCAACGCTGCAATAGTTCCGACTAGAGCAGCACCATCACCGCCAAACGACAAATAGCTGCCAAACAGCTGATAATACGAAGCGGAGAAGATAACAATCGGAACAAATAATGCGGCAAGTATCAAAAATGCGAAGGCCGTCTGCGGTATCTTAACTTTGTAGCTGATAAAGCTAAGTCCAGCAAATAGAAAAGGAATTAAGCTGATTAGCAGCACTTTTCCTAAGGAAGAGAAGGTACCCCAGTTTGAAGTGCCCAGATACAATCCGCCGAAGAACAGCATAACAATTCCTAGTACAAGTATGATGGTCAGATTGCGTTCTCGAATTTGTTCCGGTGTCTTTTGTTTCTTTTGTTTTTGAACAGGTGGTCTATGTACAGAAGCGGCTGGTGTTGAAGCAGCTAACTTTCGTTCAATGGAAGTGGTAGTATGAGGTACAGGCTGCGTTGTTGTCCGTGATTTGGAAGCATCAAACGCAACTTTTTTCTGGTACCCTTCTAAGGTGATTGCGTACGTATCGTAAGAGATAAAGCCTCGCTGATATAACTCTTGCAATCTTTCTTCAAAAAGATCCCCGGATTGATTAGGGGGCATCGGATACATGCTGTCACCTCGTTTTTGGTTTTTATTTCCAAGTATCATTATATAGAAGAGAGACTTGTCTGAAAAGGAGCGTCATTCCTTTCATTTCGGTTTTCTGTTATGATAAGCGGTAGAAAACGTGAACGAGACAGTTCATATTAGAAGGAGAATAAAAAATGAAGGACTTTCTACAATTACAAGATAAACATATCGTCATCATGGGTGTTGCAAATGATCGCAGTATCGCATGGAGTGTTGCACAGTCGCTGCATGCAGCAGGAGCTAAGCTAATCTTTACATACCGTCAAGAACGTTCTGCTAAAAAACTGAACAAGCTATTAGAAAAGAATGAAATGGATGCAGCTGTTATCCAGTGTGATGTGAATGATGATGCATCCATTACCTCTGCATTTGCCGAAATAAAAGAGAAGTTTACAACAGTTCACGGACTTGTTCATTCTGTAGCGCACGCACATAAAGAAGATTTAAACGGCGATTTCATTGATACATCTCGTGATGGGTATGCATTTGCGCAAGATACAAGTGCATATTCGCTTGTGGCAGTTGCGAAAGCCGTGCGCCCGCTTATGGCAGAGGGTGGTTCAATTGTCACAATGAGCTATCTTGGTGCTGATCGCGTACTGGATGGCTACAACGTAATGGGTGTAGCAAAAGCTGCATTGGAAGCAAGCGTACGTTATTTAGCAAATGATCTTGGTCCGGATAATATTCGTATTAATGCGATTTCGGCAGGACCGATTCGTACGCTGGCTGCAAAAGGCGTGCCATCTTTCAATGAGATCCTTTCTAAAGTAGAAGAAAAAGCACCACTTCGCCGCAATGTCTCCGCAGAAGAAGTTGGTGACATGACGACTGGTTTGATGGGAGCACTTTCCCGCGGTGTAACTGGTGAAGTTATCTATGTGGATGCAGGGTTTAATATTATCGGCATCGGTTAATTTGTATGTCAAACCGCACTAATCATTGATTAGTGCGGTTTTTTCTATGGATTAAAAGGCGTCTTACCTCATGGGAGAGGTGGCGCAGTATTCTGTGTTGACTAAATTAGAAATTAAGCCATTCTGGACAAACTTTTAGTGAAAGTACCACATCGGATGAAGGTGTTGAACAGGCAAAAGAAGAAAGCCGCTCCTCAATCACTTGGAAAAAAGTCAGATCTGATGATCTGGCTTCTTTTTGTAAAAATTGCTTTGCAACCTGAAAAGAGTAGTGTATACTCTAATGTATCAAGTGTACTAATATAACTAATACAGTTAATACAGAAGCTCGAATGAGGTGAATACATGTTTGAACTGGACTTGCGAAGCGGCAAGCCGATTTATGAACAAATCGTTGATAAGTTCAAGGAATTGATCATCAATCAAGTGCTGGAGACAGATGAAAAACTCCCTTCGGTTCGGGAGCTCGCCCAGCAGCTGACTATTAATCCAAATACAATTCAGAAAGCATACCGTGAATTAGAAAATCAGGAATTGATTTATTCGGTAAAAGGACGGGGGAGTTTCGTGAACGCGATTCGTGTACAAGTGGATCCGAATAAGGTGAAGCATATGCAAGAGGAATTGAAAAAGCTTCTGACAGAGGCACTGTTTGTCGGAATGACAGCCGATGAAATCCGAAGTGTTGTTGAGAACTTGCTGCAAAACGGGGGAGGTAGCGACCTATGATAAAAGCAGTGG
The DNA here is from genome assembly GCF_019056395.1 of Terribacillus sp. DMT04. Taxonomy (NCBI): domain Bacteria; kingdom Bacillati; phylum Bacillota; class Bacilli; order Caryophanales; family Bacillaceae; genus Terribacillus; species Terribacillus sp. DMT04. Next base: position 383,080 of record NZ_CP077639.1, read on the forward strand.
AAATCAGTAAGAAATTTGAGCGAAAGCAAGTGCTGGATCAGGTCGGATTTCAAGTAAGACCAGGAACAATCTATGGTCTGCTCGGATCCAACGGTGCTGGCAAGACAACTATTATGCGCATACTCGCAGGCATAATTAAACAAGACAAAGGCTGTGTTCTTATTGATGGGAAAACCGTATTTGAGAATATAGAGATTAAACAACGTATCATTTTCATGCCCGATATCCTCTATTTCTTACCGCAATACACCGTCAAACAGATGGGAAAGTATTATGCCGATATGTATACAAATTGGGACCAGCAGCGATATGATCAACTGATCAGTCAATTTCAGCTTGAAAATAAAAAAGTATCCTCTTTTTCAAAAGGGATGCAGCGGCAAGTGGCGTTCTGCTTAGCGTTAGCAGCCAAACCAGATTACTTAATTATGGATGAACCACTGGATGGATTAGATGCTGTTGTAAGGCAGCGAATCAAAGGACTATTAATCCATGATGTTGCTGAAAGAGACATGTCGGTGCTTATTTCTTCGCATAACCTCCGAGAAATGGAGAACCTTTGTGATGACATCGGGATTGTACATAAGGGCAAGATGATTCTCGAACGGAATCTGGATGATATGAAGAGTGAGGTTCAGAAAGTGCAATTTGCCCTTCGCAAAGGACAAGATACGCAGTTCCTGAACGAGCTCAATATCCTTCACCAGGAAAAAAGAGGCAGCATCCATCTGGTAATTATCAAAGCTGACCGTCACGAAGCAGAAGCGCTGTTCGCAGCACAACATCCAGTCGTGCTGGACATGCTGCCATTATCTTTAGAAGAAATCTTTATCTACGAAATGGGAGGTGCTGGCTATGCCATCGAAAACATCCTCGATTAAGAAGCAGATTATTTTATATGATTTGAGGCAGGTTGGCTGGGTGAGTGTACTGTATTTTCTGGCTTTGTTCGTTATCTTGCCTTTGCAAGTTATTATGAAATACACCAGTGATATATATCCCGACTACCCGCAGCCGCGGAGTCTGTTTTCTTATTTGCCTGAAGTTCAAGGGATTTTATCTATCACAGTCCCTGTATTATTCAGTGTCTTGCTATTTCGTTATTTGCACAAGAAAGGTGTATCTGATTTTGTGCATAGTTTTCCAATTAAGAGATCTGCAGTACTTCACCATCAAATGATAACGGGGATGTTCCTTTTACTCATTCCAATTATCCTGAATGCATGCATTCTATATGCTTTACAAGAATTTACCGATATAAGTTATCTTTATACTGGAATGCAAGTCTTAAAATGGTTGGGAATATTGTTGCTTCTAAATGTCATTATGTTCCTGGCTGCTATGTTCACAGGTATGATAACGGGGATGTTTTCGTTACATGTTGTTCTTACGTATATATTTCTAATATTACCGGTTGGCTTCATGCTCCTACTAATGCTTAATACAAGGATGTTGGTGTTCGGCTTTCCTTCAGACTATTACTTAGACATAACTCTGGAAAAGTATTCACCGCTCACTTATTTCATGGGAATATTTATTTCGCCCGAGGATATATCCTGGTTTATAATTACAATTTATGCAGTAATCGGCATATTTTTTTATATAAGTGCTCTCTTGCTATACGTAAACCGTCAATTAGAATCAACATCTCAACCAATTGTATACCCGTTCATGAGACCTGTCTTCCTGTATGGTGTGACACTTTGTTCTATGATGTTAACAGGTTATTATCTGTACGATAACTCAAATTCTGTTGAGTGGGCTGTAGTTGGTTATATAGGGGGGTCACTGGTAGGTTTTGTGATAGCCGAAGCTATTTTAAAGAAAACCTGGAGAGTCTATACCAATTATAAATCATACTTATTATTCTTTGTTTTTCTTGTTGTTGTTTTCTTTTCAGCCTATTTTTTTAAAGGGAACTATGAGAATCACATACCAGAAATAGATGAAGTGGAAAGAGTCTATTTTGGACCATCCTATAACTACGATCAAAAAAACGAGTATATGGAGCCAGGAATAGAACCATTGTATTATACGGAAGAAAAAGATATTGAATTGGTACAAAATTTACATGAGAGATTAGTGATATTAGATAAGAATTACTTTGAACAGTACGCTGATTACGGTAAATCCGCAACTATTGTTTATGAATTGAAAAACGGAAATAAAGTAGCAAGATCTTATGTGTATCCGCTTAAAGATCCAGAGTTAAAGAAACTGCAAAATGAAATTGAAAACTCAAATAATTTTAAGCATGCAAATCATCCTGTTTTCAATATTGCCCCAGATACTATAAATCAAGTAGAGCTGCATGCTGATGTAAATGGCGCTAGGGTCACTTATACATCTGATCAAAAGACAATAAACTCTATTATTGAAGCTATCAGAGAGGATATCGAAAGCAAGTATCCGCAACCGTATGATGAAAGTGTGCAGACCTATTCACTCATATTGAATTCAAAAGAAGGTAAAGACCATCTCAGCTATTATGAAACCTTCAGTGATAGTTATGAGAATACAATTGAGGCGTTAAAAGAAGCTGGATTATACGATAATATCCAGCTGGAAGCGGCTGAATAAAAAGATATAGAACCAAATAAAGAACTATTTTTAGCTTTAGTATCGACTTATAGGAGGAATAATCCGTGACTAGCGAATGTGCATATGCAAGGGAATCCGTGTTTCAGCATATCTATTCGCTCTACCATCAGCGGGTGTATCACGCGGCGCAGAAGGTGCTGCGTGATGCGCAGATGGCAGAGGATGCGGCGCAGGAAACATTTATAAAAGCTTATCGTTATTTGGACAAGCTGGAGGATGTCTCGAAAGCAGGTGCTTGGCTTGCGACGATTGCATCGCGGACGGCGATTGATATGCTGCGAAAAGAAGGGAAACGTACATTTATTAGTATTGAACTGGCCAGCTGGGAACTGGAGCAGCATTATTTGGAGCATATTGTAATAGAAGAAGTGGAGCTCCGCGAAACGAAACAAGAACTTGAGCAAGATATTCAGAAGTTGAAACCAAAGCTCAAAGAAGTGCTTACCCTCCGATACATGGAGGATATGAGGGAAAGTGAAATTGCTGCTGCTTTATCCCTTTCCAAAGCGACAGTGAAGACTAGGCTGTATCGCGCAAAGGCTGCTGTAAAGCAGGCAAAATTAAATCGTGAACAAGTACAATATGTTTAAGTAGACACAAATCTAATGAGGTTTGTGTCTTTTTTACGAACTTTCTGTTTATTTTTAAAAGAAAATTGTTTATAATTAGGTTGAAAATGCAGTCAATTATGAATTATTGTTCGGATTTGGGGTGCTCGATGAAGAGAAAACTGATTTTAGACGTAGACACAGGTATTGATGATGCGATTGGAATTTTATTAGCTGTTAAAAGTGAGGAACTGGATCTTATCGGTATCACAACAGGATGCGGAAATGTTTCCTTGGAAGCTGCTACAGCGAATACTTGTAAGGTGCTCGATTTAATTAACGCGCCTTCTATTCCGGTTGTAAAAGGAAGTGCAGCACCGCTTAAACGGCAGCCGCACTTTGAACATAAAGTGCACGGAACAGACGGGATTGGCGGGGCATTGCAAGGTGTGACCTCTGAAAGGAAAATAACTCCTGGAGATGCTGCTAGTTTTATGATTGAAAAAATCATGGAAAACCCGGGTGAAGTCTCTATTGTTTGTACGGGTCCGCTGACCAACCTTGCGAAGGCGATTCAGCAGCAGCCTGCTATAGTTGACCATGTAAAAGAAGTCATATACATGGGCGGGGCTATTAATGGGATTGGAAACGTCACGCCAGTTGCTGAATTTAATACATTTGCTGATCCGGAAGCAGCAAGCATCGTTTTAGAAGCCGGTGTGCCGAATCTCACACAAGTTGGTTTGGATGTGACAAAACAAGCTTTACTCACAGAGGAGCATATTGAAGCCATTACAGAGCCAGCTTTACATGATTTTGTGAAGCAAAGTACAGCAACTTACCGAAAAGCATTTTATGAACAAAATGGAATCTGGGCATGTGCGATGCATGATCCGCTTGCGATTGGTGTTTTCATTGATTCAACATTAGTTAAAAAAGCAGCGTGCAGCGTTGGGGTAGAGACCAGCAGTACATTTTGCGATGGCATGACTGTTTGGGATCGCCAAGGAAAATGGGGAAAGCCTGTGAATGTGGAAGTATGCATGGAGGTGGAAGCAGAGCGTTTCCTCTCTTTGTTAGTAGACGTGCTGAATCGTTCGTGAAATGTTACATGGGGGTATCCTTTCATGTGCGGGTATTACTACATAGATAGAAAGAAGGAGTCTGCTGCTGCAGGCTCCTTTTTATATGCTCTCATTAGAAGCGTGCAGCGTCTTCCGCTATAATGAAAGCAAATCAAGAATACGAAGGGGTATCGCATGCCAGGACTAAACGAAGCATTATACGAATACATCATGGATAACGCTCCTAATATTACGGATCAGTGGATCAATTTGCTCGGTGACTATAAGGATTCCATTTATGCAGAAGATGCAGGAGAAAAAATGCGCGCGAAACTTAGAAAACAACACCGAATGACGATTGATCTAGTGGCTAGTGCCATTTTAGAGGATGAGGAGCAGTATAAATGGAACGTGAAGACATGGGTAGAAAGAGTAGCAAACAGCCGGGTCGAAACAAACACTCCAATCCATGAAGTGCTGCAAGCGGTCGGGAAATCAGGCGCCGTCATTTGGGAATTTATTGAGGTATTCACAGAGGAAAGGAAGCAGACAATCTCACCTGTAGAGGTCATTCACTGGTCTAAGAACCTGCATCGTGCGTTAGATGAGGTTATTAATAAATTCACAAGATTTTATTATGAGCTGATTGACAGGAAAATCAAAAGCCAGCGAGAAGTAATTAATAAGACAAGCTCTCCAGTCATTCCGATCATGAATGGAATCGGCGTCTTTCCATTAGTGGGAGAAATAAGTGAGAGGCGAGCAGAGCTTATTACGGCCGACATACCGCAGACATGCAAAGATAAAGGTGTCGAAACGCTATTTATTGATATGTCAGGAGCAAGTTTTACAGCAGCTTCAGCAAGGGAAAAGCTGATACAAATGGTGCAAGTTCTGCGCATGTTAGGAATAGTCTGTGCTGTTTCTGGTGTGCGTCCTGATATGGCGCTGGATTCAGATGGCGAGCGTATAATATCAGTCGTTATTTTCTATAATTCACTGCAGCAGGCTTTGGCGCAAAATGGTTTGACCCAAAATTAAAAACGGAGGAGAATCCAGATGAGAGTCGAGCATATAACAGTAAAGGCGAATGGAATGAACTTGCATATGGCTGCAGCAGGTCCTAACGATGGGAAACTTGTGATATTGCTGCATGGATTTCCAGAGTTCTGGTATGGATGGAAAGAGCAGATTGTTCCGCTGGCGCAGCAAGGGTTCCGTGTTCTGGCATTAGATCAGCGCGGCTATAACTTGAGTGAAAAACCAGAAGGAACTGACAGCTATGTACTGGATGAGCTTCGAGATGATGTGCTAGGAGTAATGAAAGTGTTTCAGCGGGAAAAAGCAACGATTATTGGTCATGATTGGGGCGGAGCTGTTGGTTGGCACTTGGCCGTCACACGTCCGGAAAATGTAGAAAAGTTTATCGCTATCAATATGCCGCATCCAGCTGCCTTGCCGAAAGTGCTGGCAACTAATCCACTGCAGTGGTTTAAGAGTTCTTATATGGCCTTTTTCCAGATGAATGATGTGCCGGAAAAGTCACTGGCAGCGAATGATTTCTACGGGCTCAGCATGGCGCTGACAAAATTCAGTCAGCCGGGCACGTTCTCGCAGCTGGATATAGATGATTATAAAGAAGCATGGTCCAAGCCAGGTGCGCTAACAGGTATGCTGAATTGGTATCGTGCACTTACGGCGAAAAATAACATTAGCATGTACGGCCAGAAGGAAGCTGCAATGGTCCATGTCCCAACGAAGATCATTTGGGGCATCAAGGATCAATTTCTTCTAAAAAAACTAGCGCAAGCGTCGGTCAAGTTCTGTTCCGATTATGAATTGGTTTATATTGATGATGCAACGCATTGGGTGCATCACGAACAGCCGGATATTGTCAATCGATTGATTAAGGAATTCTTAGAAGAAAACAGCCAAGTGGCAGAAGGAGTCGGAGTATGACATTTGATTTGCATACACACCATTACCGCTGCGGTCACGCTGAAGGAGAAATTGAGGATTATATCAAGGAAGCGATAGACAAAGGGCTGCACTATATCGGGATAGCAGATCACTCACCTTATTTTTATAGTGATGAAGATCAGCTATACCCGGGCATCGCCATGCCAATTAGCGGCTTTGAAGCATATGTGCAGGAAGTGCTGCAACTGAAAGAAAAATATAAGAATCAAATTCATGTGTTACTTGGAGTAGAGAGTGACTTCTTTCCGCAGCATGCCAAGTTATATGCAGATTACTACCGGAAATATCCATTCGATTATGTCATTGGTTCGGTTCACTATGTAGATGAAGTGAATATTTTCAAGCAAGGTCGTTGGGATGCACTTTCGGAAGCGGAGCACGTTGCGGTGAAGGAGAGATATTACGACCTGATTCAGCAGTCAGCTAAAAGCGGGATATTCCAAGTGCTCGGTCATATTGACGCAATGAAAGGGTTCTATCCTGCTTTCTCGGATATTCCTGCTGACCATGCAATTGAACAGACCTTGAAGGTAATTGGAGAAGCTGGGGTTGCCATTGAAGTAAATACATCAGGCGGGACAAAAGCTGTAGGCGGCTGGTATCCTTCTGATCGCATCTTGGAACGAGCGCTTCATTATGGTGTTGATATCTCCTTTGGTTCTGATGCACATATTCCTTCTCGAATCGGTGAAGATTTTGATAAAGTGAAACAGCGTCTAAAAGAGATAGGATTCAAGGAAATGGTTTATTTCGTACAAAAACAAAAAAAATCACTGCCGTTATCATGATATTTTCTTGTTTAGGCTGTTGATGAAGGGGTATACATATATCAACAGAGCAAACAAAAAAGTCTAAGGAGTGTTTATAATGGCACAAGCGCAAACAGTAGACAAGCAAGAAACGAAAGAGCAAGCAAAAGCAGGTTCTAAACTATTAACTGGTGCAGTCGCTGGAGCGGTAACAGGTGCGGCAATTGTGTTACTTAACAAGCAGACTCGTCAGAAAGTATTTCAAAATGTCGGTGTAGCGAAGGATACAGTTTCCAGCTTTGTAAAAGAAGCAAAACAAGATCCGCAAGGTACAAAAGAACAAGTGATGAATAAAGTTCAAGATGCTTCTGACCTTGCAAAAGAAGCTGCAAACGATGTGAAGAATGTCTATGACAAAGCACAAAATGAAATCATGTCTTCTGTAAATGATGTACAAGAAGATTCCAAGTCAGCTCTTGGCACAGTGAAGGAAGTAAAAGATGATTTGAAAGGTGCTGGCAGCAAAGCCAAAGAAGCTACAGACACACTAATGGAAGCAAAGCCTGACAGTGCGCCAAGCAACCCGATGACAAAACCTAAGAATGAAGACAATAACAAAGATAACCAGAATAAAAGCAGTCAAAACAGTGTAAACAATCAATCAAAAACAGCAGGCAATAAAACAACAGCTGCAGCAACTGCAACTTCTAAAACAACACCGCCTACTTCTAACAAAAAAACATCTATCTAAAAAAATCGCCTCCGCTTAGGGAGGTAATTTTTTTATTTGGTAATGTCTTTGATGTAGTCCCCGATATCATTACTTTGATCATCAAGATTCTTTATATCTTCCATAAACTCCACCATCACTCGTGATTGTTCTTCTGAAGAAGTGGAAACTTCGCCGATACTCAATGTTAAATTCTGCATGTTTGCTTGAATCTGTTGAAGTGACTGACCAATTGTCCCAACAGCTTCTTTTGTTCCAATGGAAAGCTTACGAATTTCATCTGCTACAACACCGAAACCTCTGCCAGCGTCCCCGGAGCGAGCAGCCTCAATTGCTGCATTCAATCCAAGCAAGTTTGTCTGCGTGGAAATATCTTCAATTAGCTGCACAACCTTACTGATCTCTTTAGAATTCTCATTCGCATGGGACGCTTGGCTATCAATGTCTGTGCTCGTTGCGGACAGTTCTTCTGCCTGGGCAGCGACATGCTGAACCTTTGCTTGCAAACTGCTTACAATCTCCCGCAAGTCATCCAGCTGCTGATCCAGCATCTCTTCGTCTTTCAATGTTTTTGTAATCTGTAAGACACCAACTATTTCTCCGTTTTCGTCGCGGATAGGATTAGCATTATTTTGCATGCCAAGGCCATAACGTTCTTTCGGGATATGCACTTGCACTGTCTCACCTTGAAGTGCTTGACGTAATAAGTCATTATCCTCTGAAAAAGCGAAATCGCCAACCTTGATTCCGACATCCAGATCTTTAGATGGGGAAAAGAAAACAAAATTCTCTTTGTCTGTAACGGCAACGACGGCGTTATCCCCGATGTTTTTCTTGATTTCAGGTGCTAAAAGAACCATTGCTTGTATTGTGGGATGCATCTGTGTTGCCTCCTTAGTTCTGATTTGTAACGTGCTTCATTGTATTGATTATTTGTTTGCTTTTTTCATCCAGTGCTTGGATATCATCCATAAATTCAACCATAATGACGGACTGCTCTTCAGAAGAAGAAGATACTTCATTGATGCTAAGAGATAGATTCTCAATACTAGAGCGAATTTCGGATAAAGATTTGCCGATTGTCTGAACAGCTTCTTTCGTGTTATCAGACAGCTTACGAATTTCGTCTGCTACAACACCAAATCCTTTGCCGGCCTCACCGGAACGAGCTGCTTCAATGGCAGCATTTAAACCAAGCAGATTTGTCTGTGTGGAAATCTGTTCAATTAATTGCACAACTTCTCCAATTTGATGGGAGTTTTGGTTGGCGCTGTTAGCCTGTTCATTGATGTCACTGCTCGTAGCCGATAATTCCTCTGCCTGTGCTGCGACATGTTGAACTTTTCCTTGTAAGGCGTCTATTACTGCATTTAATTTGCTTAATTCTTTATCGAGTTTTTCTTGATGTTCCAATGTTCGACTTAAAGAGAGCAAACCTACTATTTCGCCAGTGTCCATATCGCGGATTGGGGTGATGGAAGTAACGACAGGAGCTCCAAGGAATTCATAGTTTTCTGTTATATAGTCTATTACAGACTCACCCTTAAGTGCACGACGGTATATGTCGTGTTCATCCAATCTGGACTCTCCTACCTTAATTGATAAATTTAAGAGTGTTGAAGGTGCAAAGAAAACAAATTTCTCTGTATCCAGTACACCCATCGCTGCCGTAGGTCCCAGTGTATCTTTAATAATGGGAGCAATATTGACTACTGCTTGTATAGTTGAATTCATAGACGAGCTCCTCTGTGCATTATTTTCCTTTATATCGGCAAGAAGTACTAAAAAGTAAAGGGAAAGAAGTGAAAAAGTCTGAATTTGTCACAATTTGTAGAAAAGTTTGTCGTTGATTTGTCGAGGGAAAAGTGAAGAAAACAGATGGGAGGAGTTGTCTTTATGTACGATGATTTAAAAGGGAAAACAGCAATTGTTACGGGTTCATCAAAAGGAATTGGTCGAGCGGTTGCCGAGCGGTTCGGTCAAGAAGGTATGAATGTGGTTGTGAATTATCATGGCGATGAAGACGGAGCAACACAAGCAGCTGAAAATATTCGAAAAGCTGGCGGAAAGGCTGTTGTTATACAAGCGGATGTATCTAAAAAAGAAGATGTACAGAAACTGCTGAAGGCAGCAGTTGACGAATACGGCAGTATGGATATTATGGTCAATAACTCTGGATTCAGCAAACCTGCACCTGTTCATGATATGGACGAAGATACATGGAGAAATGTTATCGATGTAAATCTGACAGGCACTTTCCTTGGCGGGCAAGCTGCGCTGCGTTATATGTTGGAGAATGATATACAGGGAAGTATCATTAACATGTCTAGTGTGCATCAGCAAATACCGAAGCCTTCGGATAGCCATTATGCAGCCTCAAAAGGCGGCATAAAATTACTTACAGAAACGATGGCACTTGAATATGCACATAAAGGAATACGGGTAAATGCAATAGCACCGGGTACTATTGCTACCGAGCGTAATGAGGATACGAAGCAGGATAATGAAGCAGAGCAGATGAAGAAAATACCGATGCAGACCTTTGGAAAACCAGAAGATATCGCTGCTGCGGCTGCTTGGCTTGCATCCAGAGAAGCAAGTTATGTCACAGGTACAACGCTTTTTGTAGATGGAGGTATGACGCTTTATTCTTCTCAGCTAGAGTTATAAGGCTAGGTCGTAAATCAATAAATAATATTCTTGTTAAGAAGGAAGCGCCTCTTAGGGCGCTTCTTGCCCTCCTAAAGGAATGCTTGCTATCTAGTCGAAATGTCTTATACAGCGGTAGGTATTCCGCTACTTTTCTGCAAATAAACCTAGTAACTATATCCTGATTCTTGTTGAATGGGTTAACAAGGAAATAGTTTCATGTAAAATACAGTTTGGGTATGCGGGCTATTTTCTGGAAAAATTGTAATGAGACATACATAAGCAATAATATTGTAATTGGGTCCGTAAATTTTTTACTCGGAGGGATAATATGCGAAAAATTAAGCATTTAAGCTGGCTTGTATTAGCTTTAGCGCTATTTCTAACAGGCTGCGGTACTGACAGTGCCTCAAGTGAAGAGACAGGCAGCGAAAAGAAAAAAACAGCTTCTCCGGAAGAAATCCTGGAGAAGACCAACAAAGCTAGCAAAGATCTGAAAAGCTACAGTATGACAATGTCGCAAGAAATGGAAATAACAGCGCCGGATGGTACTAATCAGCTTACCGAAACGAGCGGTACGACAATTGCCGAGACAGATCCGATGGCGATGTATATTGATATGACGACTGCTGATCAAAGTGTTGAGATGTATGTGAAAGAAAACATCATGTATATGAAAGAACCGGTAACCGGATCGTGGATAAAATTAGACATTGGAACGGAAATGGGTTCAGAGTATTTGAATGAGCAATTATCTAAGCCAATAGATGAGCAAATCCAACAGGTGAAAGATTTAGCGGAGAGCATTAAGGTGACGGATAACGGTGATTCCTATACGATGGATATAAAAGTTGCGGCTGATAAAATGAATGAATTCTTAGCATCACAAATGGGTTCTTCTGGACTGGATATGTCTGCAGTGGGCGATATGGAGTATGACAAGTTTAACTATACTGTTGATATCGATAAGGAAACCTATTTTCCGGTAAGTATGTCGTTGGAAATGAACATGAACATTACCGTTGAAGGTGAAACAGGACAGATTAAAATGGTTTCTGATAATACTTTCGATGACTACAATGAAACAGAGCCAATTGAAATTCCTGATGAAGCTAAAAATGCTGCGGACCTTTCTGACTATCCGGCTGCATCGTAATGAGTTTATATGTAAGAATTGAAATAAACCGGGCAGTTGTGCATGCATGTGCACATCGCCCGGTTTTTATTTGTAAAAAAAGCGCGCCAACACGGTGCTGTCCTTACCAGTCTATATGCATCTCCAAATGGGGGTAATCTTTGAATTCCGTCCAATCTCCGCCCCATTGAAAGCCGAGATCTTTGGCGATTTCCACTACTTCCAGCCAGTCAGACTCGCCATTTTTGTTACCGTCATATTCCATATCCCAAATAACATTACCTGGGTCCGGTTCCAAAGCAAAATCGATGGCTAATCCATAATTATGCATGGATTCCCCGCCTTGAACATTGGTAACAATCTGGCCCTCGGTTGTTCTGCCTTGGGCATACAGCTTGTCTTGTTCTTTTTTAGAGCGATAGTCATCTGTAATGATAATCGGGATGCCGATAGCAGCTGATTTATCTACTAATTTATGCATGTTTTTTTCTACTGCAGGGTGAAGGCCGTTAATGTCATCTGCATCCGTAGTGGCGACAGGAGTGGAATTCTTAGGCGGAAGCTGCTCTATATGCAAAAAACCGAATAGGATCAACGCTGCTACTGTCATCAACAAAGTTGTTAATATAATCCTTTTCCAGTGCAAATTCGCTAATCTCCTTTTAAAGTCATATCTTCTATTAATCTAGCATAATGGAAGAGGCAGCAGATTGCACGTATTGAGGTATACTTTTAATAGGAAAGCCTGGAGAATTAAGGAAGGGGAAGCGGTCATGATCAGTTTGTTGGAACTTTACTTATCATGCGCTTCACAATGTTGTTGTCCAATGCTCGGATACGTTTCAATGCTTCTTGCTCAGAAATCGTTTTATAGTGGTGCGCTCCCCCAGTTTCCTCATCTGCTGTGTCTGCTTCTGCTACAACTTGCTGAAGCGGATCGCGTTTTAAGTTCTGCTCGGGGAGGTAAGAATCTGTGTGGAGCAAAACTGCAAGGGAGATTGCTTTTGCTGCTTGTGGGTCTTCGCCTAGCCGTATCAACAGCTTATGTGCACGTGCTGCACCCTTTATTGCATGAATATCATTTTGTCTATACAAGTCATAGTCCCATTTGCCATCGCGGTACCACTCATAATGGCCGATATCGTGCAGCAGCGCTGCTTTTACTGCCAAGTCAGAGTCAACCTGCTTTTTTTCGCTTATGGCAAGTGCATATTCTGCTACCGCAATAGCATGTGCCTGTCCGGATCGGCCAAGGTATTTTTGGGCTATTGGATGTGTAAATATCTGCTCTAACGTTACTTTTCGCAATCTTATCGGCTCCTTTCGCTGTAAAAGTATATTGTTCAAGATATTAACATGTGATCTGGAGAGCTGCAAGTGAAAAAGTTACTTAATCCATGTATATGGTAACCATTTTCACCGAAACTAAAACATGGCGACTTCTCTGCAGTGTAAGCAAAGGGAATGGTGTTGTATGTAATGTATGCTATTCTAAAAATATTGCTACCATAAAATACATATAAATTTATCGAAAAGGAAGAGACAGCATGAAAGAATATTTGGGTTTATTACGCCAAGGCAGCAAGTCTGCTGGTTTAGCAGCAATAGTGAACTTTATTATTGCGCTCGTCAAAGGTGGAGCTTTTTTGCTGACAGGCAATGTTGCAATGTTCGCGGAGACAATGCACAGTTTTGGTGATTCAGCGAACCAGTTCTTTGTTTATGTAGGTTCAGCATTAAGTAAAAAAGCCCCGACGGAGCGTTTCCCCGGCGGGTTTGGCCGAGCTGTCAATCTTGTACTGCTTGGTGCAGTGCTGATTGTTGGAATTCTCGCTTACGAAACAATACGAGAGGGCATCACACATTTAGGACATCCATCAGAATCGGAAGGTTTATGGCTAAGTATTTCTGTGCTTGCTGTAAGTTGTATTTTAGAGGGGTATGTGCTGTTAAAGGCTATGCGCGAAATTGCGCATGAGAGTGATTCAGGTGCAACAGGTTTTGCTGTTATTCCAAAAAGTTTTGCTAATGTTGGACGTGCGAAGCCAGCGACAAAGCTTGTATTTATGGAGGATCTTGTTGCTACAAGCGGAGCACTGATCGCGATTATCGCTATTTTGATTGCATCGTATACCCCATTTTATCAAGCAGAAGGAATTGCTTCGATTGTAATTGGAGCTATGATGTTTCTTGTTGTAGGGCGCGTTTTCCTTGATAATGCAGCAGGTGTAATTGGAGAAGCAGATGAGGAGATGGCTGACAAAATAGGAGATATCCTGTTTGCAGACAACGATGTGCGCGATATTCAAGAGATGACAGTTGTCAAAGAAGGGGAGTCTTTCCACGTGGAAGCCAAATTGGAGATTGATCCGTCCTTAACTGTGGCTGCTGCAGATGATATTAAAGACCGGCTGGAAGAACAAATTATGAAGCAGAAGGGCGTAACGGATGTTATCATCGAGTTCGATGAAGACGACAATACCCAGATGTGGAAGAATAAAAAGTAAAAAGAGCAATAATAAAACACGTAAAATCATGGGGAATCCCAATTTTACGTGTTTTTGATTTTAAGCCCTATGTGTTTCTAGTCCATTAAGATGACATATAGTCTCCGCCATTAACATGAATGAATTGGCCAGTCATATAGGCGGCTTCATCAGAGGCAAGCAATACATAGCTGCCGACAAGGTCAACAGGCTGACCGGGTCTGCCGAGCGGTGTCTGCGTGCCGAAATTGGTCAGCATCTCATCCTGCATCGTCGCTGGTATGAGTGGTGTCCAAATTGGTCCAGGTGCAACGCCGTTTACACGAATTCCTTTAGAAGCTAATCCCTTTGCTAGGGAGCGTGTGAATGCAACGATTGCGCCTTTGGTAGACGTATAATCAATTAATGTCGGATTGCCAATGTAAGGATTTATGGAAGCTGTATTGATGATGCTGTTTCCTTTGCCAAGATGCGGCAGTGCAGCACGTGATAAATAAAAGAAGCTGAAGAAATTTGTCCGGAATGTCCGTTCAAATTGCTCGGGTGTAATCGCGGTCAGATCATTTTGAACTTCTTGACGCGCTGCGTTATTTACGAGGATATCCAAGGTGTTAAAATCTTTTACAACTTGCTGGATCAGATTCTCGCAAAACGTCGCATCACTAATATCACCAGGATAAAGGACGCATTTGCCGCCTTCTTCTTCAATTCGCTGCTTTGCATATGCAGCATCATCATGTTCATCGAGATAGGAGATGGCAACATTGGCGCCTTCCTTGGCATAGGCGATAGCAACTGCGCGTCCAATACCGCTATCACCGCCAGTGATGAGCGCGACCTTACCTTGAAGCTTGCCGCTTCCTTTCCAATGATCAAATTCCTCAATCGGAAGCGGGTCCATCTTTTGCTGGATACCAGGCTGACGAGATTGGCTTTTGCCAGGATTACCATCTTTCATAAAATCGTACAAGTCCATTTTTTTGCCTCCTTTTGTCCATAAAGGATATTATTTCCAAGGTGATGATGTTCTAAAACAGGAGGCAGATGAATAAGTTCCTTTGAATGGGTTTTTTTCGGCAGGGATTTGGGCTAGAATAAACGAAAGAAGAGTTGGAAAGGAGATGGTTGCGATGCGTGCTTATGAAGATTACATTGCAGAGCTTTTCACTTTTGACGATCCGTTCTTTCGTTCAACAGACCTTGATTTTGATATAGACGTCCAGCGTATGGAAAAGACGATGGAGGATATGGCAGCATATATGAACATGAACAGGAAACCCGCGGCATATTAGTGTTGCGGGTTTTAATTTTCGGCTTTTGCTGCAATTGGTTTATACTAGAAAGTGAGAGCATGATACATAAAGAGATTAGGTTTCAATTAGAGAGGGAAAAAGATTATCAAAACGACAAATTCGAGGAGGTCCCATGATGACGAACCAAACTAGAATCATTTCAGAGCTGCAGGTAAAACCAACGATTGACGCTAAGCAGGAAATTCGCAGCCGTATCGACTTTTTGAAAAATTACTTACAAAAGACAGGTGCAAAAGGCTACGTATTAGGTATTAGCGGAGGGCAGGATTCTACTTTGGCTGGCCGTCTTGCGCAGCTGGCAATTGAGGAGTTAAAAGAAGAAGGCAAGGATGTTACATTTGCGGCTGTGCGACTGCCGCATGGCGAGCAGGCAGATGAGGACGATGCACAGTTAGCACTGAAGTTCATCGAGCCGGCAGAATCTTATGTATATAATATCAAAGCCCCTGTCGCAGAAACTGCTCGTGCTTTTAAAGATGCAACGAATGAGGAACTTGCTGATTTTCATAAAGGAAACGTAAAAGCACGGATGCGCATGATCGCGCAGTATGCAATTGGCGGCCAAAAAGGCTTGCTTGTAATAGGTACAGATCACGCGGCAGAGGCAATTACAGGCTTCTATACGAAATACGGTGACGGTGCTGCTGACGTTCTGCCGCTAAGCGGACTGAATAAACGTCAAGGTAAGCAGCTGCTAATCGAGCTCGGTGCACCAGAACGCCTATACGAAAAATTACCGACTGCCGATTTACTTGATGACAAACCAGGACAAACGGATGAAGCAGAACTTGGGTTAAAATACGAAGATATTGATGATTATCTAGAAGGGAAAATCATCGATGAGGAACCAGCTAAGCTTCTGGAAGAGCGTTATTTCAAAACAACACACAAACGGCAGATGCCAGCTTCTATGCATGATGATTGGTGGAAAGAATTGTAATGCAAGAGAGACTCTCAGGCGAGGGTCTCTTTTTTTGCGAAAATGTCTATACTTGAAAAAGAGAAACAGATGCGTGAGAATAATAGTTGCTGAAAGAGAGGTGTATACAATGCTTAAAGAATTCAAAGAGTTCGCTTTGCGCGGAAACGTTGTCGATCTGGCTGTAGCCGTTGTAATTGGTTCGGCATTCAGTGCTATTACGACATCATTGGTTAATGATATTATAATGCCGCTTATCGGCATCATCACAGGCGGGCATGATTTTAGCGGATTGCAGCTTACTGTCGGTAATGCTGTTGTGAAGTATGGTGTATTTATTCAAACTGTTATTAACTTTGTATTAATTGCTGCTGTGTTATTCATGGTCGTTAAATTTATGAACCGATTAAAACGCAAACAGCCGCAGCCGGAAGAAGTTGTTCAAAAACTGACAATGGAGCAGGAATTACTGACTGAAATTCGAGACTTGTTAAAGAAGGAAGAAAAAGTGAAAGATCAGTCTTGATTTAATCTCCTAAATAACCAGTAGCAGCATAATGAGGTTGGAACATAATTGTTTCAGCTAAAGAAAAGCCCGAACTTTGACGTGAATCTTTAGACTAAGATTGACTTAAGTTCGGGTTTTTAACGTTAATCTTAACTAGCGTAGGCTGAGGCCGTGTCCGTGGAAAGCGAGTGTGCTGCCCGAGCGACGGCTAAAAATGTTAGTTCACTTTTTAGTTACGTCCCAGCCTTTTTGTCTGCGGCTAACTATATCAATCCCCAGAAATCAGTCGTATAGAGTGTTAGTAACAATAGACAGAGAAAGATAAGCTGACTTAGCGTTACTTTATAAGCGTTCGGATTTTTAGCGTATTTTCTTTCCATGACTGTCCGGACTAATTCAGAGACAATAATAAAGATAATTAGAATAGAGCTGGGATAGATAAACAAATTAAGATTATCGATACCAGTCATCATTACGACAGGTGTAAATAAAAGAATCATAACTATTGTAGTAATTCGAAGGATCCAATCAATCTTTTTATGTTTCGCATTAACATGGTTATACGAAAAGAATTTACTGCGCTCAACTCGAAACCATTTTCGCATAAGTGCATGAAAAGAGATCAGCAACAAAAGAATAGCGGCTAGCAATAAAAAGAATCTTATCCAAAAATCAGGTTCGATGCCGTAGTTCATTGCGTCCCCCCTCTTGGTTTTACGTACAAGAATTACTCCGTTTGCAACCTGGCTAATAAGTCCTCTTCAACTTTAACTTAAGACTAGAAATTTGTATGGTTGCTTCTACAGTTAAATGTACGAATAAATCATGAGAATGTTTCATTTTGCTGCAGAGGGATGAGCCTAACAGCATCCTTGTAATCTGCTATAATCTGGATTATGAGGAGATGAGGCAGTATGCAAGCATTAAGGTCGCTCCATCCTTACAGCTGGACAATTATTATTGGTACGGTGTTCGGCAGGATGGCTACTAGTATGAGTATTCCTTTTTTGGCAATATATCTGACCCAGGAAAAGGGAGCATCGGCTGGATTTACTGGCTTGATTATTGCGGTCAGTTCTTTGGTCGGTATTCTTGCCAGTTTTTATGGCGGGTATTTTTCTGATCGGTTTGGCAGAAAGAAAATTATGAGCATTAGCATTTTTGGCTGGTGTATTGTCTTTGTAGGTTTTGCACTGGCGGATGCGATATGGGTATTTTTTGTGATGAATGCACTGAATGGATTATGCCGTTCTTTGTTCGAACCAACATCGAAAGCACTGCTGTCTGATGTGACAGAGCCAAAGCATCGGCTGCTCGTCTTCAATATGCGGTATACAGCAATTAATATTGGAGTTGTATTTGGGCCGTTATTAGGGCTGTACTTTGGTTCATCAGCTTCGACAGCGCCGTTCTTTATCGCTGCACTTGTTTATTTCGTTTATGGTCTTGTACTCATTTTTCAATTTTTGCGCATTACAGTGGCGGAGACAGCGGCAGCTGGAAAACATATTGGTGTTCGGGAAGCGTTTCACGTTACGCGTAAGGATAAGCTGTTTATGCTCCTATTAATTGGTGTGACGATAAGTGTGTTTGGTTATTCCCATTTTAGTGCTACATTGCCGCAGTTTTTTGCTGCTGCACCAAGCATAGAAGATGGCGCAAAGCTATTCAGTATGATGCTTACGTTAAATGCATTAACAGTGCTAGTAGTGCAATATCCGATTGTCACCGTAGCGAAGCGTTATTCGCTTGTATTATCACTAATGCTCGGAAATGTACTGATAGCCGTCAGTATGTTAAGTATGGCGTTTTTGCATGATATTGTGTGGATCGCGTGTGCTGTCATACTGTTTACAATTGGCGAGGTGCTACTGTTCTCGATGTCGGATATGTTTATCGATGAAATTGCCAACCCTGCGATGAAAGGAACGTATTTTGGTGCCATGGGCTTTACTGGGTTTGGCGGTGTGGCAGGGCCGTTGGCAGGCGGCTTGCTGCTTGATTATTTCGGAGCGATACAGCCGATCCCGATATTTACGATTATTTCCTTCCTCGTTATACTTGGTGCGCCATTCTTATTCCAGGTTTGGGTAATGCTAAAAGGGAGAAAACAAGAACCAAAACCTGTTTTAAAGAAGGAGCATATTTAATGACTAGCTATGAGCCGCTGAAACAATCATTTTATGAACAGCCTACCTTGGAGCTTGCGCCACGTTTGTTGGGCTGTTTGTTGGTTCATGAAACCCCGCAAGGAATCACTTCGGGCTATATTGTAGAGACAGAAGCTTACCGCGGTGCACTTGATCGTGCTGCGCATAGCTTTAATAATCGAAGAACAAAACGAACAGAGATAATGTTTCATGAGCCAGGGCATATTTATACGTACACCATGCACAGGCAAGTGCTGCTGAATGTAGTGAGTGCAGCTGCTGGAACCCCCGAAGCTGTTCTTATTCGTGCGTTGGAACCAAAGGATGGCATTCCACTGATGGAAACACGCAGACCTGACAAAAAGCCAAGAGAATTGACGAATGGACCGGGGAAACTTTGTCAGGCGATGGGGATTGAACAAGTCGCTCATTACGGCGGGAATTTCACGAAGCCGCCTTTATATATTACATCTGGATACACACCGGAGCAGGTGGAAACAGGTCCGCGAATCGGTATCCCGAATGCGCAGGAGGCCAAGGACTATCCATGGCGCTACTGGGTGCATGGCAACCGCTACGTTTCCAAGTGAGTCCCTTTTTAAAATAGCTAGAATCATGTAAAATGAATACATCATGTCTGGCATTACGCCGGCAATGCAAAAGGAGAGATAGCAGTGGGCAAAGTACTCGTCTTCGGACATAAAAACCCAGATACAGATGCGGTAACATCCGCAATTGCATACGCACATTTGAAGAACAAACTAGGGATGGAAGCAGAAGCTGTCCGCCTTGGCGAATTGAATGAAGAAACAGCTTTTGCGCTAAAAACGTTCGGCCTTGAAGCTCCTCGTATGATTGAGGCAATCAATGGAGAAGTCGAACAAGTTATTTTAGTTGATCATAATGAAAAGCAGCAAAGCGTTTCAGATATTGATACAGTATCTGTCACAGAAGTGGTAGACCACCACCGTATTGCGAACTTTGAAACTGCTGATCCGCTTTATTACCGTGCGGAGCCAGTCGGCTGTACAGCTACAATTCTTAAGAAAATCTACAAAGAGCATGATGTGGAGATTCCAAAAGAGATTGCAGGCGCAATGCTAAGCGCAATTGTTTCTGATTCCTTGCTTTTCAAATCCCCTACATGCACAGAAGAAGATGTAAAAGCGGCGAAAGAACTTGCTGAAATTGCTGATGTCGATGTGAATACATATGGCTTGGACATGCTTAAAGCAGGTGCTGATGTGAGCAAGAAAACGGCGGAAGAGTTAATCACACTTGATGCAAAAGAATTCCAAATGGGCGAAGCAACTGTTGAGATTGCACAGGTTAACGTTGTTGATGAGCAGGATGTCCTTGTGCGCCAAACAGAAGTTGAAGCTGCAATGAAGCAGAAAATTACAGACAAAGGCTTAAAGCTTTATCTATTCGCCATCACGAACATTCTAACAAATGACTCTACAGCGATTGCAATTGGCGCAGAAACAGATGCTGTGGAAAAGGCTTTCCAAGTAACATTATCCAACAATACAGCTACGCTTAAAGGCGTTGTTTCTCGTAAGAAACAGATTGTCCCAGTGCTTACTGAAGTCATGAATGGGTAATCACTATGAGGCAGGCATCATCTATGCCTGCCTCATTTTATTTGCTGTCAGCATGGCCATAATGCTAAAGTAGATATAAATCCACATAATAACAACCTCGTAACATCTTCTATCATTCACGAACTCTGTTTTTTCTGCAGCAGCACAGGATACTTTTTCAAGAATTAAGGGAATAGCCATACAAACTGCTGACTAATGCACAGAATAAAAGGGAGGCTTTTCAGGATGAACTATACAACAATACCAGGGGTCAAATACCCGCTTTCTCAATTGATTCTTGGCACGACCAAGTTTTTTGAAAACAAAAGAAATGATGTATTCGCTGTTCTGGATAGCTTCTTGCAAGCTGGCGGCAATACAATCGATACCGGTCCGAAATATGCCCAATACCAAGCAGAGAAATTGATTGGGCAATGGATGGCAGAGCGCGGCACTCGCGATGAAGTCATTCTAATTTCAAAAGGCGGTCATTACCATATTGATCTGGAAGGAGTGCATCATCCGGAGATGAGGCGTGTGAATCCGAGCGACATTACAAAGGATTTGCATGACAGTCTAGCGAATTTGCAGACAGATTTTATTGATATTTACCTTCTTCATCGAGATGATCGGAATGTGCCGGTACAGGTGCTGATGGATATGCTGCATGAACACCAGAAAGCAGGGAAGATAGGTGTATATGGTGTTTCCAACTGGGAGTCCGACCGTATTGAAGAAGCCAATGAGTATGCGGATAGGAAAGGGTACGACCGGATTCTTGTGAATAGTCCCAATCTAAGCTTAGCGCAGCTAAATGAGGTGCGATGGGCAGAGACAGTTGCATTAGATGGGGAATATGCGGCATGGCATCAGCGTACAAAAATGCCCGTCATCTCTTGGGCATCGCAAGCTGGCGGATTTTTCACGGGTACTTATGACAGAAATCATATATCAGATGAGGAAATTGCTCGTGTTTATTATAACGATGACAATTGGGAGCGCTATGATCGAGCTGTCGAACTAGCAAATAAAAAAGGTGTAACAGCTAATCAAATAGCGGTTGCTTATGTACTGCATCAGCAATTCCCAACATGCGCCATCGTAGGGTGTAAAAATGTAAAGCGCCTGCAGGAAGCACTTCCGAGTGTAGAAATTGAACTGACAGCTGATGAAGTGAAATGGCTGAATCTTGAATTGGCGGATGCAAAGGTGCGATAAGGGTATTTCTCTCTTACGATTTTTGTATTTATCGTATACAATAGAATATATTACAAGGTATACGACTGGTGGGGAGAGGAGATACATCGTGCGAACAATGAGCAGACAGCATATACCTGTGCGGGCGAAGAATATCGTCCTGATCGGATTCATGGGTGTTGGAAAAACGACAATCGGCAAGCTAGTCGCCGAGAAACTTTACAGAGACTTTATCGATGTTGATGCAGAGATTGAACAGCGGTATGGGATGGCAATTCCGGAAATATTCGCGCGGCATGGGGAAGACTATTTCCGTGAGATTGAACGGAATACGGTCATTGATATTTGTGATAATAAACAATGCAATATCGTTTCTCTAGGCGGCGGAGCTTTCAAACAGGAAGCCATTCGAGAAGTTTGTCTCGAGAGCTGTCTGGTGTTGTTCCTCGATCTTAGCTGGGACCGTTGGAAGGAACGTATGGATTTATTAATCGAGAATAGACCAGTGCTGCACAATAAATCGGTTGATGAAGTGCAGCAAATATTCGATGAACGACAAGCTATCTATGCGGAACATAATGCACGCGTCACAACAGATAACCTCAATCCGGAAGAAGTAGCGGACTATATCGTAGAATTATTGAAGCTGGGCTGGGAACTTCATCAGCCGCTTTCTTAAATTAGCAGCGGATACAAGAGCTATTGCAACAAATTTTGTGTGATAGCTCTTTTTAACTAGAATAATTGTCATAATAATCGGAAAACTAGTCCGAGAAACTGGTTCATGATTCTCATTTTCCGCTTCATTGGTTTTCTATATGGGAAGGCGGGGTAAAGAAACGTACGATTATAAAGGAGGGTGAACGTCTTGCATCACAAAGATACGATTCATATTGTTTCTAGTGCGGATGATAATTACGCGCATCACTTAGGTGTGATGCTGACATCATTGCTTTCGAATGTTAAGAAGAACAGACGCGTCATGTTATACGTAATCGATGGCGGCATTACAAAAACAAATAAACGAATGCTGATGAAGACAACGATGCAATTCGGTACGCCAATTCGCTTCCTCTCTGTAAATACGGACTCATATAAAAATGCCACGGAAAGCAGGTATATCAATAAAACAGCTTATTATCGCATATCTATTCCTGAAGTGATAACAGATCCAAACGTGGAACGAGTTATCTACATCGACTGTGATACATTAGTATTGACCGATGTCTCGGAGCTGCAGGAACTGAACTTGGACGGGAAAATGCTTGCAGCTGTCGAGGATGCTGGGCAGCTGCAGCGTTTGGAGAAGATGAATATTACGAACGAAGGCAGATACTTCAATTCTGGTATGATGGTGATTGATATGGAGAATTGGCGTAATCATTCTATTTCGGATAAAGTACTGCGGTTTATTAATGAAAACAATGATCCCGATTATCTGTACTTACATGACCAAGATGCACTGAATGCAATTCTATGGGATAAGTGGAAGCCAATCCATCCAAGATGGAACGCGCAATCGTTTATCATTTTGAAAACGAAAACACCAAAAGACCTTGCAGAGCGTAAACGTCACAAAGAAGCGCGGCAATCACCTGCAATTGTCCATTTCACTGGTGCGAACAAACCGTGGAACTCGGATGTCGGACATCCGTACGCACCGTTATATTTTAAGTTTCTGCAGCAAACAGCTTGGAAAACTTTGCCCGGAAAGAAAGCACAGGAAGTATACGCTGACTGAAGGAAGCCGAGAACTAACTGTTTGAATTATATAGAATCCAAACAATACTACTGTAATTAATAACAGTAGTATTGTTTGGATTTTTTTACGTTTGAAACTGAGGTGAAAGCATTGCTTCGGAAATATACTTTGCTTTCCTACAGGCGGAGGTGTAAGAGAAAAGGGATGAAAGTATTAATCGTTCGCTTTAAAGATGGAATAATTTTGTTTTGTCCCAGGTACTTTTTTAAATTTGTTATAATACAGGAAACAGGTAAAAGGACGGTTTTCATGGGTGAAGAAAAGAAGAAGCTATTAGGTAAAGCGAGGCGGAGTTGGCTGCTGGAGAAGCTGCAAGCAGCAGAAGGTCCTTTAAAGGGCAGTGTATTGGCAAAAGAAGCAAACGTCAGCAGGCAGGTGATTGTTGGGGATGTAACACTGCTAAAAGCGGAACAGCACCCGATCATTGCCACCAGCGAAGGATATTTGCTGCATCAACAGTCAGGTCAGGCAGCTGAAAAGATTGTTGTTTGTCAGCATCTGCCGGAAAGAACAGAAGAAGAATTACAGCTGCTCGTCGACTTGGGGGTTACCGTGAAGGATGTACGAGTGGAGCATCCGGTTTATGGATTGATGACCGCTTCTATTATGGTCTCCAATCGCAGAGAAGTGAAACAGTTTATCAGCAGAATTTCTCAAGGTAAAGCAGGCTATTTGTCAGAGCTGACAGGTGGTATTCATCTTCATACGTTAGCGGCTGAAGATGAGGATGTTCTGGAGGAAGCAGTCGTGGCACTAACTGATCATGGCTTCCTTTTGAAAGAATGGGATTGACCGTCACACGGTCAATCCCACTTTTCGTTCACTAATGGCCCAAAACTTCTTAGCCAATTCGGCATCATCTGCTTGTCCTTTTACTTCTTGAATTCTTCTTTTATAAAAGTAACCGCCTGACACATATTTTACTTCTGGACTCTCCGCTAAATATAATGCCGTATCTGCACCTTCTGCAGGCGTTTGGAAGAAAGGCCGAAGCAGCTGATGAACCCTTCTGCCAAATCCGGTTTGTCTGTCTACTCCGAGACTTGTACTTACCGCACCGGGGTGAACAGCATTTACCGTTGCATTGGAATGATGGAGACGCAGAGACAATTCCTTGGTAAATAATAAATTGGCAAGTTTACTATGTCCGTAGTTTTGCCACGGTGTAAATGATGCGGATTCCCCTACTTCATCCAAGCTGATTTTACCGATTTTATAAGCGCCGGAAGAAAGAACAATGATGCGTCCTTGGGAAGCTGCCTTGATTGGCTCTAACAGCAAATTAGTTAACAGAAAATGTCCGAGATGATTGACGCCCATCATCATTTCCAAGCCATCCTCAGTATATTGCTTTTTCGTTGTGACAACACCGGCGTTGTTAAGTAGAACGTCGATGACAGGGTGGTTAGATTTCAGTACCTCTGCACATGTATGAATACTCGAAAATGAAGCCAAGTCGCATGCGTAAAGGTGTATGTCTGCTGAGCCGCTTTGCTGTTTGGCTTGCTCGAGTGCATGTTGTCCGCGTTCTTCAGAGCGGCAGAGCATACAAACGGTGTGTCCTTTTCTGGCTAAGGCTACTGTTGCTGCAAAACCCATACCTGCATTCGCTCCTGTAATGACAACGGTTTTCTGCATGGTTACACCACTTTCCTGCTTATTTAGGGCGCTTCAATGTGAATAACTCACCCAGCTTGCTGTAATCATTGCCTGCTAATCGGCTGGTTGGCTGAATAGATTGAGCATCAAGATAGCCTGTTTCCTTGTCATAAACATCGGGAGAAAGATGGTATCCAACTACTTTAGCGAGCAAGAGGTCTGCGGTTGTCTGGCCATCTTCCTTTTTAATTTCAATATGGTCATACAAAGTGCATTCCATTCGAATGGATGCTTCTGCTATGCCAGGAACCGAGATATACGTACTTGGTGCTAACGTGAAAGAAGTGAGCTCTAGTTCACTTTCCTCTTCTGATAAAGTGGCTGCCGTCTTATTCATTTCCTCAACGATAGCCTCTGAAGTGATATGCACTACTAACTCGCCGGTAGCAATAGCATGACGAGCAGTGTCTTTTTGTTTCGTACCATTTCTCTGGACGGATATGCTGACTAATGGTGGATCCGCACTAACAACAGAGAAATAGCTGAACGGTGCGGCATTAATGACCTTATCTGACATAGTAGTGACGAAAGCGATTGGTCTTGGAATGATACTGCCTGATAGTATTTTATAATGTGTCTTTGCTGGAAGATTGTTTGCGTCTAAGGTATACATGTTTACAGCTCCTTTTAGTCAGGGTAGCATAGAAATCTTACAAGCCCTTAACAGGTTTATTACCGTTTAAAGATATTCTTAAGCATAGAAGTGAAGGACTGCTCCTTCTCTTCTGCTTGTTCAGCTATGGTCGATTCCTCCTCATGCAGATAGATATCATCTTTATGTATTGCATGATCAACATGCAATACGAGTGCTAAATCTGCATCAACATCTTGATTAGTCACTGACGTATAAGCGATGTTATAGTCAGCTGCTGCTTTTTTATATGGTTTAAAAAATCGTGTGCTTACTTCTCCGGACAATCGCAAGGATGCATCTGGGTATTGCTTCATCGCATCTGTTAACTGATTAATGCCTTTTTGCTGCACAACTTCTCCTTCTGTTAGGGCAAAAATGGTCCGTTCCCGCAAGGTGCCAAGGAACTCCTTTCTCTCACCGGCTTTCGTTTCTTTCACACCATATATTCCTTCATTTAAATAATCATCAATATCTTTTTTCAAAGTTCTTCATCTCCGTTTTCGGTATTTCCAATTCATGGAGTTAGCTTTACAATAAAAGTAAGACAGGAGGACGACAACGTACATGACAACAACATTGAAATTCGATAATCTTAGCAAAACTTCTCACAATACCACCTTGCTGCCTCCAATAGATATGGAGCTTGAAGCTGGTGAATGCTATGTCATCCGCTGTAATAAAGTCATTGGGAGCATGCTGCTTCAAATAATTGCCAAACAAGAAAATCCATCTACGGGTAGTGTACTACTATTTGATGAAAATATCGAAAAACTAAAATCTGTTCATGATCGAATTGGTTTTTTGTATTTGGATGATGCACCCTACACACGAATGCGCGTAAAGGAATACTTGGCTTTCTTTCGTAAGCTTTACAGCAG
Organism: Terribacillus sp. DMT04; assembly: GCF_019056395.1. NCBI lineage: Bacteria > Bacillati > Bacillota > Bacilli > Caryophanales > Bacillaceae > Terribacillus > Terribacillus sp. DMT04. The sequence continues at coordinate 409,625 of NZ_CP077639.1, forward strand.
TACAGTTGATCTTCATGATGTTATGCAGCAAGTTGGCCTGCGGGATGTGCAAAATGTACGAATTAGCAAATTGACATTTTCGCAAGAGCGCAGACTGCAGATTGGCAGATTAATACTGCAGGACCAGCCAATATTGATAATGGAAGAGCCAGAACAAAATGTCGACCTTGAGACCAGCTTGATTATTCACCGGTTAATTGAGGAGCTGAAAAAGAAGGAGAAAACAATTCTCCTTACTACAATAGACTTGGAGAATGCTTTAGCACTTACGAAAAACGTCTATTCTTTGACAGATAAAGCTTGTAAACAAATTGTTGTAGAAGAGGAAGCGGATGAGCTCACGGAAAGTGAAGTAGATGTTCAGCCAGTTAAGCTGGAGAAAATTCCAGCAAAGATTGACGATAAGATCATTCTTTTTAATCCATTTGATATTAACTTTATCGAAAGCAGTGAGGGCGTAGCACAGCTGCATCTTCAAGATGGAGTTTATCCTTGTACATATACACTTCAAGAATTAGAGAGCCGTTTACGAGCTTTTGGTTTTTTCCGCTGCCACCGTTCGTACTTGGTTAATCTGCAGCAGGTGAAGGAAGTCGTGACCTGGACAAGAAATAGTTATAGTTTAATTTTAGATGATCACACACGCAGCTCTGTTCCGTTGTCGAAGAGCCGCTTCGAAGAATTAAAGGGAATGCTCGGCTTGTGATGTGCTCCATTGGGAAGGAAATCTGCAGTATTCAGCCCTTTGTTTGCTCCATTCAGCTTTTTTAGGTGCTGTTAAGCCTGATTTTAAAGCTTTTTTCAGTAAAAGCCGGTAACCTGTGATTATCAACCGTTACGAACGGAAAGGAGCAGCATGTATGGATTACGCATTACAAGTGAAGAACTTATCTAAGGTATTCGGACAGCAGCAAGCACTTCAGCAAGTTACATTCCATGTAAAAAAGGGAGAGATCTTCGGTTTTCTGGGACCGAGCGGATCGGGGAAGACGACGACTGTTAAAATCCTGACTGGTCAACTTTTACCGACTGCTGGCGACGTTACTATACTTGGAAAAAACGCATCGAAAATGAATGGTGCAGATTTAGGACGTATTGGTATTTTGACAGATAACAGCGGATTGTATGAAAGAATGACCATTAAAGATAATTTGGAATTTTATGCAAAGTTGTATAATGCCCCAGCTGGTCGCGTGGAAGAAGTTTTACAGTTAGTCGGTCTGGCAGAAGAGAAGAAGAAGCCGGTGAAAAAGCTGTCTAAAGGTATGAAGCAGCGTGTACTGCTCGCCCGCGCCGTGCTTCATAAACCAGACGTGTTATTTTTAGATGAACCAACATCCGCATTAGATCCGGGAAATGTCCTGAAGATGCACGATTTGCTGCGTGATTTGAATCGTCAAGGAACGACGATTTTCTTGACTACACACAACATGGAAGAAGCTGCTCAGCTTTGTGATCGGGTTGCCTTCCTTCATGAAGGACAGATACGCGAGATGGATGCCCCGAAGCTATTGCAGCGAAAATATGCTAAGAACACCATTCATTTAGAACTGAAAAATGGAAACAATGAGACCATCCCAAATGATGCAGCTGGTGCAGAACAACTATATCAGTACATGCAGGCAGAGGAGATTCTTGCTGTGCATTCAGATCAGCCAACGTTAGGAGATATATTTATTGAAGTGACAGGGAGGAAATTGGCATGAATACAGCGCGTTTATCAGCAATAATCGTAAAAGAATATCATGATTTAAAAGCAAATGTCCAAGTTTTAATGATGGTTATACTCCCTGCATTCATGGCAGTCTTATACAGCCGAATGGGCAGTGGTGACGGGGGATTGTTTAGTTTTGTTTTTGTCTCTTTATTCTCTCTTGTCTTCGTTACCATGTATGTTCAGTCTATGCTCATTTCAGAGGAGAAAGAAAAAAATACGTTACAGTCTCTGCTTATGTCACCGGCAAATACAACAGAAATACTAATCGGGAAAAGCATTATGACAACAGTAATAACAATCGTGTCCTTATTTATTTCTTGGTTGATTATGGATATTGAGATTTCAAATATAGGCATACTGCTGATTGTTCTGCTTTTATCAACCGTATTGTTCCTATGTATTGGAACAGTAGTTGGTCTAGTCAGTAAGAATTTGATTCAGACTGGTGTATATATTATGCCATTTATGTTTTTGTTCGGTTTTGCTCCAATGATTCAAATGTATTTTGAAGATGGAGTTGTTGGTAATATTATCAGTTATTCGCCAAGTGTCTATATTATGGATATATCGGTGAGTGCGCTTGAAGGGCAAAGTTTCTCTTCTTACCAAACAGACTTGTTGTGGTTAACGGGCTGGACCATTGTCGGAGTTCTTGCCGCATACGTACTTCTTAAAAAGAAAAATCTCTCCAGCTAAAAAAGCCGCCCATACCGGGAGGCTTTTCATTTAACCTATGCTGCGTTTGCGCAAATCATCTTCAATTTGTTCCAAGCTCTTTCCGCGTGTTTCTGTTGTAAAGAATTTCACGAATAGGAAGGCCAGGATACCGATAACGGCGAAGATATAGAACAGGTAGCTGATACCAATTGCTTCTAACAAGATCGGGAATAACAGAGATACAATCAAGTTGGCACCGTGTAAAGCGAATGTTGCAGCGCCTGTTCCGATTCCGCGTACTTTCGTTGGAAATAGCTCAGGAAGCATGATCCACACGACAGGTCCCCATGTTGTTGAAAAGGCAACAATGAATAGGCCTAAACAGATAATAATGGCCCACGTCGCAACGATAGAGTCTGGAGCCAGCAAATTAATAGTGGAGAGTGCGATTAAGCTGACCACCATTCCGATATTACCTGCCATCAATAGTGTTTTGCGATTTACTTTATCAACTATCTTAATAGCGATAAGTGTCATCAATACGTTAACTGTACCAATACCGACAGTGCCGAGTATCGCAGCTGAGTTACCAAAGCCAGCACTTGTGAAAGTACTTGGAGCATAGTAAATAATCGTGTTGATTCCTATAAACTGCTGAAGGAAGGCAAGACCTAAACCTGCGATTAATGCTGGTCTGACCCAGCTGGAGAATAATTCCTTGATACCGCCTTCATCTTCTTTTTCAGCTTTTTGAATTTCAGAGATTTCATCTTCAATGGAAGCATTCTCTCCGCGGACTCTTTTTAAAATGCTCCGTGCCTTGTCTTCTTTTCCTGCTGTAAGAAGCCAGCGCGGGCTTTCAGGCATGAAGAACATACCGATTATCAAGATTACTGCAGGAATGACAGCTAGACCTAGCATCCAGCGCCATGCGCCTGCATCTGAAAATGCATAATTTACTAAGTAAGATGATAAGATACCAATTGTAATTAGTAACTGATTCAAGGAAGCGAGTGAGCCGCGTTTCTCTTTTGGAGCGAGCTCGGATAAATATAAAGGTACAATTGTCGTCGAAGCACCGACAGCTAGACCAAGAATGACTCGAGCAATTACCATTGTAGTGACATTCACTGCCACAGCTGCACCTAATGCACCGATAAAGAACAAAATGCCGGCTGCAATAATTGTTTTCTTACGCCCAATTTTATCTGTCACTCGTCCAGTAATGGCCGCGCTAATGATGGCGCCGACTAATAGAGAACTTACAATAAGACCTTCTGTAAAGGAGTTTAATCCGAGGTCTTCATCAATGTAAAGTAAAGCACCAGAGATGACCCCAGTATCATATCCATACAGCAAGCCGCCGAGGGCGCCAAAGAAATACAGCAAGCTATTGGATTGTTTTTTCTGCATATTGCCTACCTCCTATAAATCTTTAAATTTCGTACTGCGTTATGTAAGCCTTTTCCTCGTACTGTAAAAATTGAAACATTTCAATCAGCTTGTGATTGAAAAGTCCCACAATAAACCATTATAATTTAATGGTGACAGTGTTGGCTACATAAAAAAATTATTATTATTAGGAGGATTTTGCTTGTCTAAAAAGATGATTGCAATTGACCTGGATGGAACATTACTAAATACGGAAAGTCAAATCCCCGAAGAAAATAAAGCAGCAATTAAACGTGCACTAGAAGCAGATATGCTGGTAGCTATTAGCACTGGTCGTGCTACCTTCGATGTAAAATCACTTGTAGGTGACGATCTGGATATACCGATTATCGCTTCTAATGGTGGTACAGTTCATGACTATGGATATGAATTGCTTAATAAGGTTACCTTTGAAAAGGAGCTGGCAAAAGAGATTGCAGCTTCTCTTATTGAGCAGGATGTGTATTTCGAAGTCTATACCGAAACAGAGCTGCTTTCTCCTTATAATGGAGAAGAAAAGCTTAAAGCAGAATTGGATAAAGTGAGTTCCGCTAACCCGGACGAAAGCATGGAGCAGCTTTGGATTGGTGCCATGTCTCAGTTCAAGCAATCCGGAATTCGTTTTGTGCCGAATATAGAACATATATTTACAGAAGAGAGTACTATTTTCAAAATTCTTTGCTTCAGCTTTGACCTGGACAACTTGGCGAGGGCCTATAAAACCGTCAATCAGGATAATCGAATTGCAGTAACTTCCTCTGGTGAACATATAATTGAGATTTTGCCTAAGAAGTCGGGTAAAGGGTATGCCGTTTCCATGCTGGCTGAAAAATACAAAATCAGCAAGGAAGATGTGTATGCAGTGGGGGACAGCCCGAACGATATCAGCATGTTTGAAGTCGCCGGAAATGGTGTGGCGATGGAAAATGCGATGACAGAGCTGATGGAGATTGCAACGCATGTAACAAAGTCAAATGACGAATTAGGTGTGGCTTACTTCTTGGACAAGCTCATTGCTGGTGAGCAGGACGAACTGCGGCGTGTAGAAGAAGGTGTGTGAGCAGAGCCCGATGCATCTGGCATCGGGTTTTTCTTTTGTCTGTATTTTTAAATAAATAGTGCGTAACTTGTCTGTTAAATGTAGAATAGAGAGTGATAATCATTCTCAAAGAAAGAAGTGTTGCTGGCTTGTTAAAGGACTTTTTTGCTTTTTATAAACCGTATAAACGGCTGTTCATGCTGGATTTTGGGAGTGCTGTATTTGTTGCACTGTTAGAACTAGCTTTCCCAATCGGAGTCAATATGATGGTGGACCGATTGCTTCCGACTGAAAACTGGAATTGGATTGTCACAGCTTGTATTTTGTTGTTCATCGTCTATGGGTTAAGTACAGTTACGCAGTATATTGTCACTTACTGGGGTCATAAACTAGGAATAAATATTGAACGTGATATGCGTAAGCAATTATTTGAGCATATGCAAAAGCTTAGTTTTCGTTTCTTCGATAATACGAAGGTGGGCAATCTGATTTCTCGACTGACAAACGATTTGTTCATGATCGGAGAAATGGCCCATCATGGACCGGAAGATATATTCATTGCACTGATGACTATTGCAGGCGCCTTGGTTATTATGTTCTTCATCAATTGGCCGCTGGCACTTATGACGATGCTCGTCGTTCCAATTTTGTTCTGGATCGTTCTTTACTGCAATAAGAAAATGACAGAAGCATCGAGAAGGATGAATGAAGACACGGCAGACTTTAGCGCTCGCATTGAAAATACTGTCGGCGGAATTCGGGTTGTACAAGCGTTTACGAATGAGAAGCATGAAGAAGACCGATTTAAGGTCAATAATGAACGTTACCGACTGACAAAATTGCTGTCTTATAAAATTATGGCACTTAATTTATCTGTTACTTACATGCTAATGCGATTCATTGCTGTGTTTCAGCTTGTTGCCGGGGCTTGGTTCATCATTCAGGATAAAATGTCGTACGGTGATTTGGTGGCTTTTATTCTACTGACGAACGTATTCTTCCAGCCGATTCAAAAGATCGGTGCCATCATTGAGCTTTATCCAAAAGGGATTGCCGGTTTTCAGCGTTATATGGATATCATGCGGCTTGAACCGGATGTTAAGGATAATCCGAACGCCAAGGAAGTTGGCTCGCTATCTGGTCATATTCGTTACGACAGCGTTTCTTTTGGTTATAAGCAGGAGAGTATGATACTGAAAGATATCAGCTTTTCCATTAACGCTGGAGAGACCGTTGCTTTTGTCGGTCCATCCGGTGCGGGGAAATCAACCATCTGCAGCTTGCTGCCGCGCTTTTATGAGATCAATGACGGGAACATAACAATTGATAATGTACCAATCAAGGATATGACATTATCATCCTTGCGAAGTCAAATTGGTATTGTGCAGCAGGATGTGTATTTATTCGGAGGAACAATTCGTGAAAATATCGCTTATGGAAAGCTGGATGCCACAGATGAAGAAATTGAGGATGCTGTAAGAAGAGCGCAGCTGACTGATTTTCTAGCTGAATTACCAGATGGATTGGATACTGTGATTGGGGAGCGCGGCGTGATGATCTCCGGTGGTCAGAAACAGCGTATCTCCATTGCACGAGTGTTCCTTAAGAATCCGCCAATCCTCATACTCGATGAAGCAACATCTGCTTTGGATACCGAAACAGAAATCAAAATTCAAGAAGCACTTGAAGAGTTGTCAGAAGGAAGAACGACACTGGTTATCGCGCATCGACTAGCGACAATTAAGCACGCAGATAAAATTATTATGGTAACAAAACAAGGCATTACAGAAGAAGGAAAGCATCGTGATTTGCTGGATCATGATGGTGCGTATCGTCGGTTATATGATGCGCAATTTGCACATTAACATGGTAGAGTTCCAAGGTAGTAAGTGTGGTCTCTTTGGTTGCATGTTGAGCTAGGTGTAGGTATACGTATACGTTTGTAAGAGAAAGGGCGTTGCATGCAGCGTCCCTTTTATTTGACGAAATCTTGTACTTGCGATAAATTATTTACATAAAGTAACCCTATTATTAAAGGTAACTAATGAGTTTCCTGTTATTTGGGTAATCTACATATGGTTAATATTTATATTTGGAGGAATAAACATGACACAAGATTTTTTCAAAGCACTGGAAAACAGAAGATCTATCTATAGTTTGGCAAAAGAATCTCCTGTATCAGATGAGCGAATTCAGGAAATCGTAGAGTTTGCTGTGACGTACACGCCATCTGCTTTTAATTCGCAAAGCACACGTGTGATTGTTCTACTTGGCGACAAGCACGATCGCTTCTGGGATATTACAGAGGATCAGCTTCGAGCAGTTGTTCCGGCAGATAACTTTGCACCTACGGAAGAGAAGATTGCGTCTTTCCGGAATGGCTACGGAACAGTGTTATTCTTCGAGGATGAGACAGTTGTAAAAGGTTTACAAGAACAATTTGCTCTTTATGCGGATAACTTCCCAATCTGGTCTGAACAAACGTCTGGTATGCACCAGCTTGTTGTGTGGACTGCTTTGGAAATGGAAGGCCTTGGTGCAAGCTTGCAGCATTATAACCCACTGGTTGATGAAGCAATTCAAAAGGAATGGGACATCCCAACAAACTGGAAGCTTCGTGGACAAATGCCTTTCGGTAAACCAACAATGCCAGCAGGAGATAAAGAATTCAAACCGCTGGAAGAGCGTGTGAAAGTAATTAAATAGTGAAAATAGTCATTGTCTTTATGTGGACAATGACTATTTTTATATATATAATTATTAGAAAATTCTGTTACAAAAACATTACATAAGTTTCTTTTCCGTATGAGCGGGTATACAGTACTTACCAACACATATTAACTAAAAGAAAGGAAGGAAACAAAGTGAGTGTAAATCCATTTACGAAGAACTTGCAGCATGCGGGTGATTTATCGGACGATGAGCGTACGGAGATTCTGTCAACGTTGGAACGATACATGGATTACTTGCGAGACGAAATGTCGAAACCAAATGACCTTCCTACTGCCAAATAGAAAAAAGGAGTATCCCTGCACAAGGGGTACTCCTTTTGTTTTACATGATTGCTGTAATTAAGAATGGCAAGGTGATAATAGACAGGATTGCACTGATTACGAAAGCTGAAGCAACCTCTGTTTCCAAGCTCTTGAAGCGAATTGCAATCATTGTAGCAACTGCAGAACCTGGGAATGATACAAGTAATACTGCTTGTACGAAATCATTGTGTGTCAAACCAAGTGCATATGCAATACCAACCATTGCAAGCGGCTGAACGATCGCTTTCAAGATCGCAATGGAGAATGCAGACAAGCTAAGCTTAATTTTGTTAATACCGATTGTTACACCAACTGCGAATAGTGCTACACCAGACACAACGTCACCGATTTGATCGAGTGATTTTTCTCCTAGTTCCGGAAGATGGAAATTGAAGACAAGTACAAGAATTAGACCGATAATTGGAACGCAGGCAAGTGGTTCAGTAAGACCATGAAGTATGGACTTGCCTGTAACTTTTAGTAAGCTTTCTTTGTTCTCACTTGACTGAGAACTCTTGTTACGTGTCCCTACTGTACCGAAGATAGTAGACATTGGATCTAATACTGCATTTACAATGATACCCATTAAGGCGATTGGAATCGCGATGGCATCTGCACCGAAGATACTGCCCATAACTGGAATACCCATAAAGGCGAATGTCGGCTGTGTTGAGTTCAAGGAGAACATCGTTGACTGTACGAAATCATATCTAGAAGTCCATTTAGTTACAAGAAGTACAACGATGAAGAATCCGATAACACCTATCAGCAATGCTCCAAGGAACGGAGCTTTGTCAAAGATTGTTTGACGGGATGTTGTTGTAATACCGACGAATAAATGTGCTGGCAATGCAATTTTTGTTACGAGTGTGTTAATACCTTTAGATGTTTCTTTATTAAATATGCCACGATTTCCGGCAATGAATCCAAGTAGGATTACAAAGAAAATCGGAACTAGAATGATGAAAATCTCACCAAAACTCATGTTATTTCCACTCCCTCAGTAGTTATATTGCTCAAATTGTCAAAATTAATACAGGTGCCTCCTTTTTGAAGGAGTCACCTGCACCATAGGAAATTACGATAAAAGCTTAACCTTTGATGGATTTATATTCAGGTTTCCACGCAGATTGAGCTAGAAGGTCTTTAATCTCTTCAGGTTTTGCATCTGATACGCCATCTTCAATCGCTGCTTTTGCAACTGCTTCTGCTACGGCATTTGATACTGGTTGTAGCTCGTCAATTGCTGGAAGCAAGGAACCGCCATGTGTATTGCTCACAACCATGTCAGCAATTGCATTAGCTGCAGCTGCGAACATAGCATCTGTAATGCGGCTTGCTTTTGCAGCAATGGATCCAAGTCCAAGACCTGGGAACGCAAATGCGTTGTTTGCTTGTCCGATATGGTAAGTTGTGCCTTTGTATTCTACAGGGTCGAATGGACTTCCTGTTGCAATCAATGCTTTTCCATTTGTCCACTCAAGCAAGTCTTTTGGAATTGCTTCTGCAAGCGGTGTTGGGTTAGACATTGGCATAATCACTGGATGTTCTACATGTTTAGCCATTTCTTTAATGATCTCAGCACTGAATGCACCAGCTTGTCCAGAAGTACCAATTAGAATTGTTGGTTTAACTTGACGGATCACTTCCGCAAGACCAATGATACCATCTTCTTTATTCCAATCTTTTACTTCATCCGCTGAACGAAGGTATGGTTTCTGGAATTCAGCAATACCATCCATGTCGTCAGTCAATAGACCGCGCTGGTCAATTGCCCAGAAGTTTTTCAATGCATCTTCTTTAGAGATACCATCAAGTACCATAGCTGCTGCAATTTGGTCCGCATTACCGATACCAGCAGAACCAGGTCCGAAGACAACGACACGCTGTTCGCTGATTGGTGTACCAGTTACTTTGGAAGCACTCATAACAGCTGCTAGTGTGATGGCGCCAGTACCTTGGATATCGTCATTGAATGTAAGGATCTTATCGCCGTATTTATCAATGATGTTACGTGCATTGCGGTTACCGAAGTCTTCCCAGTGCAATAGAACGTTAGGGAATTTCTCAACCGTTTTACTAATGAAAGCATCGATGAACTGATCGTACTGTTCACCGCGTACACGTTTATGACGGTTACCGACGTAAAGCGGGTCGTTAAGTAATTCATCGTTATCTGTACCAGCATCGATTACTACTGGAAGGACACGGTTAGGGTCAATTCCTGCAGCAGCTGTATAAACAGCTAGTTTACCAATAGCGATATTCAGACCGCCTACACCCCAGTCACCAATTCCTAGGATACTTTCAGAGTCTGTTACAACAATCAAGTCTATCTCATCTGTGTTAAGCAATGTGTTGTCATACGCTTGTTCGATGTTTTCTGGATTGTTGATATCCAGATAAACTCCGCCTGGACGTTGGTACTCATGGCTGTATTCTTGGATAGCTTGTCCAACAGTTGGAGTATAAACAACTGGAAGCATTTCGCTCAAATGATCTGTAAGAAGGCGATAGTAAAGAACAACGTTACGGTTGTAAAGCTGATTTAATGTGTTGTTTTTCAACAAATTATTCGGCTGTGCATTGTATTGTTCATAAGCACGTTTAACCTGTTCATCTAATGTTAGAACCGTCGCGGGTAGAACACCATCAAGACCAAGTTCCGCACGCTCTTCTTTTGTAAAAGCGACACCTTTATTTAGAAAAGGATTTGAGATTAAGTTCTTACCTCTAAGAGAAGTGGATACCGATCCATCTTCGTTGTTATGATATATGTTCATATCTGAAATTCCACCTTTTCGAATGATTACTTACCTTTTGTAACTGCCACAATCAATTCTACCACTTTACAATTGTTAATCAATTTTAACAAAGTATTTAAAACAACTATTGCATTAGCTGACTTTGTGTGGTATTTCACATACTTTCAAACCGCATTGTAAACCGCGGTATGAAGGTATTTTACAGATGTGAAATAAATTCTATTTTTACTTTGTTATTATTTTTTTTACTTAGTAAAGTATACATTAACCAACTTTTTAACTTATGTTTAATTATTCTGACTGTTCGGCTTTTTAAACATTTGTCCTCATGTTAAGCTAGATAAGATAGAGAGGGAAGGTGTATGAAATTATGGATATCATAAAGGAACTAAGCAAAGAAATTCACTCGGGAAGGATATCTGCATCTGCGTCTGTTATCAGTCAGCATAATCATGATGCGTCTTATCATCCTGCAGCTGATCCGGACGTCGTTGTGTTTCCTGAAAGTACAAAGGAAGTAAGTGCTGTTCTTTCAATTGCGAATAAACACGGCATACCTGTCACGCCTTTTGGTAAAGGATCCAGTTTGGAAGGACATGCTATCCCCTATAATGGCGGTATTTCATTAGATTTAGGTTTGATGAATCAGTTAATAACTATTGAAGAGACAGATGGGTACGTAGTGGCCGGGGCAGGCTTGACCCAGTTTCAATTGAATGATGCCCTGAAGAAGCATGGTTTATTCTTCAGTGTGGATCCGGGAGCTGAAGCGGCGCTTGGGGGGATGGCAGGGACGAATGCCAGCGGTTCTTACACAGTAAAATACGGGACAATGCGGGACAACATATTGGATATGGAAGTAGTGCTGCCGAGCGGAGAGATCATTCATACTGGCTCAAAGGCATTGAAGTCTTCTTCTGGACTGCATCTTTCTGGATTGTTTGCTGGATCGGAAGGTACGCTGGGTGTCATTACGGAACTGACACTTCGTGTGCATCCAGTCCCAGAAGCAACAGTAGCTGCGCGAGCTGTTTTTCGCGATTTTGAAGAAGCAGTCACAGCTGTTGTAAGACTACGTACAGCAGGGTTGGACTTAGCGAGGATTGAATTCGTAGATGCCGCATCGGTTGCACATGTAAACCAATTCGCGCAAACAACGTATAAAGAACAGCCAACTATCTTTTTTGAATTAAATGGAGAGCCGGAACATCTTCGACTTCAAATTGACCGGATGGAGCAGCTGCTGAAACCCTTTGAGGTGGCGGAGTTTCTCACCGAGACAGACCCTGCCGCACAGGAGCGGTTATGGGACGCCCGACATAACTTAGCTTACTATTATATACAAGCTGCTCCAACAAAGCAGATGCTTGTGACAGATGTTTGTCTTCCAATATCTAAGCTGTCGGAAGCCATTTTGCATGCAAGGCAGACAATAGAAGAAAGCGGCTTAGAGGCTGGTATCGTCGGGCATGTGGGGGATGGAAATTTCCACATTATTGCTATGGTGGATTTTGCTAATGACACGGAAGTAACAGCTGCGACAAAGCTGCACGCAGCCGTGGTAGATTATGCATTGGCGAATGAAGGAACGTGCACGGGAGAACATGGTGTAGGTGTTGGTAAGAAGAAGTACCAGAAGCTGGAGCATGGTCCAGCATATGAATTAATGCGCACCATTAAAAGAGCGGTGGACCCGCACGGCATCATGAATCCAGGTAAACTAGTCGATTAAACAGAAAAAAGAGCGTACTCCCCTCAGAATACGCTCTTTTTAATTATCCTTTTTTATTGCTGAATAGGTCTGAAATGGCATGCACTAATTCGACACCTTGAAAAGCTAAGATAGATAGTGCACTAATGGAAAATGCTACGACGATGACCGCTCTTGCCACAAACATTTCCGTCCCCTCCTTTGGAATGCTAAGAACCTTTAAGCAGCAAAGGGAACCTATTCAGCGGTAACTCGATTGATAGAAGACGGCCAGCAGGAAATGCCGAAGCTTCTGTTTCGTCTGCATCATACGCGCTTGCATCGTATTTCCGGCAAGCAGTAACGGGAGAAGAATCAGGACTGCTGTTTGTGCTAATATCGGGAACCAGTGTTTGTCGTCATCCGGCAGATCCGCCTTATGACTAGCAACATGCTGGGGCTCTATATCGTTTGTATGCCAATAATGTGACGGATGTACGAGCATCAGTTGAAGCATGACAGACAACAATAGACCAATAAACAAAAAAGCAGCTTTGCTTTGCATCTCCTCACCACCTCCTATCCTTTCGTATCTTTCAACTATATACCCCGTTACAGAAGGTTGTAAAGCCTATGCTGATAATATTTACATTATTCAAAATTAATGTAAAAAAACCTGTCCTTTATTGGAAAGGCCAGGTTTTCAAGCTTATTATTAAGTGGTCGAATCTAATTCTTCCGAATCAACCCATTTTTCCGCCCATTCTCTTATAGAAGTGATCACAGGGCGCAATGCGCGACCTTTTTCGGTCAGTTCATATTCAATACGGACAGGTGTGTCCGGATATACTGTTCTTGTAGTAATACCTGCTGCTTCCAACTCTTTCAATCGTTCTGAAAGCAGCCGGCCGCTAATCGGCAGGGAAGATTCCAATTCAGAGAAACGCTGTGATCCTTCTAAGAGGCGGAAAATGATAAAGCCATTCCAGCGTTTACTCAGGAGCTCCATTCCTGTTTCAAAACGCGGACATAAATCTGCAGATTTCATCTATCATCACCTCTGTAAAAGCACTGTTTACTTTATTTGTTATTTCCTAATTATAAACGAGGTTACGAAAAGTAACAAGTATATTATTCGTATTCCTGCTCATGGCTCTATCTTTATAAACTGGCGAAATAGTAAGAATAATCCTATAATAGAACAAAGATGTATTGGAGGAAACAGAATGAATCATCAATATTATATAGATTATGCGTGCAAACTTGCTGCAGAGAATGTGAAAAGCGGAAAGGGTGGTCCGTTCGGAGCTGTAATTGTTCGAGGTGAACATATTATAGGTGAAGGGACCAACTTAGTCACAAGTATGCATGACCCGACAGCGCATGCGGAAATACAGGCAATACGTAATGCCACAAGCTTTGTCGGTCATTTTGAATTAGAGGATTGCATAATTTACTCGAGCTGCGAGCCTTGTCCGATGTGTTTAGGAGCAATTTATTGGGCGCGTCCAAAAGCATTATACTTTGCATATACAAAGAAAGATGCTGCTGCAATTGGATTTGATGATGACTTTATTTATCAAGAAATCGATAAACCATACCAAGAGAGGAAAATTCATACGGCACAGCTAAAGGAGAGCGGTACAGCAAATCCGATGAGCGTGTGGATGGATAAAGAAGATAAAGTTGAGTATTAGAAAAGGTGAACCCTGTTATACAGGGCTCATCTCTTTTTTATGTGCTCTATTAAAAGCTTGCAAATAGGTGAGGAATTCACTTACTTGCAAGGGTTTGCTAAACATATAGCCTTGTGCATAGTCACACTTCAAATCTTGTACCCAATTCAACTGTTCTTGACTTTCCACGCCTTCTGCCACAATAGTAAGTTCAAGTTTCTTCGCTAACGTCACAATAGAAGAGACGATTGCTTGGTCTTGAAAGTCTTCCGGCAGATTAGCAATGAAAGCACGGTCAATTTTAAGCGTGTCTACTGGAAGCTGCTTCAAGTAATTCAAACTATTGAATCCCTTTCCGAAGTCATCTAATGCAATGCGGATGCCAAGCTCTTTTAGTTCTCTGATGGTTTGTGCGGCGCCTTCGACATCTTGTATTGCCGTTTCTTCTGTTATTTCAATCTCTAGCCTGGATACATCAACTTCTGGATTTTCTCGCATTTGTTTACGGATAAAACTGACAAAGCGATTATTATAAAATTGCTGTGTACTTATGTTTACAGCCACATGCAGATTGTGGAACGCTTTTTTGTTCATTTCGGCAAATACCAGCTCAATCATCTTTTTATCAAGAGCGACTATATCGCCGTTTTTCTCTGCCAATGGTATAAATTGTGCAGGTGGAATTATACCGTGAACAGGGTGAATCCAGCGGCACAGAGCTTCCATCCCGTAGAGGCGATCGCCTGTACTTGCCATTTTAGGCTGGAAAAATACTTGAATTTCTCCATTAGCAATAGCGCTGCACAACTCTGATTCCAGTAGGAGCGGCTGCTTATTTTGTAACGTTTCATTAGCGAAGAATTTATAATTCGATCGACCGTTTTCTTTTGCTAAGTACATGGCAATATCCGCGAAGCGCATTACTTCTTTGCTAGTTGTACCGTTGTCAGGGATTAACGCAACACCAACACTGGTGCTTACGCTCACTTTTCTTCCTTCTATAAAAAACGGTTCTTCCACACTTTGAATGATTTCGTGTGCGAGTTCAGTTGCATCTTCCTTCGTAGCTCCTGGATACAGCAAGGTAAATTCATCTCCGCCAAGCCGTGCAATTACGCTTTGTTTGGGCAGCATGCGCGACAGTCGCAATGTCACAAGCTGCAGCAGTTTATCACCGAACTTATGGCCGAGTGTGTCGTTGACGGCTTTAAATCGATCTAAATCCATGAAAAACAGCGCGGCTGTCTCATCTGTTCTATGCTCCAAGTAGTCACGAAGCTGTTGTTCGAAATAACGCCGGTTCGGTATCTTCGTCAATTCATCATGATTTGCGATATAGTTTAATTGATCTGCTTGTTTAGCCAGTTTCTGATCTGTAGTAGTAGAAACAAAAGCTAATACTTGGGTGAGCAGGATAACGAGCATCACACTAATGGCTAGATTAACGTTGTTTGGTGTGAAAATGGGCTCGGGAAGGATAGAGCTGCTGTTCACATGGACAACAGCAGCCTTCATTCCTGTATAATGCATACCGCAAATTGCAATACCCATTGTAATAGCGCTTGCTAACTTATAGAGATGCTGTGTCTGCTCCTTAGTGTGCTGGAAGTAGTGGAAAAGGAGCAAGGCGACACAAGATGCTATAATAGCAATCAATATAGATAAGTAGAAATATAATCTGTCGTGATGCATCATGCCATCCAGACGCATGGCCATCATGCCTATGTAATGCATACTTGTAATTGCAGCTCCCATACAGATACTGCCCGCTATAAGTCGCAATGCAGTGAGCCTAATAGAGGAGAGATAAAAGGCGATTGAGGTGCCCAGAAACGCAAAAATCACGGACAAAGTGACCATTCCTGGGTCATATGTAACTTCTGTCGGCAATTTATAAGCCAGCATGGAAAGAAAATGCATGGACCAGATACCGAGTGCCATCAAAAGCGAGCTAGATAGGAACCAATAAGATTTTCGCCAGCCGGTAGTCCGATTTATTCTGGAACACATATCTAAAGCGATATAGGATGAAAGAATAGCAATAATAATGGATACGATGACAAAAGTGACGTTATAAGTCCCGGTGATTTCTTGCATGAAGTTCCTCCAAGTTGTTAGGTAGTTCTATAGTCTTAGGAGTATTGTATACCCAAGGGGAGAAAAAGCAAACCAATATTTGGTGTAATTATAGTAAATTAACGTCTTTGTAAAATGGGAGGACTAGAAAGTGCGGAATGACTTTATATACGACGTCATCATTATTGGCGGCGGAACGACAGGATTGTATGCATCTTTTTATACAAACTTGCGCAAGATGACGACTTTACTGATTGAAGCGACAGCAGAATTTGGCGGAAAAGTAGCCCAGTTTTATCCAGAGAAGCATATTTATGATGTTGGCGCTTATCCTGCTGCTACAGGGGAGGAGATGGTTGCCCAGCTGCTGGAACAAAGCAGAAAAGCAAAACCGGAAATCGTAACAGGTGAATTTGTTGAACATATCAAAAAGCGAAGTGACGGTATATTTGAATTAATGACAACGCAAGGTACACTGTACATGACGAGGACAGTAATCCTTACTTGCGGGATGGGAACATACCAAATGAAGCCCCTTCCGCTTGAAGAAGCTTCCCTATATGAAGGGAAAAATCTTCATTATTACTTGAAGTCATCTGAAAACTTCCGGAATCAGCGTGTTGTCGTATATGCAGCAAACCGTACAGGAATTGACTGGGCGATGGCATTGGAGAAGACAGCAAAAGAAGTCACACTGCTGAATCAGCGTGATTATTTTCTCTATACGCCTCCGCAAGTAATGGAAGCATTAGCGGAAACATCGATTAAGGTCAAATACAACCATAATGTAACGAAGCTGTTGGGGAATAAGCAAGGGTTGCACACACTGCTAGTAGAAAAAGATGGAATAGAAACGATGCTGCAAGTGGATGCGCTGCTATATTATGAAAATGTAAATCTTACACAAACACCCTTTGATAATTGGGGGATTGAGACGGACAAGCACAAAGTTATCGTTGATTATGAGATGGCGACAAGCATACCTGGCATATATGCGGCGGGAGACGCTGTGCATTATCCGAAAAAAAATATGCTTATTGCTACAGGATTTGCTGAAACGATCACAGCAGTTAATAGTGCAAAACAATACTTAGATCCTTCTGCAAGTGCACAAGTATATAGTACAATTGAATACCAAAAAAATAGAGGCAGGTAAGCGATACTGCTTAATATATGGGAGATTTAAAAGCAGGAGGCACTTAAGATATAGTGGTGCCTCCTGCTTTTATGTATCAAGTTCTTTCAGCAATGCTCTGGATATGCTTTTAATTCTGCAGTATTTCCCGCTCAAGCATGGTTGCAACACCATTTTCTTCGTTAGTTTCTGTCGTGTAGTCACACGCTTCTTTCACTTCGTCTGTTGCATTGCCCATTGCAACCTTGGTACCTGCGACCTCCAGCATCGGCAAGTCATTCATACTGTCTCCAACAGCAATAATATCTTCTGTTTTGATGTCTAATTTTTTCGCGAGTTTCTTCAGCGCATACCCTTTTGAGGCTTGGCCAGCCACAATCTCCAGATTAAAGTCAGCGGAAGAGTAGAGATTTAAATCATTCTTGCCTAATGTATCTGCTGCTACACGTCTCCTTTCTTCATCAAAACTGACAATTGTTATTTTGTAGATGTTTTTTTCTTCTTGGAAGACCTGCATATAGTCATCGATTTCCTTTATATTCGCTTGACCTAGCTGTCGCTCTTTTGCATTTCTCATTTCTTCTTGGTCTGCTTGTTGGACGATATCCATTTCATCTTCGAGCAGCTGCTTCGCATTGGAAGTAATGAATATTTCCTTATCTGTAACTATTTCAAAATAGTAATTCTCTTCGGCTAACCAACGAGTAATTTCTTTTGCATAAATCGACTTAAGCGGCAGGGGAAGAGTTAGGCTTCCGTCTGGATCATATGTCGTTGCACCATTTGCACCGATAATCCAAACAGACAAGTCTTGATTCTGGAAAAGGCGCTGCACATCAAATTGTGCTCTCCCTGTTGCAATGACAATTTGTGCACCTTTTTCTTGGGCCTTCTTGACAGCATCTGCATGAATCGTTGATATTGTATAGTTGTTATTAAGAAACGTTCCATCTAGGTCTATTGCTACTATTTTTTGCATAAGTGTATGCTCCTTTTTTCCTTTTTGTTATCAGTTCCCTTAATCTAGCAGGATGTAAACTGACGAAATTAGGGTAGTGAAGTATAATAAGATAGAAAGCCGCCCACAATTTTAACAATACATATATAGAAGGTTTTACCTAATGGAGGGAAAAGAATGGCTGCAAAATTACTATCTGTAATTGTGCCTTCGTACAATGAAGCTGACAATGTGGAGCTTTTTTATGAAGAACTTACAAAAGAATTACAATATTCTTCTTATAACTGTGAGGTAATTTATGTAGATGATGGAAGCTCGGATACGACACTGCTGGAGCTGAAAGAGTTGGCGGATCAGCATTATAACGTGCATTACCTGTCATTTACGAGAAATTTCGGAAAAGAAGCAGCTATATTGGCGGGATTTCAGCATGCGAAAGGTGATTGTGCAGTTGTTATTGATGCCGATTTACAACATCCCGTTGCCCTGCTGCATGACTTGCTGGAGGGCTTTGAAGAAGGATATGACCAAGTAATTGCAAGGAGAAACAGAAAGGGAGAAAGCATACCGCGCAAATTGCTTTCTACTTTGTATTATCAGGTTATGAACAAGTTCATCGATGTTCGGATACAAAATGGCGTTGGTGATTTTCGATTGCTCAGCAGAAGAGCAATTGATGCACTGTTGATTCTAAGTGAAGGCAATCGTTTTTCCAAGGGGCTGTTCTCTTGGATTGGATTTGAACAGAAAACAGTTTATTACGATAACGTAACCCGTCAAAATGGAGAGTCCAAATGGTCAATTGGAAAATTAATCAATTATGGTATTGATGGTGTTGTGTCGTTTAATACAAAGCCGCTTCGTTTGTGCTTATATGCGGGATTTATTGTATTGTTCCTTTCTATCGCTTATATTTTGTACACATTTGTTGAAGTACTCATAAGAGGAGTTATTACACCTGGATACTTTACACTCATTACGGCTATTCTCTTCCTCGGAGGCGTTCAGCTTGTAAGTTTAGGTGTGATTGGAGAATACATCGGCCGTATCTATAATGAAACAAAGCGCAGACCGCACTATTTGATAAAAGATACAAATATTGAGGAAATGAAACATTATGAAAAAAATATGGAAGCTTGAATTCCCCCGATTTGTCATTGTTGGGGTACTTAATACAATTTGTTATTACCTCGTTTATCTGCTGTTTTATCAAGCAGCAGATGTTTTTTATCTTCTGTCTCATTGGATTGGCGTCATTTTAAGTATGATTTTCTCATTCTTTTTAAATAGTTATTTCACGTATGGGGTACGACCGACTTGGCGTAAGTTTTTCCAGTTTCCTTTAACACAGGCAGTCAATATAGCAGTCTCCTCTGTTCTTGTGTCTTTATTTATTGAGGTTTTAGGCTGGAGCGGGACAGTGGCTCCAATTGCAGCTGTCTTTATTACGGTGCCCATCACGTTTATTATCACAAGTAAAATTATGAAGAATGGACGTGAGGATGTGACACATGAAGCGTAGAGGCAAAGTTGTGCTGCTTATCTTAGCAGCGCTGATTTTTTCAATCGCTGTACATATGCACTTTATCAGTGAATACTTCGACGGTCGTTTTATGCTCGGACCTAACGATGGAATGGCGCAAATGCTGCCATTCAAGCAGCATTTATATGAGCAATACACACAGGGGAATTTCTTTTATTCCTTTTCATTCGGACTTGGCGGCGGTATTTATAGTCAGCTCGCGTATTATTTCTCGACGAGTATCGTGTACCTGCTTACCTTGCTGTCGATTAAAGGACTGGAGTTAGCCGGTGTCATTGGCAGCCCGGATGTTATTACTTGGGCAAGAGCAATTTTGCCAGTAAGCATTATCCGGCTTGCGGCAGCATTGCTTCTTGCAGTCGGTGTGTTTCGCTATTTGCGTATTCCATA
The DNA here is from genome assembly GCF_019056395.1 of Terribacillus sp. DMT04. Taxonomy (NCBI): domain Bacteria; kingdom Bacillati; phylum Bacillota; class Bacilli; order Caryophanales; family Bacillaceae; genus Terribacillus; species Terribacillus sp. DMT04. The sequence goes on from NZ_CP077639.1 coordinate 429,737, forward strand.
TGTGCCTGCATTCATTGGGGCTTGTTTTTATGCAGGGAGTGCCATTTACTTTCGGCATGTTGTGTATTGGGAGTTTTTCGCCAATGCTTTTCTTTGGCTGCCGCTGCTTGTATTAGGCGCAGAGAAAATCATTCGGGAGCGGAAACCGTATTGGATGATTGCTGCAGTAGCACTGTCTGTTTTTGATAATTTTTATTTCTCTTACATAAGCTTTTTGTTTATCGGAATTTATGTGATTGCCAGATGGTTGATCAAGCTTTCTGACCATGAAGTGCCAATCAGAACACAATTACTTTACTTTGTTCCTGCAGTCATTCTCGGGTTTGGGATTGGTGCTATTTCATTCGTGCCGGCAGTATATGCTTTCTTAAACAACTATCGGCCAGCCTTTGAAGATGTAATTCCTTTCTATGAGAATGAAGACAATATCTTGTTCACTAGCCGAACGCTATTTGTACCTGTTTTGTTTGTTTTACTAGTTTGTACAGTTGGATTTTATAAAAATAAGTTGTTTCGTTTATTTGCTTTATTAAGCATCTTGTTCATTTTCTTCCAAGGCAGTCCTCGGATCGCCAGTATTTTTAATGGCTTTTCTGCACCGCAATACCGTTTTGAGTATTTATCTATGTTTGTCATTGCGGGAACGATTGCCGTCGGGATAACATTATTAACTAAAGTGAAGAAATGGCATTTACTATTTGCGATTGGTCTTGTTATCTTGCTCTATAGCCTCTATCTCCGTCATGACTTGACGTTAGAATGGGGAGATGATTGGGCAAAACAAGTTTGGACTGGTGTGGTACTAGTCCTGCTGGCTTTTCTATTGTATGCATGTAAACGGAAGCCCGTCATATTAGGGCTATGTATGGTGGTAGTCTTTGCAACCTATGTCCCGCTGATTAATGCACATCAAGAGGAGCAGCTTACGAACGCTGGTAATGTAGAGACTTCTACTTTGACGTATTTGAAGAGTGATAAATATGCTAATAAAGAACAGCAGGAATTGATAAGAGAGGTATTGGACTCAGATGATCGTTTCACTAGGCTGGAGTGGAAGACAGATAATCGAAACAATACAAATCTCGTGCAAGGATTTCCTGGCGTGAGCATTTATTCAAGCATCCTGAATAAGGAGCTGCTGTTTTTCTATTATTACGATATGAATATTGATATGAAGCGGGAAAGTGTTAGTCGCATCTCTGGATTTGGCAGCAGAGCCAACTTGTACAGCTTGCTTAATGGAAAATATATCATGTACGATAAACGGGAACCGATAGAAGCACCATATGGTTTTACCCTATATATAGAGAGTGATCGTTATGTTGTCTATCGTAATGAGAATTTACTTCCATTTGCAAAAGTGGCGGACGATGTGTTGACGGAAGAAACGTTAGTAAATTACACGCCGCTTGAAAGAGAACGAGCCATGCTAGATGGAATCATCCTTGCTGATGGGGAATCTACTTCACAAGCTGCGTCACTTCCAGATCTGATGAACAAGGTTTCCATACAGGCAGTGGGTGGCTCTTATCAAAATGGTCAGCTGCAAGTAGAGCAAGAGGAAGGCGGCTTAAACTTGCAGCTTGACGGAGAGTTACCGCAAACAGGCGACTATTATCTTAGTTTTTATTTGAAAAATAATGATCCTGCTGCACCATTATTTGATCTGACTGTGAATGAGTTTCAAACAGATAGAAAATCAAGACAATCTATTTACCGAACAAAAGTGAATGAATTAACAATTCGAGTAAAAGCAGCAGATACAATCCGCATACGTTTGCCAAAAGGCAGTTACAATCTGGAAGACTTACACTTACAGCATGAGGATTATCAGAAGCTTGAGAATTCCGTCACAGAAGCTGAGGATATTCCGTTTTCCATTGGTCATAATCAAGTCACTGTAGATTATACAAACGAGCAGGAAGGCAGTTATATGAAAATACCGGTTCCATATGAAAAAGGATGGCAAGTGTCAGTGAATGGAGAAGAACAAGAACTGCAGAAAGCAGATTATGCATTTCTTGGTGTAAAGCTGCAGACTGGAGATAATCATATTGTGTTTACCTACCGGCCGCCTTATTGGAATTTGGTATTAGCTCTTTGTATCGGAAGTTTGCTTTTCTCAGTAGGCTGGGCAGTCTTTTTGCGAAAACGTCATATGGCGGGTGAAAAAGATGAAAAAGAAGCATAGAAGAAAACCGCACAATTTATTGTCGGCATTTCGTACGGTAGTCGTCGTTGGTCTAGGCTTATTTTTCTTGTTGTTTGTCATATCTATTCTGGTAGAAGAAGACGATGGACAGGAACAACAGACAGGAAGAGCACTTTCAAAGAGTGCTTTACAATATCGGGATGTTATTTATGAAGAATTAGCCAAGTCAGAACAGGAATCACTTGCTCCGCTTGTTCTTTCCGTCATGATGCAAGAGTCGGGGGGCAGAGGAGATGATCCGATGCAAGCTTCCGAAAGCAAATGCGGGGAGATTGGCTGTATTGAGGATGCTAGTGAGTCTATTGCTTATGGCGTCTCCCATTTTGTCGATGTATTAGAAGCAGCAGATGGTAAGACAGACGTTGCAGTGCAAGCTTATAATTTTGGACCTGGGTTCATTGATTTTGTCGAAGCGAATGGCGGTACATTTAACAAGGACTTAGCCATTCGATTCTCCCAAGAACAGTTTGAGCAGGTCGACAATCCAGAAATCTATCGCTGTATACGCCCAGAATCAGAAGAACTTGATGCCTGCTATGGTGATATTCAATACGTGGAAGCTGTATACAGTTATCTGCCAGCTGCCGAAGCGGCTTATGAAGCGAATAAATGAAGTATCTTTCAAAGTATATAAAAATCCAACCAATGCGGGTCTTTTCTGAATAACAGCATTGGTTGGATTTTTTTGTTCGGCAGCTTACTTAACAGCCTGCTTTATATGGAGTTTAGAAGGGAAAGCGTGCATTATGTCCCGGAATTATTAAAGTTAGAGAACACATTAAAGTCACGCCACGCCTCCTCAATTGTGCGGAGGCGTTTTTTGACATCAGCAGCCTTCTCTTTTCCAATTAAAGCGATGAACGCATGAATTAAACTGATTGGCGCAGTTAGCGAATGTGTCAGCGAAGGCGATTTGCTGGAAGCCATGAACGAATAATCAGCTACGGATAGCAAAGGAGAAGATAAGCCGTCAGTAAAGGCGATTGCCTTCGCTCCGCGATCCTTTGCCATTTGAAACAGCCGCAGCGTGTGATTGGAATAGCGGACAAAGCTTAAAGCTATGAGCACATCGTCTTCCCTTATTGTTGAAATTTGGTCAATTGCCCGGTCAGAGGGCTCCACAATCTCTACGTTCTCAAAAATAAACGATAGGTGATAATGCAATAAATCAGCTACACTAACGGCGCTACGATTAGCCAAGATAAAGATTCGTTTAGAATGAATAACTGTGTCAGCTGCAGCATGAAAGGCTGGCATATCAATCCCTTCCATTGTTTCTTGAATGTTCGCCTGATCTCGCAGGAAGATGGCATATAAATCTTGATCTTCAGATTCGGTTTCGTCAGAAGGCTGCTTGAACCGTTCGGTTGCATTTAATTGGTCCTGCATCGCATTTTGAAGCGCCAGCTGCATCTCTGGAAAGCCGCGGAACCCCATAAAGGAAGCAAAACGAACGATTGTGGCATCACTTACTCCAGCTGATTTTGCTAATCCTTCCACATTAAGAAACGGTGACTGATTCGGGTGTTCTATAATAAAATTGGCGATTTTCTTCTGGGACTTCGACATATGCTCCCGCTGACTAGATATTTTATGGTAGATATCCGGCACGATGGAAAGACCCCTTTCACTATCAGAGTTTACGTAAGTATACGTCTTCGATTTCGTGATTGTTTCCTTTTCTTAAAATAAGGTCAGAACGGCCTTTTGTTGGCAAGATGTTTTCATGCAGATTTTTAGCATTAATTGTCTCCCAAATTGTTTCTGCCGTTTGCAATGCTTCTTCCACCGGTACCTCTGCATAATGACGGAAATAGGATTTTGGATCCTGGAATGCCGTTGCTCGGAGCATAAGGAAACGCTCTTTGTACCATTTTTCAATGTTCTCTTCGTCTGCATCGATATAAATGGAGAAGTCGAAGAAATCACTGACAAAGAATTGGTACTCTTTCTTCACCTGCAGCACGTTTACCCCTTCTACGATTAAGATATCCGGGTTTGTAACTAGCTCTGTTTGTTCAGATAGGACATCGTATGTGAGGTGGGAATACTGCGGACCTTTTATATTGGTCGTTCCCGCCTTCACTTGCCCCATGAATTCTATCAATGCTTTTATATCATAGCTTTCTGGAAATCCTTTTCGCTGCATCAGCTGTTTTTCCTGTAACACAGCATTAGGATAGAGAAAACCATCAGTTGTGACAAGTTCGGTCTTCTTATCTGGCAAGGCACGGGAGAGCATCAATTGCAGAAGTCTCGCGATGGTACTCTTTCCAACGGCAACACTGCCGGCAATGCCAATGATAAACGGTACTTTCTTTTCGTTCGTACCAAGAAAAGCCCCTGCTTTAGCATGAAGCGTTTCGGCTGCTTCTAAATAGTAGGAAATAAGATTGGTCAGCGGCATATAAGCAGTCTCTACCTCAGGCAAAGATATCCTCGTATTAATACCGCGTATTTCTTCAAGTTCTGTTTGTGTCAGGGGTAGGCGTTCTGTTTTGGAAAGAGCTGCCCAGTTTTCCCGTGAAAAATGATAGTAAGGTTTATATGTATGCATGATTACCCTCAACTTTTGTCTGCTATTTTGAGAAATAGTTCAACTTACAAACGTTTACAAATACTTTACCATTTTACTACTTTAAAAATTAATAATCCAGAGTAGATTCTTGGGGTATATAGAAATAGAAAACGCTTGCATAACTTGTATATACAAGTTATGCTTTAGCTGTATTCGCTTACATCATCAAAGAAAAGGTGAGGTGCAAAAAATGGATCTAAGACAGCAGGCGGAAGAAATCGTCGCAGCATTGGGTGGACGAGATAATATACAAGCGGCAACCCATTGTGTCACGCGGTTGCGATTGGCACTGCATGATGAAGGAAAGGTCGATAAAGAAACGCTTCAAAATATTGATGTAGTAAAAGGTTCATTTTCAGCAAATAACCAATACCAAGTTGTTATCGGTCAAGGAACAGTTGATAAGGTGTATAAGGAGTTTATTAAAGTAACTGGGATTGGGGAATCTACCAAAGAGGAAGTCAAAGAAAGCGTCAGCGGAAAAGGAAATCCGCTGCAGCGGGCTTTAAAAACACTTGGTGATATATTTATTCCGATATTGCCGGCGATTGTGACGGCAGGTCTTTTGCTTGGGATTCATAACATCTTGAATAATGAGGGTATTTTCTTCGACGGATCGATTATTCAAGTGTATCCACAGTGGGCGGGCATAGCAGATATGATTTACGTTATTGCGAATACCGCCTTTGCCTTTCTGCCCGCATTAATTGGGTGGTCTGCAGTAAAGAAATTTGGAGGCAGCCCGCTGCTGGGAATGGTGCTCGGTTTAGCGTTAATTCACCCGTCATTATTAAGTCCGACAGATTATGCTAGTGCAGCTTTGGAAGGAAATGCGCCAGTATGGAACTTATTCGGACTGGAGATCCAGCGTATCGGTTACCAAGGGCAAGTGCTGCCTGTGCTGTTTGCATCATGGGTGTTGGCGAGAATTGAAGTGTTCCTAAGACGTAAAGTCGCAGACAGCTTTCAATTACTAGTGGTGGCACCTGTCGCGCTTCTGCTCACAGGTATACTAAGCTTTGTCGTCATCGGGCCAGTCATGTTCCTAGTTGGTAATGCAATTACCGATGCATTTGTAGCAGTGTTTGACACAGCAGCGCCAGTAGGCGGGTTACTGTACGGTGCGTTGTATGGAGCACTTGTTGTCACTGGCTTGCATCATACATTCTTGGCGCTAGATTTGCAGCTGATTGCGAATACAGGTGCAACATTCTTATGGCCGATTCTAGCGTTGTCTAATATATCACAAGGGTCAGCTACATTAGGTGTCATGCTGGCAACCAAAGATGAAAAACTGCGCGGCTTATCACTAACTTCTTGGATTAGTGCATGGTTAGGTGTAACAGAGCCGGCTGTGTTTGGTGTGAATCTGCGCTTCCGTTATCCATTCTTTCTCGCTTTAGGTGCTTCTGCCATAGCAGGAACTTTTATTGCTTGGAGAAAAGTTGAAGCAAGTTCAGTCGGTATCGGCGGTGTGCCGGGAATCTTCTCCATTCTGCCAGGCAGCTGGGGTGCTTTTGCTATCGGAATGGGAATTGTCATTGTTGTTCCATTTGTTACAACCTATTTGTTCGCGAAAAAAAGAATGTATAAGAAAGGAAGATGATTAATATGCAAGAACCGTGGTGGAAAAGAAGCACAATCTATCAAATTTATCCGAAGAGCTTCAACGATACAACAGGTTCTGGAATGGGAGACTTGCAAGGCGTTATTGAGAAGCTGGACTATATAAAGGAACTTGGTGTTGACATGGTTTGGCTGACACCAATATACCGGTCGCCGCAGCGTGATAACGGATACGATATAAGCGATTATTACGACATCGAACCTGCTTACGGTACGATGGAAGATGTAGAACGTTTAGTGCAGGAGCTGCATAATCGTGATATGAAGCTGATGATGGATATCGTAATCAATCACACATCAACTGATCACGAGTGGTTCCAGCAAGCCAAAACCTCAAAAGATAATCCGTACCGCGATTATTATATTTGGCGAGACTCCAGTGATGGAGACGCACCAAACAATTGGGTGTCCAAGTTTGGCGGAACTGCCTGGGCTCTCGAGGAGCATACTGATCAGTATTATTTACATCTGTTTGACAAAACGCAAGCAGATCTTAACTGGGAGAATAACGAAGTTCGCAACAAGTTATACGAAATGATGAACTTCTGGGCAGAAAAAGGACTGGATGGATTCCGCCTGGATGTTATCAATCTTGTATCAAAAGTCCAAAGCTTCCCGCATGATGAAAGTGCTGCCGACGGTCAGTTCGGCAAAGCGTACTATACAGATGGTCCAAGAATCCATGAATTTATGAAAGAGATGAACCAAGCCGTATTTGCTCCTCACAATCTTATCACAGTAGGTGAAATGTCTTCGACGAGTCTGGCTGCTTGCCAGCAGTATACGAGTCCAGATGTAAATGAGCTGGATATGACGTTCAACTTTCAGCATTTGAAAGTGGACTATGAAAAGGGAAAGAAATGGACAGACGGAAAACTCGATTTTATCAAACTGAAACAGATTCTATCAGATTGGCAAATAGGCATGCATCAAGCTGGCGGATGGAATGCGTTGTTCTGGTGCAACCATGACCAGCCGCGTATCGTAAGCCGGTTTGGCGATGATGATTTGTATCGCCGTGAGTCCGCAAAGATGCTGGCAACCGTCATGCATATGATGCAAGGGACGCCTTATATTTACCAAGGGGAAGAGATAGGGATGACAGATCCTAAGTTCTCTTCCATAGAAGATTATAATGACGTGGAAACGCAAAACGCCTACACAGAATTGAAGGAATTGGGATTGGCTGAAAGTGCGGTTATGCAGATTATCCAGAGACGTTCCAGAGATAATGCCAGAACCCCGATGCAATGGAGTGCAGCGAAAAATGCTGGCTTTTCAGAAGGGGAACCATGGCTGTCTGTGGCATCGAACTATAAGAAAATTAACGCAGAGAAGGAAGTAAAAGATAAGGACTCTATTTTCTATCATTATCAAAAGCTGATTCGCTTGCGAAAAGAATATGCTATTATAACGCATGGAGATTATGAACCGTTATGCATGGATAATGAACGTATCTTCAGTTACGAACGGAGATGGAATGGTGAAAAACTTCTTGTTGTAGCGAATTTCTTTGGAGAAAGCACAGAATTCACTTATCCCAAAAAAGAAACAGAAGAGGCTGAGATTCTTCTCTCCAACTATCAAGATAGTGCACCAGACTACAGTAAGATACAGCTTCGCCCATATGAGGCGGTCATTTACCTTATTAAATTGTAAAGGCCTGATGGAATGCAAAGAAAATTTCAAGCAATCTACGATGTGATAGCAAGAGAAATACAAGCGGCTAAAATGAAGGCAGGGCAGCTGCTGCCTTCTGAAAATGAGCTGTCAGAACGATTTGACACGTCAAGGGAAACCGTACGAAAAGCGTTGCAGCTATTATCGCAGAATGGTTATATTCAGAAACTGCAAGGAAAGGGCTCTGTAGTTCTGGAACAGAATAAACTGCCGCTGCCGGTAAGCGGATTGACAAGTTTCAAGGAATTAGCCCGTTCGATGTCCCAGGCAGTGGAAACACAAGTGCTGACACTCAAGCACAAGGCAGCGGATGAGTATATGCAAGAAGTGCTGCAATGCGAAAAAGGCACACCCGTCTGGGAGCTGCACCGTTTGCGAAAGCTAGATGGAGAAGCGGTGATTTATGACAAAGATTTGCTGTTGGCTGCGTGCGCACCGGCACTTACGGAAGCGATTGCTTGTGATTCTGTCTATGATTATTTAGAGCAAGAGCTCGGTTTATCAATTAGCTATGCAAGAAAAGAAGTTGTCGTAGAGGAAGCAGAAGCAGCAGATACAGAGGTAATGGACATGGAAGGTTATCAACAGCTTGTAGTCGTGCGCAGTGCTGTTTATCTGGAAGACACAACATTATTTCAATATACAGAGTCGAAACACCGTCCAGATAAATTCAGGTTTGTCGATTTTGCTCGAAGAACGAAATGAATAGAATGGAAAATGTGCATAGAACCAAGGCTATGCACATTTTTTTGTGGGTAAAGACAGGCTTGTACACAGAAAAATTCTGTTTGTTCACATAATTTGTGCATAAGACAACTTATGCACAGAATAATTTGACGAATGATGCAATGCGCTATTTATCCACATGTGGATAGTTTATTTAAGGGCGAATTCGTTTACCTAAAATGATTAAGTCCCGCTCAACACCATCTAGTTCTGCTATCTTTGGCATATTGGCCCACGGTGTAAAACCAAACCTTTCGAAAAGCTTCATGCTCGGTTGATTATGGCCGAAAACAAAACCTAAGACAGTCTTGAAATGAAGAACTTCTGCTTGATCTAAAACAAATTGCAGCATATTTTTGCCAAGTCCTTTTCCTCTTGTGTCTTCATGCAGATAAATGCTGACTTCTACTGTTTTATCGTAAGCGGCTCGGCCGTAAAAAGGTTCTAAACTAATCCAGCCAAGTATATGATTGTCCTCTTCTACCACCCAAAGCGGTCGCTTTTCATTGTGATGATGAAACCAAACTAATCTGCTTTCTACAGTTATTTCTTCCAAGTCTGCTGTGACCATGCGGCCTGCAATAGTGGAGTTATAAATGGAGACAATGTCAGGAAGATCCTCAATAGTAGCGTTACGGTAGTGCATGTCAATTCCCCCAAAGTGTTTTTGGCTAATTATACTAAAGCATAAGCAGGAAGCATAGTCCGATTGTATATGGGGTAAAGAGTAACTAGGAGAACAGGAAGATGGAAGGGTGTGGGTTAGATGTATTCTGTAACATTTGGTAAGTTACTTCAATTCACCGGAATCGGATTAGTTATAGGTTTTATCATTGGAATGGTAGCTATGCTGGGTTTTGATTTAGACTTTATGGCTATGATAGTCAGTGTCTTGCTTAGTATTATTGCTGCTTTTGCCGCAGCAATGTACGCTGAATTATATCACATTCGGCAAGCGGTGAATGAACAGACTGATAAAACATTGAAAAGAAATAAGTAAGCAAAAGTTTCGGCTGCAAGGATCAGCCGGAACTTTTTTTAATTGATTTATTTCACATGCATGAAATATTGAGTTATACTAATACTAGAGTACAAAGCATTTTTGGGGGTTTGTTAATGGAAAGCAGAGACATTGTTGATTTTATCGAATTGGTACGTAATGTGAACAAAGCATTACGTAAAGAGTGGGATTTTCAGATTTCTGGGCCGCAGCTGGTTTTGCTGAGGCTTTTAAAAAATAATGGGCCGATGCGCATGTCAGATTTGGCAGAAGAAGTTGGAATCAGCTTTAGCGGTGCAACTAATTTAGGCAACCGAATGATGAAGGACGGTTACCTAGAGCGAATTCACTCTGAGAAAGACCGAAGAGTAGTTATGCTGGCGATCACACAAAAGGGCTCTGATTTTTATGAGAGTTTTTCAGGTGCGCGTGACAAAGCGCTTGGTTCCTTCCTAGATAAACTGACAGAAGAAGAGAAGAACGAATTCATCCGGCTGAGCAGAAAAATGCTTGCTGATTAAATAAAAGGAGATGAGTGTATGTCGGACATTCGTAACGAAACGATACCCGATGGGCACGAAATTGAAAAAGCAGAACAAGAATTAAAAGAAGATGCACATAGTATAAAAAAAATCTTTCAGCAACCGAAAGCAGCGTGGGCGGTTGCTTTTGCTTGCGTTGTTGCATTTATGGGAATTGGTCTTGTTGACCCGATCCTTCCTTCTATTGCTGCGCAAATGGATGCAACGCCAAGCCAAGTGGAGCTCTTATTTACTAGTTACCTGCTCGTCACAGGTATTATGATGCTCATTACAGGCTGGTTATCCAGTCGGATTGGACCGAAGATGACGCTGCTGATTGGTTTGGTTATTATTATCCTATTCTCTACTCTAGGTGGGCTGGCGAGCAATATTGATGCGCTTGTTGGTTTGCGGGCTGGCTGGGGGCTGGGAAATGCCTTGTTTATATCTACAGCACTAGCTGTTATAGTCAGTGTTTCAAGCGGCGGTTCGGCAGCAGCTATTATGCTGTATGAAGCAGCATTAGGTTTAGGAATGTCTGTTGGTCCGCTATTGGGCGGTTTGCTTGGATCAATTCACTGGCGGGGACCTTTCTTCGGAGTGGCTGTACTAATGCTGATCGGATTACTGGCAGTGTGGATTTTATTGACAGATATACCGAAACCAGCAAGAAAAAGCCCGCTTTCAGCGCCATTTCAGGCACTGCGGCATCCAGGGCTCTTGGCGATTGGATTGACAGCTCTATTTTATAACTTCGGATTCTTCACTTTGTTGACTTATTCACCATTTGTCTTAAATCTTGGAGAATTTGGTATTGGATTTGTCTTCTTCGTCTGGGGTGTGATGCTTGCAGTTGGTTCTATTTTTATCGCTCCTTCGTTTGAATCAAAACTAGGTACGAAAAAGTCACTCAGCTTGGTAATGGTCGGTATTATCGTTACGTTGTCTCTCATGGGGATCGGCTCCCATACGCCATGGTTCCTTATCGTAATGATAGCGCTGATGGGGCTGCTGCTCGGTATTAATAATACAGTCATGACAACGGCTGTGATGGAAGTATCTCCAGTAGAACGTTCTACTGCTTCAGCGGCATACAGCTTCCTGCGATTCACAGGTGGTTCTATCTCACCATGGCTTGCTGGGAAAGTATCTGAGCATATTTCAATTGGAGCGCCATATTTTGTTGCAGCAGCAGCTGTACTTGTTGGATTAGTGTTATTCATTACAAGAAGAAGTGCGATGGATCGCTTAAGTTAATAGAAAAGTCATGATCAGCTGATCATGGCTTTTTTTGATGGTGCAAACCTTAAATGCTATAATCGCAAATCCGATTATGATACCCTATTGTTAATCGCAGAATACAGCAATATAGGGGGGTTCCATGTATATCGTACATTCGATTTTTAATGTTCCTGCTGAAAAATCAGAGGAAGTAATTGCCATTTATCAAAACAGGTCGAAACTAGTGGATCAAGCTCCAGGCTTCCAGCAGTTCCGACTGCTTCACAATAAGAAGAAGCCAGGAGAATTGACTGTTGAAATTACTTGGGAAGACAAGCAGAGCTATATAGATTGGGTAAGCGGGGATGATTTCAAGCGTATCCATGACTTGGAGAAAAATTACCCAGATCAAGAACTGGCGTCTATCCGGCCAACGGTGAAAATGTTTGAGGTGGTGGCGCAGTGAGCACAACAATCCGAGCAGATGAATTGCTTGATAATATTGTGGAAGACATCTTTGACGCGTATCCATCTTTATATGAACGTTACGGGGAGAACGGAAAGATACGAACGCGCGAGGATAATCAGCATCACTTAAATTATTTGCAGACTGCTTATGAGGCGGATGATATACAGCTGTTCAATGATTATACGCTGTGGCTGTATGAATTGCTTTCTGCTCGCGGTATGAATGAAAAAATAATCATCGACAATTATGTGCGGCTGATACCACTACTGGAAGTATATGTGGATAAGAAAAAGTATGCCTTTTTTAAAGCGTGTTTGGAAGAAGGAATTCAAGTATTGCATGCAGAAAAAAACAAGGACGAAGACAACTGAGGGTGATACGTGATGACAGAAGCTTGGCGGCATTTTGCAGCAGCGTTGCTTGCTGGTGATGAGCGGCAGGCATACAGCCTTTTAGCAAATGATCCAAGACCGAGTATCCGTGTGTACAAAGAGATCATAACACCGGCAATGTATGATATAGGAGAGAAGTGGCTGCGTAATGAAATTACAGTAGCGGACGAACACTTGGCGACAAGTGTATGTGACTTTGCACTGGCGCAGTACGTATTTCCGTTTAAACGGAGAAACAAGCATTCAAAAGATAAAGTGATGTTTCTTTGTTTGGAAGAAGAGCAGCATGTGATTGGTTCTAAGATGGTGGCGGCCTTATTTGAAGAACAGCATTGGCAGGTCCGGCATCTTGGTCCTAATCTGCCTCTGGCACATGCTTTAAGCAGTGCAGAACAGTGGCGGCCAGAAGTAATTGGTTTATCTGCTGCGATTCCTTATCGTATACCTGCTTTGAAGGAATACATTGCCGCCTTCGAGCAATTACCTTGGCAGCCAAGGGTAATGGTTGGAGGGCGAGTGGTTTCCATGCATGATATCAGGCCTTATTGCGGCAGGCAGACACAAGTTATTTACGATTTAGAACAAGTGGCAGCATGGCTGAATGAATTGGCGGAGGAAGAGGCAGATGGTGTCTGGTAAGTTTCTGCCGTTGCCTTATTTCTTCATTAGCTCCGATTGGAAGATACTTGATTATTCACGTGCTGCCAGCAGTATTTTCTTAATTGGAGATGATTTTAACAGTTTGGTTGATGAGGGGAACCGGCAGAAAGTCAGCCAGTATATACAGCCGCATTTGTCTGAGATCCACTTCGAACTGAATATGAAAACAAAGCATGATCCGTTGGCTGTGTTCAAAATATCTGTTCAATGGGAAGCGGACAGGGCACATATCATTTGCGTAGAGAAAACGAAAGAGGTTGACCAGCTTGCCAGTCAATTAATGAAACTTCGCTCTAGGCTCTCAGAGACAGACTTTGAATTGCTGGAAAAGAAAGAAGAGCTGGAGGATGCGATCAATCGTATCTATAAACTTAGCGGTCCGTTCATTCCGCTTTATAAAGAATCTGGTCTGATACCTTTATTTGGTGATCTGCAAGCCGATAAGCTGGAGGTAATGGAAGCGAACATTTTAGCGAAGATAGACGAAGGAGAATATGAGCAAGTCTTTTTCGACTTTCATGGCGTCGGTGAGATAACGATAGCTGGAAAAGAGAAGCTCGGACAGCTATTTGAATCGATTCAGCTGATGGGAACAAAGACAATAATTGTTGGACTTTCTCCATCACAGGTTCAAGGCTTTGGATCAAAAGGTACGTTGCAAGCTGACACAATGGGCAGTCTGCAACAGGCAATCTCCATGTATGTAAAAAAAGCAGAACTATGAGCAGTTCTGCTTTTTTGTTTAAAGATCGACTGTATAAACGTCGCTTTTATTAATATTTTTTAAATAAATTTTATCTGGTTTGATTTCCAAGACAACATAATCAGGATCGTCTGGGCCATCTAGCCAGGCCTTAAAGCTGTCTTTCCACAGCTGCTGTTTCAATTCCGGAGATTCGCTTACTTTGGCGTCTGCTTCGATTTCGACAAACTCATCACCAACACCATCGCCATTATAGCCCAATAAGATATGGACGTTGTGGTTGCTCTCAATATCGTCTACTTTATGGGAGCTTCCGCTTGTCGCGCAATATAAGGTGAATCCTTCATTGAAAAAGGCCATGTATCGGCTGTAAGGTTTGCCATCTTGGACAGTGGCAAGCGTTCCAATCTTCTGTTTATCCAGAATTTGTTCCACATGTTTTTTGACTTCTGCTTGTTCCATTTCGCTCTCCTCCTTCACTTTCTACAGGTAGTATCCCTTTTTTGGCAGCTTATTAAACCCGAAAACAGGGAATGGTAAAGAGTGCAGACGAGATATGAACTTAAAAGCCAACCACTGGAGGGAATAATATGACCAAGATACAAGAAGAGCATAAACCGCAAACTAGGTGTCAGTCAGAATTCGGACAGCTCAAGCATGTCGTTGTCTGTCCGCCAGCATATATGGAAATTAGAAAAGTGATTAACGAAACGCAAAAGCATTATTTGAACCATAATATTGACCGAGAACTAGCAATGGCACAGCATACTAACTTTGTCACCGCGCTTCGAGATCATGGAGTGGATGTCATGTCTTTACCGGCACATGAACCGTTCAATGAGCAAGTTTACACACGTGATATTGGTTTTTGTATAGGCGATGTGTTATTTGCGTCGAATATGGAAGATGATATCCGCAAGGGAGAAACAAAAATATTGCGTGAGTGGCTTGAACATCAGGAGCTTACATACAAAGACATTACCGATGGAACAATTGAGGGCGGCGATGTGGTAGTAGATGGAAAGCGCGTATGGATTGGGCTCAGCAAACGAACAGAGGAGAAAGCTGTTCAGCAAGTGCAACAGCTGCTTCCGGATTATGAGGTTATATCTGTAAAGATTCGTGAAGATATTCTGCACTTAGATTGTGTCTTCAATCTGGTGCGTGAGGACTTAGCGATCCTTTATCCGGATGCTTTTGAACAGAAAGATCTGGAACGGTTCCGTCAGCTTTACAAGACCATCGAGGTATCGGAAGAAGACCAGTTTTATATGGGGACAAACGTTCTTTCCTTTGCTCCAGATAAACTGTTAAGTCTGCCTTCCAACAAGCGAGTAAATGAAGCGCTGCGAAATGAAGGCATCACAGTTGTTGAAGTGAACTTCTCGGAAATCATAAAATCCGGTGGCTCATTCCGCTGCTGTTCGCTGCCGTTGGAACGTGCATAACTGTATTAAAGTGTTATCTGTGAGCGGATTGCTTTACTCTATCCCGACCCTTTAGCATAATAAGCCATGGAGGCGATTAGATTGGATAACTTTACGTTTTATAACCCAACGAAATTGATTTTTGGTAAAGATCAATTAGATAAATTAAAAGAAGAAATTCCTGCTTACGGAAAGAAAGTATTGCTTGTTTATGGAGGCGGCAGCATTAAGCGCAGCGGTCTGTACGATAATGTGTTAAAGGAATTAGCTGAAATTAATGCAGAAGTATTTGAACTTGCTGGCGTAGAGCCAAACCCGCGTGTTACAACAGCGCGAAAAGGTGTTGAGATCTGTAAGAGCGAAAACATCGATGTGATATTGGCAGTCGGAGGCGGAAGTGTAATCGACTGTACAAAAGCTATTGCAGCGGGTGCAAAATATGATGGAGATGTATGGGATATCGTAACGAAGAAAGCGTCCGCTGACGATGCTCTTCCATTCGGGACTGTACTGACACTTGCAGCAACAGGCTCCGAGATGAATCCTGGTTCAGTTATCACGAACTGGGAAACAAACGAGAAGTACGGCTGGGGAAGTGCGCATACATTCCCGAAATTCTCGATTCTGGATCCGCAAAACACATTTACGGTGCCGCGTGACCAAACAATTTACGGTATCGTTGACATGATGTCACACGTATTGGAGCATTATTTCCATACGACAACTAACACAGAGCTGCAGGATCGTTTCTGTGAGTCTTTGTTGCGGACAGTTATGGAAATAGGTCCGAAACTGCTTGATGACTTGGAAAATTACGAGCACCGTGCAACAATCCTTTACAGCGGCACGATGGCATTAAACGGCGTATTAAACATGGGCTACCATGGCGACTGGGCAACGCATAACCTTGAGCACGCAGTGTCTGCTGTACATGACATTCCGCATGGCGGCGGTTTGGCAATTTTGTTCCCGAACTGGATGAAACATGTGCTGGATGAAGAATCTGCTCCCCGCTTTAAGCAGCTTGCAGAGCGCGTATTCGGAGTTGATACTGCTGGTAAGTCTGATAAAGAAGCGGCACTGGAAGGAATCGATGCATTGCGCGCATTCTGGAATAGCATTGATGCACCAGCTACCCTTCGCGATTACGATATCTCTGACGACAGCTTGGAGCTTATGGCTGAAAAAGCTTATGCAAACGGAGAGTTCGGCGGTTATCGTACGTTGAATAAAGAAGATTCACTTGAAATTTACAAAGCATCTTATTAAGAACAGGAAAGAACCTGCGCTGACTCAGCGCAGGTTCTTTTTTTAGGAACTTACCATTGTACCGCCATTTACGTGGATAATCTGGCCAGTTACATAAGAAGAGTCTTCGGAAGCAAGATAAACATAGGCCGGAGCGAGCTCATACGGCTGACCGGCACGCTTCATCGGAACATCTTGCCCAAATGTAGCTACTTGCTCTGCTGAAAAACTGGATGGAATAAGTGGTGTCCAAATAGGTCCTGGCGCCACGCCGTTCACTCGAATTCCTTTGGTGGCTAGATTTTGGGATAGTGCACGAGTAAAACCGACAATGGCTCCTTTGGTGCTAACATAATCAATTAAGTCTGGTCTGCCTTCATACGCAGTCACGGATGTTGTGTTGACAATCGTGCTGCCATCTTTCAGATGCGGCAGCGCAGCCTTCGTTAGGTAGAAGAAAGCAAAGATGTTTGTATGAAATGTGGCATCCCATTGTGCAGTGGCGATATCAGTAAGGGCATGCTGCGGAAACTGAACACCATGATTGTTCACTAAGATATCCAGCTTTCCATATGTTTTTATCGTACGGGCAACTACAGCACGGCAATGTTCTTCACTGCGCAAATCGCCTACAATCAATGTGCAGCGACGGCCAAGCTGCTCAATTCGGTTTTTTGTTCGTTGGGCATCTTCATTTTCATATTCGTAATAATAAGGAATCACAACATCTGCGCCTTCTTTAGCAAAAGCTATTGCAGCAGCTGCGCCAATCCCGCTGTCTCCTCCGGTTATAATCGCTGTTCTTCCTTCTAACTTTCCTGATCCTATATAGCTATCTGACTCAATGATTGGTCTCGGCTGCATGAGTCCTTCAATACCAGGCTGCTGGTCCTGATGCTGAGGCGGGAAATAAAAATTCGTACCGGGCTGAACCGGCCGGTATTTTCTGTTCGGCTGCTGTGTCAATGGTTGGCCTCCTCTTCATTACTAGCTCCATTTGAAATATATGCAAGTAAGGCTGTACTTTTGCCTTGATTTTAATGTTAGTTAAATTGGTAAACAGGGTAGAAGATTAGGTAAGCAAATTTAAGTGATGGAGGGGTCAACGATGGAAAAAGTATTTACCAGCCCGAGTCGATATGTACAAGGTAAAGATGTCCTGTTAAAAGCAGGAGAGTACGTGAAGAAAATCGGTAATAACGCGCTTGTGCTAGCGGATGACTTTGTTTGGGATTTAGCCGGTAACGCAGTTCTCGATAATTTAGAGAATGAAGGTGTGAAATCTACAAAAGTCGTATTTGGCGGTGAAGCATCTACTGAAGAGATTCAACGTATTGCAGGCGAAGGAAAGGCAAGCGATGTCGTAATCGGTATTGGTGGTGGTAAGACACTTGATACAGCGAAAGCAGTTGCAGATGAGCTGCAGGTTGGCGTTGTTATCATGCCGACGACAGCATCCACAGATGCGCCGACAAGCGGCTTGAGTGTTATCTACTCTGCTGAAGGTACATTTGAAAGTTACAAGTTCTACGATAAAAACCCAGACCTGGTATTAGTAGATACGAAAATCATTGCACAAGCCCCGCCTCGCTTCCTAGCTTCCGGTATTGCTGATGCAATGGCAACTTGGGTGGAAGCACGTGCTTCTATCGAAGGCAGAGGAACTACTATGGCAGGCGGAAAAGCAACACTAGCTGGTCAAGCAATTGCAGAAAAAGCAGAAGAAGTATTATTTGAGTACGGTCTGCTTGCATACGAATCGAACAAACGGAAAATTGTAACACCTGCTCTAGATGCAGTAATCGAAGCGAACACCTTGCTCAGCGGTCTTGGCTTTGAAAGTGGCGGCCTTGCAGGAGCGCATGCGATTCATAATGGATTCACAGCTCTGCATGGTGACATTCACAGCCTGACACACGGCGAAAAAGTAGCATTTGGTACACTCGTACAGCTTGCCTTAGAAGACCGCACATTAGATGAAATTAACACGTATATTGATTTTTATCTAGCACTGGGACTTCCAGTTACACTAGAAG
Organism: Terribacillus sp. DMT04; assembly: GCF_019056395.1. NCBI lineage: Bacteria > Bacillati > Bacillota > Bacilli > Caryophanales > Bacillaceae > Terribacillus > Terribacillus sp. DMT04. The sequence goes on from NZ_CP077639.1 coordinate 448,236, forward strand.
ACATCAAGCTAAAAGATGTTTCCGACGAAGACTTGCAGAAAGTAGCCGAACAAGCAGTACAAGAAGGTGAATCCATTCATAACATGCCTGGCGTTGTCACAGCTGATCAAGTAGTTGATGCCATTAAAGCTGCTGATGCTTATTCCAGGGCTTATAAAGAAACAATCGGATTCGAAGGTTAAAATAAACGAAAAGCTGGGACAAGTAAAATTGTTCCAGCTTTTTTTCTTTGCCTATTGACGTGTACTTCTGTACTAGTGTACTATCTAATTAATACAGCAGTACATCAGGAGGGTTAGTTTATGCAAGCTTGGTTTTCGTTAGTGAAAAAAGAATTTCGTGTTGGAATGCCCATCTTTCTTCTAGCAGTTATTTTATATATTGTTGCATTGTTGATTGTAGGCATAACTGGTTATAGATTCGGCTATACCATGGATGCAATTGGTATTATGAGTCTTTTCTGGGGAGCAGGGCATTTCTTTTTTATTACGGTTTACATGCTTTACAGTCTAGGTGTCGAAAGGAAAAGATTGCATCTTTGGCTCCATAACCCCATGCATGCAGGAGGATTACTTACTGCAAAGCTAGTGACAGGTACGGGTTATTTAGTCATTTCTTTGCTGCTAGTTAGTATTACAGCCTATATAGGTGGGCTGAACTTTATCGAAATACCAGAGGGAACGTGGTTTAAGTTAGGTGTGTTAGCGTTCATTCATATTGTATTAGCTTCTATAGACTTTTCTATCTACATCATCCTTGCTTATTGCATTTTTCTCTTTCTAGAAAGATATATGGCTTCCTTCCTTAGTGGTACGGTCGTTTTTATTGGCTCTTGGTTATTTATTTATCTCTTCTTCTGGCTATTTGGTCAGTCAGAAGCTTACTTGACGATAACGGAGTGGGGAAGTATCGACCTTGGTTATGTAGCACAGGCATTGAACTTTGACATGAATACAAGAGAAGTTGCTGCAAGTTTGCAAGGTACAGAAACGCAAATCTACATTGGTAATTATGTTATAGAGCTTATTACAGTTTCTATCATCTTTTTCATCGCATCATGGATATTAGACAAAAAAGTAGAGGTGTAGAGAATGGCCGATACATTTCAATCATCCCAGCCGATATATCTGCAGCTGGCAGATCGGCTGAACAGGCAGATTGTCAGCGGTGAATTGAAGCCTGGTGACAAGCTGCCTTCCGTTCGGGAAATGGCGGTTTCATCAAAAGTTAATCCGAATACGGTACAGCGAACGTACCGCGAACTGGAGGCGTCAGGTATCGTGGAATCACGCAGAGGGCAAGGAACATTTGTAACAGATAATGAAGACATCTTATTCTCCACTCGTGAGAAATTAAAAAAAGATCAAATTGAAAACTTCATCCAAGTCATGCATGACATGGGATATGAGAATGAGGAAATACAAGCAGGGCTGCGATTGTATCTTGAAGGAGGCAGAAGTGATGATTGAGTTCAAAAATGTGACAAAGCGATACATGACGAAAACAGCATTACGAGATGCTAACCTGAAGCTTGATCAAGGGAAGATCATTGGCTTTGTCGGGTTAAATGGAGCGGGAAAATCCACAACAATGAAATTGATTGCTGGACTTGCTGTACCAACAAAAGGGTCAATTGAAATTGACGGGGAGAAAGTGACACGCCGAATCGCATCAAAGGTCAGTTATTTATCAGAGCTGGATGAGTATTACGCCTTTTATACTGTCCAGCAGACGATTGATTTCTTTGCAACGCAATTTAAGGATTTTAACAAACAGAAAGCAGAAGAAATTCGAGCGTATATGAATTTGGATGCCAATACGAAGGTGAAGCATCTTTCCAAAGGAAACCGCGGACGTTTAAAGATCATCTTAACGTTATCGAGAGAAGTGCCTGTCCTGCTGATGGATGAGCCGCTTTCGGGTTTGGATCCGCTTGTGCGTGATTCCATCGTAAAAGGGTTAATTACATTTGTGGACACAGAAAAACAAACTGTTCTGCTCTCCACGCATCAAATTATGGAAGTGGAAATGATTCTTGATGAAGTTATCGCAATGAAGGATGGTGCTGTCGTTGATCATCGTAATGTCGAAGATCTTCGCTACGATGAGCAGCAGGGCATTTTGGAATGGATGGGTGCGATTTATGAGTAAAGAAGCCTTAGAGCTATTAAAACAAGCAAAGGAGCGAAAAAGTATGCAAAAACAGCCAGCAGTTGAAATTAAGCAGGTTACCAAGGTCATACGCGGTCGCAAAATTATTGATAATATCAATTTCTCTATTTATCCAGGGGAGGTGTTCGGCTTTCTGGGGCCGAACGGAGCTGGTAAGACAACGACAATCCGAATGATTGTCGGGTTAATGGGCATTACAGATGGCGAGATTCTGATTAAGGGCAATAGTATTAAGACATCTCATGGTGCAGCCATGAAACATATTGGAGCAATTGTTGAAAACCCGGAAATGTATAAGTATTTGTCCGGATATCTGAATCTTGTACATTTTGCGAGAATGGGTGACAACGTCGATAAACAACGAATTGATGAGGTAATTGAGTTAGTTGGTCTGAAAAATAGAATCCACGACAAAGTGAAGACCTATTCTCTAGGCATGCGGCAGCGTCTTGGTATCGCGCAAGCATTGCTGCACAGTCCGGATGTTCTTATTCTCGATGAACCGACAAACGGACTTGATCCAGCGGGTATCCGCGAGATGCGTCATTATATTCGGAACTTAGCAGAAAAAGAAGGGCTCGCAGTCATTGTCTCAAGCCACTTGTTAAGTGAAATGGAATTAATGTGTGACCGAATTGGTGTTCTTCAACACGGTAAGATGCTCGGGGTGCAGCAAGTTCATGAATTGTCTAATGAACAAACACAAATCGTCAGCTTCCAAGTTGAACCAGCAGAACAAGCGGCCATCGTGCTTCGAGATATGGGCAGCAAGAAACCACAAATGAAGGATGACAAAGTTTTGATTGAACTGACACGTGACGAAATCCCAGTCGCTGCAGCCAAGCTCACCAAGGAAGCTATTAATATCTACGGCATCCAAGCAGAAACAAAAACATTAGAAGATACGTTCTTGGAATTGACTGGAGGGAAGGAAATTGTCTAAGTTTATTGGATTGGTACGAAATGAACATATGAAGACATTCCGCCGTTTGTCGACGTGGATTATGTTGGGTATTGCAGCTGTTTTATTTATTACGATTGCAGCATTTACAGCTTATTATGCGCCAGATAATAATAGCGACTGGCGTGCAGAGAACGAACAGCAAATCAAGGATTATCAGCAATATGTAGAGGAAGGCACGCTGGAGCAAGCGGACGTAGCAGGTGATATAGCATTGCTTCAGTATCAGCTTGATCAAGATATTCAGCCAGTTCAAGAGAATACATTGCCTGCCTATATGGAGACGGTTATGTTCTATGGTTCAGCTTTCCTTATTATGTTTGTTGCTATTATTGCAGGAGGGATGGTATCCACTGAGTTTGGTACAGGAACCATCAAACTGCTGCTCACAAAAACACCATCGCGCTTTAGTGTGTTAACGTCTAAGTATGTGAGCATGCTAGTCACAATGATTATCTTCTTCTTATCCTTTATTGGATTTTCGTTTATCGTCGGAGGTTTATTCTTTGGCTTTACAAACTTTGACGCGAAAGAAATTATCATTGAAAACGGAGAAGTGTTGAATAGCAATATGCTCGTATCTACAATAAGAGATTACGGGTTGAACTTTATCCAAGTATTGATATATGCAACCATTGCTTTTGCTTTATCTACAGTGTTCCGCAACACAGCACTTGCAATCGGATTTTCTATCTTTATATCAATGTTTTTCCCGACAATCAGCATGGTTCTTTCTAGATATGATTGGTCAAAATATATTCTTTTCAACAATGTGGATTTAATTGCTTACACTCCCGGAAATACACCGCCAGTTGCGGATATGACATTGACTTTTTCGATAGTGGTCATGCTAGTCTACTTCCTTATTATTACAGCCATTACTTGGTTCAGCTTTATCAAAAGGGACGTAACTGCGTGAGCACATCAGTTGCAATATGTTTAAAATAGCTGTAAAAAGGAAGTAATAACATTGTATGCAGTTTTTTTAAAACTAATAAACGAAGTAGGAGTGAATGAACATGAGTGACGTATTATTTACATCTCACGCAAAAGCAACTGGTGGACGTGAAGGGCATGTGAAATCTGACGATGGATTGATTGATCTTGATCTTGTCCAGCCGGGCAGCAAGAAAGACCAGCAAGGTTCTAATCCAGAACAATTATTCGCAGCGGGATATTCTGCTTGTTTCGACGGTGCTTTCAACCATGTAGCAAGAGCTGAACGTAAACGCGTTGAGACAGAAACTTCTGTTGATGTAAGCCTATTAAAAGATGGTGACGGTTTTAAAATTGCTGCTGCTATCACAGTAGACGTGAAAGGCGTTTCCCAGGAAGAAGCGGAAGATCTTTTAGAAAAAACACATCAGTTCTGCCCGTATTCCAAAGCAACTCGCGGCAACATCGATGTAGATTTGAAAGTTAACGTTGTACAATAAATAAAAACAAAAAACCACTTCTCCAGATTGGAGAGGTGGTTTTTTCTATGCTCAATTTTTCTTTTGAAATAGTTTTTTTGCCAATAATGTCTGACAGATGACGAAGATACCGCCAACTGCCCAATACAAAGGCAGTACAGCTGGAGAACTGAATGAAATAAACCCAATCATAAGCGGTGAAATGATACCGATCAGGCGTGTTTGCTGTCGTCTGGCTGGATCGACACCAATCTGAGAAACGCGGTACTGCAGCCAATAAATTGCCATTGCAATAATGGTAAGACTGATATCGGCTGTACCGAGATTGAACCATAGGAAATCATGTGTTGCAATCTCTGGTGTGCTGCGAATCGCAGAATAAAAGCCGAATAAAAATGGCATTTGAATCAGCAGAGGCAGACAGCCCATAGCAGAGAATGGATTCATGCCGTGCTTACGGTACAATTGCATCATTTCCTGCTGTTGTTTCTGGCGTGACTCGGCATCTGTCTTGTTTTTATATTTCGCCTGTACTGCATCCAATTCAGGTTTGAAAAGCTTCATCTTTTCCTGCGTTTCGTACCCTTTTTTCTGCTGTATCAGCATAAAGGGCATCAAGACAAGCCGAACTGCTAATGTAATGAAGATAATGCTGATTCCGTAGTCATCATGCATATAGCTGGCAATTAATTTAATCAAGTAAGAAAAGGGATCTACAAAATAGTGATTGAACCAGCTGCCATCAGATGGCGCCCCATTTTCTCCTTGGCATCCTGCCAGCAAGAGTACGAGGGTAAGAGAGCTTAATATAATACCGTACTTTTTAAAGAAAGTGAATACAGATGTGCGTTGCATATTTGATTTCCTCCTTGTTGTATCGAATGGTTATTCTTTACATACAACAAGGACTCCGCTTCACTATCATCATCTGGACCATCTTTTCGCATCGTTATGCGAATCAGCCAACAGATAATTGGTCTGCTGTGCGCAATATGCTCCGGCATATGATAGTACCGATTATCTATTGGACAAATATATTGCCAATGCATCGCTTCTGAGGAGCGAAAATGGCTGGCAACACTAGTTGTCGTCTTGTGGGCCAAGATAACAGTCATCGTTAGCCCGATATAGAAAACCAACGAAGTAAAATCTTCAGCGAATACGTTCCAAAAAGCGTAAAACATCTGCATTCACCTCCTTTCATTCCTTCTATTTTCCTATACACGCCGGAACTTGTCAAAGTGGCGCAGGGATTCCTCTATCTTGTGGAGAAATGGCTTATAAGAAGCGTTTTCTCTGCTAGAGACAGTTTATTTCAATTAGTTTTATGACGGAGGGGGATGAACATGATAAACTGGTTAGCGAGACTACAAGCTGCAGAGGTGAAGCCTATGTTTAAGATACGCGAAGCTAAGTTATCAGATTATGAGCAAATTGCGATTCTTTACAAGGAATTATATAACACACATTATGAGCATCAGCCGGAGTATTTCGCCAAAAAGGCAGAACCGCTGGATCAGCATGTGTTCGAGAGTAATATATACTTAGATAACAAGAAAGTTTTTCTCGTAGAAAAAGCGAAGGAAGTAATGGCTTTTGCTACTATACGGATTACGAGCGAAACAGTTTCGCATAAGGCCCATATTTTTATCGAGGAATTTTGTGTTCGCTCTGATATGCGCGGGAAAGGAATCGGCGGCCATTTATTCGAGAAAATCAAACGTCACGGTAAAAAGATAGGCGCCACCGAAATTGAATTGAATGTATGGAATTTCAATAACCGAGCGGAAGACTTCTATGTCAAAATGGGGATGCAAGTCCGGTCCAAACGCATGGGTATATCTTTGAAATAATTGTCGAAAAACCCCTTTGCGAAGGGGTTTTTCGATTTTTAGATTAATAAATCAGATCTTGTGAAAATAAATGTAGCCAAGCTGTCACCTCAAGATTATAATTATCTGGAATTACTTAAATAAATTTCCAGGAGGAAACGTACGTGACAAAGAAGCTATTGGTTGGAATAATCATGGTTTTGCTTTGCTTGCAAGCGGTGGCACCGCAGACAGCGTTTGCTGCCATTAACAAACAAGAGCTGGAAGCCTATGCGGCTGCGCTTGGAACAGATGTAAAAGGTTTGAACCAGTATTTAAAAGATTTTGAGTGGGGGACCATCGAAGAATATGAAGCTAGCTCGATGGAAGAATTACGGGGATGGTTAGGAGAGCCTGTCACAGAAGAGAACCTTCAGACTTTCTTGGATGAGTCAGGTTATACAGTAGAAGATATCACGAAAGCGTTGACAGAAGTGGGTTTGGCTGAAAAAGGATATACTCCGGCTGATATTCTGCTTTATTCCGATTTGAACTGGTTATTGGGAGACCCTGCAACCTCTGAAAACCTTCAAGGATTAACGGAGGAACTCGGATTAACGGAGAAAGAACTTGCGGGTTTGTTTGCTGCAAACGGACTGGATTTGCATAGCTATATCAGCATGGATGACATATATGAAGTAATTTATAACGAAGTCAACGGTGTGTCCTTGCATTTTCTCTTACAGGAAATCGAACTGACACAGGAAGCATTCAATCAGCTATTAGCTGATAATGATAAAAAGCTGGAAGACTTCCAAAGCTATGATGAACTCGCTGAATTTGTATACGAAGCAACAGGCTACGGCGAAATCTCAATAGATGATTATTGGGAAATGGCTGGTTCGTTTCTTGATTTAATCGGCATAAGTAAAGGGGAATTCTTCCGAGCATATGCGTATATGGAAGAAGTAGTGCTGCATGATCCGGAAGCCTTTATTACAGGTTTGGAGGATATTGCTGCACGCGCAGAAGCTCTCGGCAACTTCGAGACTTCCACAGAATTGACGGAAGCGCAAGGACAAGAGCTGATTGCAATCTGGGATGACCTGATGGGGATTTTCCAAATGAAAGCCGTTTTCTATTTGGTTGATGGCGACACAAAAACGGCAGTAACAATGGAAGAGTTACTCAAAGTGACAGATTTAGAGAATCGTGTTTTGCTAGTAGATCTGCTTGATACGCAAGGAAACCATTTGCTTAACTTCACAATTACGGGTGAGCTTTTTGGTTCTGATTTAGTCACAAAGGCGCCGGTGTTGGAAGTTCCAGAGACTGAAGCGGCAGTGCCTTTGTACACACACGAAGCTCCAGTCAAAGAAAAGGCAGTAGCAGTGCCAGCTAAGGTTGCTGCAGAAACGGTAAAACAAGAAGGTAAGCGTCTGCCAGATACAGCATCTCCAATTGGTAATATCTTTGCTTGGGGTATTGCATTACTGGCAGCTGGGGCAGCTCTTTATGTATGGAATCGACGCAAAAAACTTTCTAATTGATACGTACAGCACCATGAATTCTATGATTCATGGTGTTTTTTTATAGAAAAGTGAAACAAACAGCCAAGGTGCTCCGTACATATTATGGAAGGATGACAAAATTGTTACAGGAAGGGTGAAAAAATGGCAGAACCGGCCATGCAGCTGATTGGCTTGAAAAAGCAGATTGGTTCGAAATTAATTGTAAAAGGCTTGAACTTTGATATTCAGCCGGGTGAAGTATTTGGATTCCTAGGTCCAAACGGAGCGGGTAAGACAACAACAATCCGCATGATGGTAGGTCTTATTCGTATCTCGGAAGGAGACGTACGAATCCAGGGGAAAAGTATTAAATCAGATTTCAAAGGTGCTATCCGGCATGTAGGGGCAATTGTAGAGAATCCAGAATTATACGGATTTATGTCTGGTTACAAGAATTTACTTGTCTTTTCCCGCATGATTCCAGGAATAACGAGAGACCGTATTGATGAAGTTGTGAAGCTCGTTGGATTGGAAAAAAGCATTAACCAGAAAGTGAAGCGGTATTCATTAGGAATGCGGCAGCGTCTTGGTATTGCACAGGCATTATTACATAGACCATCAATATTAATACTAGATGAGCCGACAAACGGATTAGATCCATCCGGTATCCGTGAAATCCGCCATTATATTCGCAAATTAGCAGAAGAAGAAAACGTGGCAGTTATCGTTTCCAGCCATTTGCTTTCGGAAATGGAGTTAATGTGTGATCGTATCGGTATTTTAAAGAATGGCGAACTGATTTCTATCCAGGAAGTCCGTAGTACGGACGGAGACGTGCCAGAAGAAATGGTGAAGATAGATTGTGCAGCAGCGCAGCTTCAAACGGCCAAACAGCTGCTTCAAGAGCAATTTGGTATTGCGGCGGTTGACAATAATAATCAGCTGTTATTCCCGATCTCCCGTGATCAGATACCATCAATTATTAAGGCTTTAGCCGTAGCTGATATTGAGATGTATGGGGTTGCAGTTGAGCGGAAGACACTGGAAGATAAATTCTTACACGTGATTGGAGAGAATGTCATTGAGTAGTAACTTTTTCCAACTGGTGCGGAATGAGCAGACCAAACTGTACAGCCAGGTAGCAACTTGGATTATGCTTGGCATACTTGTAGTTGTCGTATTGGGATTTGCACTCATTATGCGGACTGCAGATGGATTTATCGCAAATTATGATGATGCAACTTGGAAGCAGGATCTGCAGCAGGAAAATCAGGATTTGGCAGAATATGATGCTACAGGCACCCAGATCTTAATTAACAACTACCGAATAGAAAATGATTTGAAACCTGAAGGAACAACAGCTTGGGATTTTCTTTATCAAAGTAATTTCATGACAAGTGTGCTCAGCTTGCTGACGATCATCGTTGCAGGCGGCATCATAGCGAATGAATTTCGTTGGGGTACTATTAAACTGTTATTAATACGTCCTGCATCAAGGACAAAGATTTTCTTTGCGAAATATACAAGCGTGCTCCTGTTTGCTTTAACTGCACTGATTGTATTATTCATCTTTTCTTGGTTATTCGGCATGCTGTTCTTCGGTCTCGGAGGAGACGGAGTCATGCTCCAAGTGAAGGACGGAGAAGTTGTCGAAACATCTGTCTGGATTCGGATTGCACAAGACTACGGCTTGCAGCTAGTGAAACTGGTTGTCTGGGCAACATTTGCCTTTATGATTTCTGCTGCTTTGCGTAATGGGGCATTAGCTATTGGAACAGCAATTTTCTTAATGTTTGTTGGAAGCTCTGTTGTTCCGTTTATTTCCGATAAAGCTTTTGGGAAATATGTTTTATTCTCAAATCTTGACTTAACTCAATTTACAACAGGGTATAAGATTATTGAGGATTTGACCCTTACATTCTCGGTTGTAACCATTATTGTGTATTATCTGGTCTTCCTTGTAATAGGTTGGGTATTGTTCACAAAACGTGATGTAGCAGGTAATTAAATCAATAGGAGAGGGGAATTTTTATGGTAAAAAGAACAGCGGAAAAAGTGTTAGTTATTATCGGAGCGGTATTATTTCTAATCGTTGGTGGCTGGACTGCATTGGGATTAGGTGCTTCAGAAGAGACCACGACAAACCAGCTTACAAGCCAAGGTGATTTAACACAAGATCAAGCGGAAGCATTTACAGATCTAATGAGCGGCGTATCAATATGGATGATCATCGTACTCGTTATTTGTGCAATTCTCGGTTTTGTTTCCCTGGCGATGCTGAAAAATAATAAACCTGCGAAGGGCGCAGGTATCCTGCTTATCATTACAGCAGTACTTGGAACTGTTTTATCTATTTTTATGGGCTTCATCAGCGGCATACTTTATTTGATTGCTGGCATCATGGCGATTGTGCGTAAGCCAGTTGAGCAATATAATGATAGAGGGGAAACTTATTAAGAAGTAATTGCAGGAAGGAGGAGGAACATGCTAAGACGTACAGCGGAGAAAGTACTTGCCACCATTGGTGCGGTCGTCTTCCTTTATACTGCAATCTCGACTTGGATTCGTTTGGCTGCATACGACCCGGAAGCTGCTCGCCAGGAAATTCTGGATAGCGGCGTAGACCAGGCGGTTGATACTGGAATGGTTGCGGATATGGCAAATACCTTAGGCGCATTTGTTATTGCCGTAGGTCTGATTTGTGCCGTTCTCGGTATTGTTGCAGCGGTTAAACTGAAGGCTAACCGCAAGCAAACAGGCCTAGGAGTTATGTTGATCATCGTATCGTTAGTAGGATCCATTGCAACATTTTTAGCCGGATTCATCGGCGGAATGTTGTATCTTATTGCTGGTGTGATGGTATTGGCTAGAAGACCAGCACAGCATATCGAATAGACGAAAAGAGAGGAGAAACAGCATGATTAAACGTACTGCAGAAAAGGTTTTGGGAATTATCGGTGTTGTACTTAATGCATTAGGTGCTATCTTAACTGGGATATTGATTGGTGTAGCTGGAGATGACATCTCGCAGGAATTATACAATGATCCTACGATTACAACGGAAGATGCAGATATTATGAGCAGCTTTTTAGGCGGTTTAGGGTGGTATTTCGTTGTTGTTAGTGCGATTTCAGCTATTCTCGGTATCGTTGGTATTGTTTTGTTACGCCGCAACAGCCGATCAACAGCTGCTGGTGTAGTATTTATTGTTACAGCGGTGCTGTCAGCAATTTTAACTTTGTTTGGATCGTTTGTAACGTCCATTCTTTACTTGGTTGCAGGTATCTTGGCAATCGTCCGAAAACCGATAGATCAGCACAACGCGCAAGACAGCAACACGATAGACAATTACTGATACGGAAGGGGTACTGCCAAGAGCAGTGCCCCTTTTTACGTGGATAAGCCGATTATTGCTAGTGTTATACCAATTGCATAGCTGCCTAGCACATAACTGATAGCTGCAGCGATTTTTCTTTTACTCCCTAATTGTACAAGCTCCAGATGGAAAGTGGAGAAAGTTGTAAAAGAACCTAAAAAACCTACGGCGAGGAAGTTTTGCCATTCTGCACCCCAATTTAACTGGTACACAAGCCCAAGCAAAAAGGAACCAGCTGCATTTGTCAGCAAAGTCGGAAGCGGGAAGTCTTTCTTCCATATATGTTGTCCTTGCCTGCTGATCTCGTAGCGCGCAATGGCACCGAGCCAACCTCCGAGGAGCACGAAAATGATAGTCATGCTGACCGCCTCCTTTGTGCTGGATTTGGTGCTAGCTGCAAGCCAAACATAAGTGCTCCCAATCCAGCCGCAGAGCTGATTATCAAGTAAATTAGTGCTACACTTGCCATATTTTCTTGTAGAAGCAAAGCAGCTTCCAGACTGACTGTCGAGAATGTTGTGAAAGCACCGACCATTCCAGTAGTCAGTGCCTTTGCCAGCGCTTGTTTTTGAGCAAAGTAACGCTGCTTAACCAGGTTAGTGAAATACCCCATTAGGAAGCAGCCGATGGTATTAATGATAAGTGTACCAATGGGGAAATTTCCTGTTTGCGGAATAACTACTCCGACAAGGTAGCGAAGCAGTGCCCCGATGCTGCCGCCACACCCGATTGCAAGATATATCTTCATGAACAAACCTTCTCTTTTCGCATATATTGCTGTATCCTGTATTATACCCCAGAACCTGTGTTACGCTAGTGACATGGTTTCATAAGGAAAGGTAGTATGAATATGATGAAGAACGCAGCAATTTTGAGTGAGGAATATTTCTTATCCTACTTTCGCCTGCTGCTGAATACCCGCGGCTGTACTGTCGAGGAAGCTTATCAGCTAACAGTGGATCAAATCTTTGAAGGAGACCTTAATCTCTTTGGTGAAGATACCAAAAAGAATTTCAAGCTTGCTTACCAAGCCATCAAAGGAAGCTGAAACTCCCTAAGCGCTCGATTTGACATTGAGAATGGTTATCAATTAAAATGAGAGCAGATGAAGGGGAGTGAATGAAGGTGGCAAGTGTTCTGATTGCATTCACCAGTATGTCAGGCAATACAGAAGAAATGGCTGACATTATGGAACAGACGTTAGAAGAGCAAGGAGCGGATGTAACGAAGCTCCAGATTGATATAGATGAGGTTGATGTATTTACATTGACAGATTATGATGGCATCTTAATGGGCACTTACACGTGGGGAGATGGAGACATTCCATATGAAATAGAGGACTTCTATGATGAATTAGATGACATCGACTTAGAAGGCAAACCCGTTGCCCTTTTCGGGTCTTGTGACTCCATTTATACAAGCTTTGGTGCCGCTATTGACACATTTAAAGAAAAATTTAAGGAGCGCGGAGCGGAGATTGTTTCTGAAAGTCTCAAGGTGGATCTTTCACCTGAAGACGAAGATATACGCAATTGCCAGGAGTTTGCCGCATCGTTCGCTTCCATACTTGATAAACAGCGCAGTTTATAAGAGCAGTCTGCTAATGCAGGCTGCTTTTTCTTGTGGCTGCACAAAAATGAACGCAACGAACACTTTTTTTAATTAAAGAAGGATTTTGTAGAAGAATGTCGAATGAATTTGGGTATAGAGATAGATTAGGAGGTAGAACGATGAACATTTTCCCTTTAGAAACAAAGCATCACGACGAGATGATCGACATTACGGACTCTATTCAGCGTTATATTCAATCTATTGGCATCAAGGAGGGAATCGTACATATCTCTTCTATGCATACCACTGCGGGCATCACAGTCAATGAGAATGCAGATCCGGATGTGAAGATTGATTTTTTGCGCCGGCTTGATGAGGTGTATCCTTGGGAACATCCTAAGGACCGGCATATGGAAGGGAACACAGCAGCCCATTTAAAGACAAGTACTGTCGGACACGCCCAAGTTGTATCTCTTTCAGAAGGTAAGCTTGTCCTCGGTACGTGGCAAGGCATTTACTTCTGTGAATTTGATGGACCTAGAAATCGTACGTATGCGGTACAGGTTATAGCAGCCGAAAAGAGTGAAGCATAATGGAGCAATCCTATGCGTGCGCAATGTGCGGAACTGTCCTCCATATCCCTCATGCTGGGGAATTGCTGCTGAAGCTGCCTGCTGCAAATAAAAACTTAGCAATTGGAAATCCGCATAAACAGACAGATACATATTCTATTTTTCAATACTTTACATTGCAGCAGCTGGAACAAATGCTCCTTACGCTGCGTCACCAGAATGTGAGTGGTGCAGTCTGTACGGTGGCTGAGAAAGTAACCCATCACTATCCAATGATTTCTGTCGAGGAGCTGCTTCATCGTATCCTTTATCCGCAATTCACAGAGATTATCCATCAACAGGCGTTCCATTCTTATGTACAGCCTATTATCTCGATAGAAAATGAGAAGGTTTACGGATATGAACATCTGTTGCGTACGGATAAGCCTGAAGTATCCCCCGCTGCACTGTTTACTTTTGCTTCAGAAGCAGGCCTCACTTCTATGCTGGATCAGCGTGCGAGACAGACAGCAGTAAAGAAAAGAGCAGAAGAAAGGATTGCGAAAGGGATAAAGAGTTTTATCAACTTTCTGCCGTCTACTATTTATAATCCTGACTTTTGTTTGAGACAAACTTTTCAGGCTGTTGACAAGTATCACATCGATCCAAGTGATCTTGTATTTGAAGTTGTGGAAACGGAAAAGGTGGATGATGTTGCTCGTTTGAAGCGTATATTCAAACGGTACAAACACGAAGGAATGCTAGTGGCCTTGGATGATGTTGGAGCCGGATATGCGACACTCGATCTTTTTAAAGAACTGGAACCAGACTTCGTTAAAATTGACAGAGCATACATATCTTATTGTGACCGAGACGTAGAAAAACAAGAATTCCTGTATAAGGTAATCGAGGTTGCAAGAGAACTGGGAACGAATGTGCTTGCAGAAGGTATTGAGAGACAGGAAGAATTAGACTATTGTAAACAGATAGGTATTGATTTAGCACAAGGTTACTTCATCGGGAAACCTAACCCCAAACCTATTTCTAATGATTCTCTGTTTTCTCTTTGAGCAGCAAGAGAACCCTCTTATTAAGTGATATTATATTCGCTTAATAAGAGGGTTCTTTTCGTTAATAAGGAAAAGTTTGTGACGGCAAGCAAATTATTTTACAAAAAACTATAAAAGTGCTTCACCTTGTATGATGGATGCCGATATATTGAAAGTCATTATACAGACTTAGGGATGTGTAATAGCTAATATCGAGGGAGATAGAGTGATGAAAGTGATAAGGAATATGAAGATTAGAACAAAGATGTTCGTTCTTATCTTGGTTGGGGTTATTGCACTTGTTGGAGTCGGTTTGGCTGGTATTGTTAACATGCGAGAAGTTGCTAGTGATGCTAGAGAAATTTATGAAGACAAACTTGTCCCAAACCTATCCCTTAGTGAAATTAGAATTAATAACCGCTCAAATGATGGGTATATTCTAGCGTTGATGCTTACTGCTGATGATGAGCGGAATAAAGAACTGAATGAAAAACTAACAGCATCGATGGAGGAAATTGGAGCATCGGTGAATAGTTTGGAGAAAAGTGAGTTATCCAGTGAAGGTAAGGAACTGCTCGAGCAGTATAAGACAGAACGAGGAAAACTAAAAGATATACGAGATCAAGTCGTGCGTCTTACGATGGAAAATGAGAATGAAGATGCTTTTACATTGTATACAGAACAGCAAGTTCCACAGCGTGATAAAATTAACGGTATTTTAGCGGACCTTCAAACAGTTAACACAAAGGAAGCTAAAGATACATATCAACAAGCGGTAAATGATGTGAGAAATGCCACATTTATTATGATTGGTATTAGTGCTGCCGCGATTGTATTGCTGGTCTGTCTGGGATTATTCATCATCAAACTAATTAGCAATCCACTTCAGGAGATGCGTAATTTATTAGGGAAAGCAGCGGAGGGTGACTTTACTTCAAGCAGTACCTATCAATCACGAGATGAATTAGGGCAGCTCATGCAATCCTATGAGACGATGGCCGATGGCATGCGTTCCATTATTCGTGTCGTGCATGACACATCACAGCAAGTAGCTGCCTCCTCAGAGGAACTAAGTGCAAGTGCTGAGCAAAGCAGTACATCTTCCGAGCATGTTGCCAAGACGATGCAGGAGCTGGCGGAAGGTTCAGGCCAGCAGCTGGAACTTATCACGGTAACGGCTGCAACAATGGACGATATGAAACAGCATACAGATAAATTGGTTATGAATTCGCAAAATGTGGAAATGGCTGTTGAAAAGACATCCGAGTTGTCAGTCGAAGGTGGCCGTGCAATAAAAGATGTGAATCAGCAAATGAACACCATTACATCTCATGTACAGGATCTGTCAGAATCGATTGAGAGTTTGAATAAGCGTTCCAAGGAAATAAGTGATATTACAGGCGTGATTACGGACATTTCTGCACAGACGAATTTACTTGCGCTGAACGCGACGATTGAAGCAGCTCGTGCTGGTGAGCATGGAAAAGGGTTCGCGGTCGTTGCCGATGAAGTACGGAAACTTGCGGAAGAGACAAATGGAGCAGCCGCGCAAATTGCTTCGTTAGTAAGTTATATTCAGCAAGATACGACAAAAACAATCGGACTGATGCAGCATGCAGCGGATGAAGTGACAGCGGGTACACGGGTTGTTGATCAAGCTGGTCGTTCCTTTACGCAAATTGAGACAGCAGTAGCAAGTTTGGTGGAAGATTTCCAAGAAGTGGGCGCAGCATTGAAAGGGCTAATCGGTGGTTCTGAGATTGTTGATCGTTCTCTTGCGGAAGTAAACGGGGTAGCGCAAGAAGGAGCTGCATCAACGGAGAGTGTCTCAGCAGCTACTGAGGAACAGCTGGCAGCCATGCAGGAGATTGCCGCTTCCTCGAGTTCGCTTGCATTCTTAGCAGAAGAATTGCAAACTTCCATTGCTCGTTTTCGTGTATAAGTTAATTGGTTAATAAATAGTAACCAATAAAAGCTAGGATTAGTAACAAAAAAACAGCTATCAAGCTTTTCACATTGGAACCCTCCTCTAAGAAGTAGACGAATTCTTCTTGGAAAAGGGTTCATTTTTTTACATGTATTGCAGTCATCTTGTACAAACTAGTTGCAGTATGTACAAAGGAGGCAATTGGAATGGAAACTTTTCAAGCAGGTGAAGTTGTATATGTAATCATTCGCAATCCCCATGCACAGGGAGTTGCCAATATACAAGAAGCGGCGGTTGTTCATAATCCAGAGAAACCTGGTGAACTGGCTTTGTTTGTTTATGAAACGTACTATCCGTTAACGGATGAAGTGGCGGTCTATCAAGATCTTGGTGAAGCGGAAGAAGCCTATGTGTCTGCTTTTGGTTTATCCGAAGGTGGTTATTATGGTTAAGCCATTCGTACCGCAGCTTGTTTACATTGAACCGAGAGCATTGGAATATCCGCTCGGTGTGAAGCTGCGAGACAAGTTCAAAGATATGGGAGTAGAGATACGCGAAACAACTTCTCATAATCAGGTGCGTAACCTGCCTGGTGATAACGATTTTCAAAAATACCGGACAGCCAAATCAACATTAGTCGTTGGTGTGCGGAAAACATTGAAATTCGATACATCCAAGCCATCGGCAGAATATGCTATTCCGTTTGCAACAGGCTGTATGGGGCATTGTCATTATTGTTACCTGCAGACGACGATGGGATCCAAACCGTATATTCGTACGTATGTAAATACAGATGAGATTTTTGATGCCGCTGAGCAGTATATGAAGGAGAGAGCGCCGGAGGAGACGCGCTTCGAAGCTTCTTGTACGTCTGACATCGTTGGGATTGATCATCTAACCCATACACTCAAGCATGCTATTGAATACTTTGGCCGTTCGGAACATGGTCAGCTGCGCTTTGTCACAAAGTTTGCGCATGTCGATCATTTGCTTGATGCAGATCACAAAGGCCGGACAAGATTCCGTTTCAGTATTAATGACGATTATGTTATAAAGTACTTTGAACCAGGTACATCCCGCTTGAAGGATCGAATAGAGGCGGCTGTGAAGGTAGCCGAAGCTGGATATCCATTAGGTTTTATTGTAGCCCCGATATACCTGCATGAAGGCTGGCAGCAAGGATATCCGGAAATGCTGGAGCATCTTGAAGCAGCATTACCTGCTCATGCCAAAAAGAACTTGACCTTTGAATTGATTCAGCATCGTTTCACGAAGCCGGCAAAACGTGTTATTCAGAAGAATTACCCGATGTCGAAGCTGGAGCTGGATGAAAATAAGCGGAAGTACAAATGGGGCCGCTATGGTATTGGGAAGTATGTGTATCAAAATGATGAACAAGAAGAAATCAAAGACGTGATTGGCAGTAATATTTATAAAATGTTTCCGCAGTCACGAATTGAATATTTTACCTGATACATCCGTTGACAATCTTATCTGTGCATGTGATAGTAAAGGAGACAATTGAATTTCGAGGAAGTCCACTAGGGGTGCCGTTAGGCTGAGATAAGAGTAATCTTAATCCCTTTGAACCTGATCTGGTTAACACCAGCGTAGGGAAGTGGAGCCGGATTCGTGTATCTTACATACTATTACAATGTAAACGAGTCGCTCCATACTTCTGGAGCGGCTTTTTTGTATAGTCCCGGCGCCAATCACCCGAAACAGGGCTTTCTCCAATGAGGAGGAGAATTATATGTTTTCTGCACAGTTGAGAGAAGAAGCAAACCCGGTTTTCGAAGCAATTTATCAGCATCCTTTTGTTGAAGGGGTGGCGAATGGACAGGTGCCGCGCGAAGCATTAATCCATTACGTGAAGGCGGATTATGAGTACTTGACTGCATTTGCTCGAATTTATGGCTTGGCAGTCAGCAAATGTGAGACAAGAGAAGAGATGGCGTTCTTTCAATCGCAAATCCACTTTGTTCTGCACAGTGAGATTCATCCGCATAATGTCTTTTGTAAAGTGGCAGGTGTGGACTATGAGGACTTGCAGAAAATGACACCCCCTCCCGCAGCCGATCACTATATTTCTCATATGATGAACAGCGCTGTACAAGGAGATATGGGAGAACTGATGGCGGCGCTGTTACCTTGTCCATGGACGTATCAGGCACTGGCAGAGCATATTATCGAAACAAAGGCGCCGGACCAGAATAATCCATTTTTAGAGTGGATTATGTTTTATGCAAACAATGAAGATGGAATGCCGGATGTGACAGCCGAACTTTGCAAAAGATTGGATAAATGGGCTGAAACGGCCGGTTCGGCTGCCAAGGAACGCGCGCGGAAAGCATTCTTGAAGAGCTGTATGCTGGAACATAGTTTTTGGGAAATGGCCATTACAGAACAAAACTGGCTGGTACCGCTCGAAAAAGGGGCCGCCCATGTCTAACGTGAAAAGTGCACTAACGATAGCAGGGACAGATCCTTCAGGCGGTGCGGGGATACAGGCGGATTTAAAAACATTTCAAGAGCGCGAGGTATATGGCATGAGTGTCATTACCTCCCTCGTTGCGCAGAACACAACAGGTGTGCACGCACTTCATCATATTCCTGTACCATTTATTGAACAACAACTGCAATCGGTTTACTCAGACATTGAGCCATATGCGGTTAAGACAGGCATGATTGCCTCTGAAGAGATGATGCGTGTTATAGCCAGCGTGCTGGAAAAATCAGCAGCAGCCTATGTGATGGATCCGGTCATGTATGCCAAAAGCGGGCATGCGCTCATGGGCGAGCAATCAAGAGATGCATTGAAGACATACCTTGTTCCGCTGGCAACGCTTGTCACGCCAAATGTGCCAGAAGCAGAAGAACTGACAGGCATGACAATAGAGGATGAAGCTGCTATGAAGCAAGCAGCCAAAAAGATTGTCCAAGAATACGGGGCGAAAGCTGTCCTCTTAAAAGGCGGCCATATGGAAGGGCATGAAGCAGCGGATTGGCTGTATGATGGCGAGGGCTTCACTTCTTATAAAGCGGAGCGCATTCCAACAAAGCATACACACGGAACGGGCTGTACGTATTCAGCAGCAATTACGGCGGAGCTAGCAAAAGGAAAATCTTTGCAGGAAGCCGTGCAAGTCGGAAAAGACTATGTGACAGCAGCTATCAAATATTCGCTGCAGCTTGGAAACGGAAACGGCCCGACGAACCATTGGGGTTACCGGCTGCAAAGCGTACCAGTACAGGAGGAACTGCATAATGGCATATACTGATGTAATACATCAAGTCCGAGACACAAACCCGTTGATTCACTGTATAACAAATCATGTTGTCATCAATTTTACAGCAAACGGTTTGATTGCACTGGGTGCTTCACCGGTGATGGCCTCGGCAAAGGAAGAAGCAGCGCAAATGGTACAGCATGCCAAGGCGCTTTTGCTGAATATCGGAACACTGGCTGCTGCAGATATAGAAGCAATGATTCTTGCTGGCAAAGAGGCGAATAGACTTGGTATTCCAGTTATATTTGACCCTGTAGGTGTTGGAGCAACAGCTTATCGAACGGAAGCAGCCCGCCGTATTTTGGCAGAAGTAGATGTCACGGTAATTCGGGGGAATGCAGGCGAAATCACTGTTCTAGGCGGAACATCTGCCCAAGTGAAAGGGGTAGATGGAAACAAGGAAGGTATCTCACATCATCAGGTACAGCAAATTGCAAACGACTTGCAAGCAGTTGTCATTGCTACGGGCGAAGCAGATATTCTGTCAGATGGCAAGCGGACATTCAGCGTAGCAAATGGTCATCGCATGTTAACGAAAATCACGGGTTCTGGCTGTTTGCTTGGAGCAGTAGTGGCAGCATGTGCAGGGGCGTCGGAAAATGTATTAGAAGCATGCATCGGAGCGCTTGCTTTCTATGGGATTGCGTCTGAAAAAGCAGCCGAACAAGCAGCAGCTCCAGGAAGTTTCCAAGTTGCCTTTTTAGATCAGCTGTATTTACTGCAGGATGAAGCGACTGTTCTAGAACAGGTGAAACAGCTGGCATAATAATAATCAGCAGGAAAATCCTGCTGATTAGATTGTATTACTTGTTCGGTTGGAGAGGACGTCCATGCGGATGTGGCTTTGGAACAAAGCCATCCTTTTCAAGCTGTGCAAAGCGGTCATCCAGATGCTTTATAATTTGGTCAGCTTTCTTCTCAGAGAAAACGCCAAATTCTACGTACTTTTGGATGATCTCTTTTTCCTGTTCTAAAGCTTCCTTCTGCAGCGAAGCTATTTCCTGTTTCTGCTCTGCTGTCAGCACGTCCGCCACAGCTTTGTCAGCAGCAAATGAGGCAGCGGGATTGCATACAACCAAACCACAGCAAAGTGCGATAACAATTGCCCCAGCTTTCATCCATTTCAACATAATCATCTCCTTTTAAAAATAAAAAGCTTGCATTTACTTTGCACAGTTTGGATTGTAGTATCCGTATTTCACACTTTTTCCTAATTTGGGAGGTGCGCTGGAAGTAGCTATATACGAATAATGTCGAGGAGAAAGGAGCAGACAATGAAAGAAAAATTAGCATTATATTTTATTATGGGAAGTCAGAACTGCCCGCACAAAAATCCAGAAGAGATACTGGAACAGGCACTAAAAGCAGGTATTACAATGTTTCAGTTTCGAGAAAAAGGTGAAGCAGCGCTAATCAGTCAGGAAAAAAGGCAGCTGGCCGAACGACTTCAGGAGAGATGCCGTGCATACAGTGTCCCTTTCATCGTGAATGATGACGTAGACTTGGCCATCGCTATCGGAGCAGACGGTGTACATATCGGACAAGATGATGAAGCAATGCAGCAGGTGAAGAAACGCTGTCCAGTACACTTCATCATTGGAGTGAGTGCAACAAATGCAGCAGAAGCCAATAAGGCAATCAAAGAGGGTGCTGATTATGTCGGTGTTGGACCGATTGCAGCAACGCGCACGAAGATGGATGCCAGATGCCCAATTGGCTTAACAGGTCTTCAGCGAATACGAAAGCAGCTTGGCAACTCCCCAATCGTAGCCATCGGTGGCATTAATCATAAAAATGCAAGAGCTGTACGGGAAGCTGGAGCAGATGGCATTTCCTTCATCTCCGTGTTAACGAAAGCGGCAGATATCCAAGGGGCTGTAAACCTGCTGAAGCTATGAAGATTAAAAAGGTGCACAATTGTGTGCACTCTTTTTAATTTGCAGAAATTGCAATAAGATAGAGACAAGTCTTATAAATGGAGTGAACAAATGATTAAAAATCTTAAACCAATCTCTTTAGCAGAAGTACTTGCTCTATATACGAAAAGTGATCTGGACCAAATTAGAAGAGATTATAAAATAAAGGGAATCAGTCAGCTGAGTAAACGTGACTTGGTGCCCAAATTGGCAGAACTGCTTCCCGAAAAGTTAGCACTAAATTTTGCAACATTGAATGAAGAACAATACAAGCTGATCAAGCAGGCAATGCATAATCAAGGCTATCTTTCAGCATCGGCATTCGAAGCAGGCAGGGCAGACGTATTATTTTACAAATTAATTTTGTTTCCAATTGATAGGGATAACAATCCTTTCCTTGTAATCCCTGAAGAGTGTATGCAAGTATTCAGAACAATTGATTCGCCGACCTATGTGAAACAGGTAAAGCAGAATTCTGCGTACATCACGCTTACACGAGGACTGCTGTATCATTACGGCGTACTTTCTTTACGAGATTTAATTTCGCATGTGGAAAGGCTGACTAGCGGCTCTTTTGATTACACTTATTACATTGATGTGCTTCACAATGCTGCCCTGTACTATGACGATATCCGATTTGCTGCAAGTGGATTGGCTGATTGGCGTGTTGAGGATCCAGAAGCGCTGCTGCGCACCATACAAAGCAGGTCTGATTTAGACTATTATCCATATACAAAGGAACAGATTATACAGGCTGGAGAAGAAGACTATCTAGCAGTAAATAAACCACTCCGTGCGTTTAAAACGTATATGCAGAAAAATTACTCCATCAGTAATGAAGAAATTCACGACCTGCTGGATGAGTACTTGGGTATGGTAAAACAAGATATTCCGCTTCAAAACATGGTACAAATGTTTATCATGGAATTTGAGGTTGACTCAGAACAGATTATTCAAGAAGTTGTTGATTTACTGGTTGCTTTAAACAATAACTCACCAAAATGGACGTTGAAAGGTTATGTGCCTACACAGCTGCGCAGAAACCCTTCCAATGTAGTGGATCTGAAAACATACAAAAAAACTGGACGTAATCAGCCTTGTACGTGTGGAAGCGGAAAAAAACATAAACAGTGCTGCGGTAAATAAGCATGATGAAGACATGTCGGATTGGGACATGTCTTTTTTGCGATACAAAAGAAGTGTTCAAATTTAGTCACAATTCCTTCTATACGCTCGTCTGATTCTTTTATACGATGAAAGAGATATGTAGAAAATTGGAGTTGTGGATAATGAAGCTGCAGGCATTATTTATATATAAAAGGACTAATTCAGCATGATTCTTGTTCCGTTAATGGAATTGCTATCGTACATTGCATTCTCTTTTGTCGCTGGTTATCTTGTCTTTCGTCTTGTTCGCAAACAAGAAGCGGCAGTTCAGACACCGCGAAGTGATGTCTTGGCTGGTGCGGCGTCCGCTGCACTTGTCACAAGCGGTCCTGTTATTAACCTGGTTTCTCTTATCGGAGCAAAAGACGGTTATGGAAAAGCGTTGTTAACCGTTTTATTTCAGACAACTGCTGGTCATGTGTGGCTTGGGATCTTTTTGCTGGCTATTTGCGTTTGGGTGCTGTTGTATGTGAATAAACTGCCAGTGACTACGCTCGTTCTTTTTCTTGGCATGTTGTTTCTTCATGCTTATGGGAGCCATTCAAGCGGAAGTGTAATGGATACGTTGGCTCACTTTGTGCACTTAAGTGCCGCTGTGTTTTGGGTAGGTGTGCTGGTACACGTGTGTTTTTACACTTCCAAACACTTTAGTTGGGAAAGTTTCCTAAAATGGTTCGCCCCATTTGCTGCAGTGCTTGTTATGGCAGTGATAGGAAGCGGCATTATTGTCATGTTGTTTGCCATGGATATACAAGATTACGGCAATGCGTTAATGCTGACGTATGGACAGATGTTACTCATCAAGCATATTGTGTTTATTCCCGTGCTTGTCTTTACTGTTATTAACCTGTTTTTGGTGAGAAAAGTGCGGCAGCATCCTCACTTTCAGCCGTTAAATTGGATCCGGGCAGAGGCGTTTCTTTTAGCTATTGTGTTTGCTTGTTCAGCGCTGCTGGGGTCTTCGGCAGCACCCGCAGATATAGCAGAAGCGTTAAGAAATGCTGGAGCTGCACCGATATTCGGCAGTATATTTCAACGTGTGACAGCTGGAAGTGTCGCAACCTGGTATATGAGCATAACTGGGATTGTTTGCTTTGTTGGAGCGGGACTATTTTTAGGGAGCATTCTTTATTTTTGCAAAAAAAGAGCGAGGGCTAGCTTTGCCTTGGCAGCTGCATGTGCTGCTTCGGGACTTTTGTACGCTGCAATTATGTCTAGTTTGCGATTCTAAATCATTAATAAAAAGACATTATTCCACCTTAACTCACAGAGAATAGCTTCTGGGCAACTATTCTGCTGAGAAAAGGAAATAAACACTGGAATAATGTCTTTTTCTGTATGCTTATGCTGTTTGATTTCCCAATACATTTCCATGTAAGCCTATGCTAGATTTACTGTAATAGTTTCTGAGAGTCACAGACAGAGAGGGACGAACTTTTCAGTGACTATAAAAACTAGCGAGGTGATCAAATGAAAAGAAAACTGGCAAGTGTCGCTGCAGTGGCTATGTTAGGATTAGCTGCTTTCCAGCCGTTACAAGCTTCCGCTGCACCAGATCAAACGGCAAAGCATGAGGAAGTGCGAGTACTGGTAAAACAGAAGGACGGTGTCTTCACAGCGCAAGCTACAGATAAAGTGAAGCAGGAGCACGGTGTCCGAAACAGCTTTGGCAATCAGGGATTTACAACGGAAGTATCCAAAAAAGAACTCAAAGAACTGAAAGCTGATAAAGCTTTGGAAGTCACAGAAGTAAGCGTGTATACCAAACAGGAAGTGACGAAAAAACGAGACGTCTCCGCTCAGGCGATATCCAATCGTACACCTTGGGGTATAGAAGCAATTTATAACAATCCATCCATTACCCGCACGTCCGGCGGTGATAATATTAATATTGCCGTTTTGGATTCAGGTACATCTGTTAATCACCCTGACCTCGCAGCCAATGTGGAGCAATGCATTGACTTTACGCAATATTACAGTGGACAAGTGAACGGGAGTTGTGTCGACCGTGATGGCCATGGCACACATGTTTCCGGAAGTGCGCTGGCTAATGGGGGCAATGGTTCTGGAATTTACGGTGTAGCACCCGAAGCTGACCTTTGGGCTTACAAAGTGCTTGGCGATGATGGTCGCGGTTTTTCTGATGATATAGCTAACGCGATTCAAAAAGCTGCTGATGAGGGGGCAAACCGTGGCGAGCGAGTCATTATCTCCATGTCACTTGGCGGCAAAAAAGATCCGCTTATAGAAAGTGCTGTCAGTTATGCGAACAGCAGAGGAGCGCTTGTTATAGCTGCAACAGGTAACTCCGGTCCTTATGAAGGATCAATTAGTTATCCAGCTGCATTGCCGGGAGCAGTCGGTGTAGCCAATCTGGAAAATCGCCAGCAAAATGGTACATACCGCGTGGGTGATTCTTCTTCCAGAGGATACAGCCGAACAGACGGTGATTATAGGATCCAGGAAGGCGATGTGGAAGTATCAGCACCTGGGTCAGCAATTATTTCCACTTATCCTGGAAATGGGTATGCGTCTTTAACAGGTACATCCATGGCGACTCCGCATATTTCCGGATTAGCAGCAAAAATTTGGTCTGAAAATACAAGCTTAAGCAGCTCGCAAGTGCGACAAACATTGCAAGCACGTGCGCAATCTAACGACATACTTGGCGGTTACGGAGCAGCAAGAGGCGATGATTATGCTTCAGGTTTCGGTTTCCCACTTGTTCAATAAAATGTCTTGAATAAGAGGCTGGGACATAACTGTTTAAGCTATATAAAATCCAAACAATACTGCAATTAAAAGCAGTGTTGTTTGGATTTTTTGCATTATATACGAATATGAAAGTATCGCTTCGTAAATACACTCCGCTTTCCTGCGGGCAGCTGTGGAGTCTCCGTGTATTTCCTACGCTAATTCTTGTTATGAGAACCCTTACTAGTATAGACAGAATACGTAGACTCCTCGAAAATAAAAAGCGATTTTCTTGTCGGCGTCTACTTCAAAAGCCATTCTTGTCTGAAGATAACAGCTAAATTTGGAAAGCAACAGCCGTTTGAGGGCTGCATTAAAAGTATGAATCTATTCATCGTTCGCTTTTAGGATGAATTAATCTTGTTTGGTCCCAGCCTCTTCTCTTTATAGGTCGCGAGGTAATTTCCAAATAAATAGCACGGAGATAGTGGCAATCCCTCCGCCGAGCATGATTGTTGATTCCATACCAATCCACTCTGACAGCAAACCGCCGCAAATAGAGGCGACTGGCAATAATGTAAATGTGATGAACCGGGATGATGCTTGGACACGTCCTAATAAATGCTGTGGTGTGTATTGCTGACGTATAGTTTTAATAATTGGGTTAATTGCTCCGGCAGATGATGTCCCAATTAAATTGAGGAGAGCTATCAGCCAGATGTTGTCTGTCAGACTAATAAAGATGATGGATAAGCCGCCAATTAACTTGGCGGTAAATAGTATCTGTCTGTAAGTACCTACTCGATCTGCATAAAAACCGAGCACTGTGCCAGATACAGCACCAATACCACCGGCAGATAAGACGATACCAATTAACAGCGGATCATGTGTAAGCTTATTCACATAGATGACAAGCAAGACAATAAGAAATTGAATACCAAAATTGGAGATTAATAGAATCAGATTTGTAAACCAGATTTCTTTTTTGCAGTATATGAATGCAAAGCCTTCCTTTAATTCTTGTGTGTAAACAGAGAGCGAAAACGGTTTAGCGCTAGCAGGCTTTTGCTGGTAAGGCAGGAGAAAAATCAGCCAAACTGCGAAGAAAGCAAGGGTACTCATGACGATTAAGCTAGACTGCATATGGAAGAATAAAAGTACAACGCCGCCGATGCTGGGACCGATCACAATACTCAGCTGATAAAGAGCGCTCTCGAGGCTGTTTGCAAAATGAAGCTGTCTGGCAGTGACGATAAATGGGATGGCGGTAAATTGTGCTCCTTGATAAAAGATAGCAGCAAATCCAATGACAAAAGAAAGTGCGATTAAGAACAACATCGACAAGTGACCTGATGCAGCCAACGCACTGAGAAGCAGAAAACAAGCAAATCGAACAATGTCAGCCAGCAGCAATATACCTTTCCAATTGGCTCTGTCTAAAATAGGTCCTACGAAAGGCTGCAGCACCATCGATGCTCGTTCGGCAGCAATGGTGGCCGTAACAGCGATGGGAGAAGATGTCACTTCCAGCACGAGTAGCGGAAGAAGGATGCTGTACACTTGTCCGGCCATATTGGCTATCGTCGTACTCATCATCAGGCGGGATAATGGATGGGTTAACGTAATTCGCTGTTCTGTCATAGAACCTACTCCTTTAGAAAGTGGTACAGTTCACTATCCAAGGGAGCAATACTTTGTTTGTTTACATAGTAAACTTGTTTATTGGAATCAATCAGTCCTGCAGATTTCAACATTTTTAAGTGATGATGCAGTGTTGATTTAGCGGCAGGCATTTGCTCTGCCAGCTGCTGCAGTGTTTGTTCACCTTCGTTTAATCGTTTTAGCAAATGAAGGCGCATGGCATCGCCGAGCGCTTTATATTTACGTACGAGCATCGTATCCGGATTATATCTGTTTTCTGGATCGATGCTATTTGCATGGACCGGATAATAAAACACCTTTGTGCCTGGCAAGTCAGCGGTTATTGTCCACGGTCTGTAGTAGTAATGCGGGATGAATAGAATGGTATGGATGGACTCATCTGGCTTAAAGCTTGGACTGTGTGTTATCCAGCGCATGAAATCTAACTTTTCCATCGTTTCCAGCTTGCGCTTTTTATCTACCGTATCTCGTGCCAGCATATCCTGTAATCCTTCTTCGCGCGGTTTGATCACTTCCTGGAACCAATCCGTCATGACGGAAAGCAAATGCTCTTTTAGGAACTGACTGTCTGTTTGTGCAATAAAAGCAATATAGTCTGGAAAGAAAGGATTATCCGCGGTTATTTCTTGAAGTTTTGCAATGCTATGCTTATCACCAGACGCAGCTTCTTTTCGAGTTTCTTCGAACGAACTGCCGATATACGGGAGGCACTGTTCACGCAACGTGGTAGCAGACAACTGTTTAATTTCTTCTGACCAATCAGCTAAGCTATGCGCATTAGAATGATGGAGTAATTGGAGCAGTGCTTTCCATGTATTCCGCTCATGTACAATCTTTAAAGAACGTTGAAGTTGATCTGAAAAGCCATTTTCTGGGTTATCCCACATCTTATCAATATGCTCAAGCGTACCAGAAAGTGATGTGTTCGTTATCGCGGCAATACCTAAAGCCGCTTCCCAGAGTAACGATGATTCGAAATGAATGGTATAATCATTATTTGCTTTAAACCCAGACTGAATTATCTTCATATTATCACCTCAGTAATATTCTATATTATCGGAATATTATATTCAATAAAAATCGAATGGAGCGTCTTGAAAATGGTGTATCATCGTGCATTTGGTGTTTATGCTGTCATCTATAAAAAAGGAGAATTACTCGTTATTCATAAAGGGAGAGGTCCGTATTGTAACCGATATGATTTGCCTGGAGGCAGTCTGGAAGAAGGAGAGGGCTTACTGGAGGCTGTTATTCTTGAAGTAAAAGAAGAGACAGGCTTGTCAGCAACTATTTCTAGGCAAATTGGAGCGGTTGATTTCGTGCTTCCATGGAAGTGGAAGAACTTTACCCATGTGCATCATACAGCTGTTTTGTATGTTGCAGAGGTGACGGGAGACTTGCAGGTTCCCGAGCAGTTTGCCGGGCAAGATGCGAAAGGGGCGACTTGGATACCAATCATTCAGATATCCGCCGCAAACAGTTCTCCTTTAGTAACACAAGCAGTAAATTGGCTTCGTTCAGGTGAACTGCCGCTGGAAACGGTCGTCTATTCAGATTGGGAAGTGAAGAAGGGGTGTTTTTAAGAAGTTAATCAGGGTATTACATAAGGAAAAAGAAGGTGTCGCTGGCAATGAAAAAGATTGGTTTGTATCTATTTAGTGCTATGTTTATCGCGGCCGCTATTGCACACTTTGTATTAGATGACGGGTTTGTCGCTATGCTTCCTGCGTATGTGCCGCTGCGCTATTTCTTAATTTATTTGACTGGAATTGCAGAAATCGTATTAGCTATTGGTCTGCTAGTACCTTCGACTAGACGGTTCACCGCCATTGTAACAATCATTTATTTAATTGCCATTTTCCCGGCAAATATTTATAGTGCGGTTTATGATATACCGGCTCCTGGTATGGAGGAGACAAATCAGGCAATTCTATATATCCGCTTGCTTTTCCAGCCGCTGTTAATTTGGTGGGTATGGAAAGTAACACGACGATAATTCATTCAAGCAATACTCTGTGTCCCTTGTGCATACGTTAAAGTATCAACAAAATGCCGAGGTGACGTATGCATTCTATCAGTCTTTGTATGATCGTTAAGAACGAAGAAGAAGTCCTTGCTGGCTGTTTGGAGAGTGTGCAGGATTTAGTAGATGAAATTATCATTGTCGATACGGGTTCAACAGATAAGACCAAGGAGATTGCTTCCCAGTTTACAAGCCGAATTTTTGATTTTGAATGGATCAACGATTTTTCTGCGGCTAGAAATTACAGCTTTAGTAAAGCGACAAGTGACTATATTATGTGGCTGGATGCAGATGATGTCCTATTGTCAAAAGATCAAGCAGCGCTTCGTGATTTATGGAGTGGAATACATGATGATGTGGATGTGGTGTCTATGTATTACCACACCGCCTTGGATGAAGCAGGGCGTCCGTTATTTTTGTATAGACGCAACCGGATTGTGAAGCGCAGCAAAAACTTTCGCTGGCGCGGGGCAGTGCATGAGTACTTGGAATTTGGAGGGAATATTGTTGCATCAGAAATAGCGGTCACACATCGTAAAAGTGAAAAGTCCCATGTGCTCTCTGACCGCAATTTGCGTATCTATGAATCCTACGTGGCCTCTGGCAGAGAACTGACGCCAAGAGACATGTTTTATTATGCAAATGAATTGAAAGACCATGGAAAGCTTGAACAGGCAAAGTCTTATTATATGGAATTTCTACGTTCCAAACAGGGCTGGGTAGAAGATAATATTCGCGCCTGTCAGTATTTAGCGGATTGCTGTAAAGCTACAGGCGATACCGAAGCTTATCGTATGCATCTGTTTCGTTCTTTTCAATATGACCGTCCGCGACCGGAATTTTGCTGTTTTATTGGAGACTTTTTTACAGAAGAACAAAACTATGATGCAGGCGCGTATTGGTACCGGCAAGCTTTGGATTATGAAGGAAAGGAACTGCCAGGCTTTAGTGTACCTGCGTATACGACGTGGTACCCATATGTTCAGCTGACGCTTTGTTACTCTCGGCTAGGACTGATGGAACAAGCGAAGTCTGCCCATCTTCAAGCTGTTTCTTATCATCCAGATCATCCGAGTGTCCAGCATAATGCGGCGTTTTTTGAGAAGCTAAGGCTTTAATGTTCATTTCTTGTTCGGTGTGTCATAATACGAATTATCAAGATAAGATATGGAGGATTATTTGTGGCATTAGATATTATTGCGTGGATTATTATTGGGTTGGCATTCATTGCTAGTTTTGCAGGAATTATTTACCCGGTTATCCCATCGCCGCTAATGCTCTGGATTGGTTTCCTTGTGTTCCAATTCATGCTAAGTGATGGCGATTTGTCTGTTCTATTCTGGATTGCAATGGTAATCTTGACGGTCATCTTGATCATATCGGATATTATTGCGAATAGTTACTTTGTGAAGAAATTCGGCGGCAGCAAATGGGGAGAACGAATCGCAGCTATTGGTGTTATTGTCGGTTCGTTTATCTTCCCGCCTATCGGAATCATTGTTGTCCCGTTTATTGCTGTCTTGGTGACAGAGTTAGTCCAAAGAAGAACGCCGAAGGAAGCACTATATTCGTCAATCGGATCGTTGCTAGGTTTCCTCGGTGGATCGATAGCCAAGATTGTCATTCAGCTTATTATGATTATTTGGTTCTTTATCGCAGCATTTGTCTAAAGAAAAAAGCGAGCATCTTTGCTCGCTTTTTTTATGCATATTCTGTTTTCTGTAGTCGCATATCGAAAATATAATAACCGAACGGAATAACGGATGCAATCAAGGCGAAGAAAGCCCATTTCAATCCCCAGCCGACTTTCAATGTGGTGTAGCCAGTCCAGGCTACATACAGAACGAATAGTCCTCCGTGGATGGCGCCGATATAGGTTACGAAGATTGGTATGTCCATCATGTATTTCAACGGCATTGCTACGATTAGCAGCAGAAGCAAAGACGTTCCTTCCAAAAAGCCGATTATACGGAACCATTTTAGTGTCGCTTCCATGAAAGCCCTCCCAGAAACTATTTGTTAATAGTATAAGCAAGCTTGCCCATCTTTACCACTCTTAGGGAGAACTTGTCATAAGTTTGTCAAATTATCCTTGCACGTCATAAATTGTTGGCCGTCTGTCCTGGAATACGGGAATTTGGTTTCGCACATCATCCACTTGCTCCAGATTGGCTTCACCATATAGGATTGTCGCTTCCTCGCCTGCTTCTGCGATTATTTCTCCCCATGGGCCAATGATGACGCTGTGGCCGGCGAACGTATTAGCAGGATCACTGCCGGCACGATTGCAAGCAACAACATAACATTGGTTTTCAATAGCGCGGCTTAACAGAAGGGCGCGCCAATGATCCAGCCGCGGTTTTGGCCATTCTGCGGCGACAAACAGAACTTGCTGTCCGTTAATCATATGTGTGCGGATGAATTCAGGGAAGCGAATATCATAACAAATGACGCCGGCAGCTTGTACTGCCCCTAAAGAGAACGATGCCGTTTTGTCCCCTTGGTGTAGATACTTTTCCTCATCCATTAAACGAAATAGATGTGCCTTATCATATTCATGCAGCAGGTCACCAGTTGGGCCATAAACAAGCATCGTATTATAAACGCCGGATTTTGTACGTTTTGCAATACTGCCAGCAACAATGTGTACCTGGTATGTCTTCGCCAAATCATGGATAAAGTGTTTTGTTGTTTCGCCGTGCGTATCACTAATTTGATCAAGTCTTGTCAAATCATAACCCGTTGTCCACAGCTCAGGAAGCACAATCACGTCGGCGTTTTTCTGAGCTTCTTTAATTAACGCTTCAACTTGTTCGTAATTTGTATCAGGATCACCAAAGACAACATTGTGCTGTACAAGCGCTAGTTTCATTGTTTCACTCCTTGATTTTCTGCTATGAATGATTCCAAACGCTGCATAGCTTCTACTACTTGTTCGGAAGAGGAGACATGCATAAAGTGAATCGATTCCCCGGGAGCAACTGCGCCGTCCGCAGCAGTTTTCATCGCAGTTTCTATATTATCTTTAATACCAAGCTCTTTTAAGACAGTAGGTAAACCAAGTCTGCGGTACGTAGGAAGCAGCACTAAAATCTCATCAAATTTCTCCTCCAAAGCCAGCTGTACAAGAATACCGTAAGCGACTTTATTGCCGTGCAGCTGTTCGTGTGTTTCTGCTACTCGTGTCAAGCCGTTATGGATAGAATGTGCACCGGCAATGCGTCCATATTCATCTCCAAAACCGCCTACCATACCGCCGGCCATAATAACGGTTTCTGCAACACGTAAAAAGGCACTGTCTGCACGATGATTTTGCAGTGAGCAAATCGCTGCATCCCCTTCTGCAATTAAAATATCGCGGCATAATCTAGCTGCACTGCGGGAAATTTGGACAGCAAGGGGCTGATCGGTCATTTTCTCGGTAAGTGCATCTGCTTCATACCACTTCGCTAATGTATCGCCAATTCCCGCGATTAAATAGGGAGCAGGTGTTGTGAGCAGGAGCTTGGGCTCTACAAGCAGCATAAACGTACTGCGGGGGAAGATGGTATATTCAACAAAGTTTCCTGCTTCATCATAGAAAACACTAAGAGAAGCCCATGGCGAACAGTTGGAGACGATGGTTGGAATTAAGATAACTGGCAGGTTAGCATCATTAGCTGCTGCTTTTGCAGTATCCAAAACTTTTCCGCCGCCAACGCCAATGATGAACTGTGCTTCTTGCTCTTGTGCTGCATCTGCTAGACGTGCAGCTTCTGCATGTGTGCACTGCCCATTATAGGCAACGCGTGTAACGGGCAAGTCAATAGGATCAAGAAACGGAGCTGCGGATTTCCACGATGCATCGCCATGTATAAGCAGACCGTTTGTCCAAGCCATTTCTGCTAGCTTTGCAGGCAGACTTTCTAATATATTTTCTTCACAGGCGTAATAGTTGGGAGCGCCTTTTATTTGAATGGTCATGTGATCACCTCGGTCATTATTAACACAAAAAAACTCTTCCAAGCGAATATGGAAGAGGGAAAGGTTGTGTCATTTCTTCCCCTTATCCCTCAGCTTGCTGCTGTTGGAATTAGCACCGTGTGCATCGCTGCACCGGTTGCCGGGCTTCATCGGGCCAGTCCCTCCGCCTTCTCTTGATAAGAGTGTGTGATTGCTGTATGATTTGTTCATTATCGCACTCTATTTGCAACACTGTCAAGATTGGTAATAGTCAGAAATAGAGGCGTAACAACAGGAGCGTGAGTAACATGGATTTTCCAATTTCGGATGCATTAAAACGACTGCCAGAACAATTTTTTGCCAGCTTGGTGCATAAAGTAAGTCTGCTGGAGCAGGAAGGGCACGATATCATTAAACTGGGACAGGGGAATCCTGATTTGCCGACACCACAGCATATTGTGGACAAGTTAAAAGAAGCTTCTGATAATCCGGCTTATCATAAATATTCGCCATTCCGAGGCTTTGATTTTCTTAAACAAGCTGTCTGTGATTTTTATGCGCGCGAGTATAATGTGGAATTGGATCCTGAGACGGAAGTGGCCATTATGTTCGGATCGAAGACAGGTTTAGTGGAAATCAGCCAATGTCTATTGAATCCAGGAGATTTGGCGTTGCTTCCAGATCCGGGATACCCGGATTATATGTCTGGCATTGAGCTGGCACAAGCGAGAACAACGCTGCTGCCTTTACATGCTGAAAATGATTTCTTGCCAGATTATAATACGATTGCTCACAAGGATTTAGAAGAGGCAAAGCTGCTGTTTCTTAACTATCCGAACAACCCGACTGCAGCAACTGCAGATCAGGCATTTTTCGATAAGACAGTAGAGCTGGCAAAGGAACATCAAATATGTGTACTGCATGACTTTGCATATGGGGCGCTTGGATTTGATGGGCAGAAGCCGCAAAGCTTTTTGCAATCTGAAGGCAGCAAGGAAGTCGGCATTGAGATGTACACGTTGTCGAAAACGTATAATATGGCAGGCTGGCGTATCGCCTTTGCTGTTGGTAATGCATCTGTTATTGAAAGTATTAATCTGATTCAAGATCACGTTTATGTGAGTTTGTTTGGTGCGATGCAGGAAGCGGCTGCTTATGCGCTGACATCGGATCAGACTTGTGTAGAGGAGCTTCTTCATACATATGAATCGAGAAGGGATGCTTTCCTTGGCCATCTTCGTACGATCGGCTGGGAGGTGCCAGAACCAAAAGGAACATTCTTTGTGTGGCTGCCCGTTCCAAAGGGATATACTTCTGAAGCATTTGCTGACCTATTGCTAGAAGAAGCGCATGTGGCAGTAGCACCTGGAAACGGATTTGGTGCGTACGGGGAAGGATATGTACGTGCGGGACTGCTGGATTCGGAAGAAAGATTAATAGAAGCTGCAAAGCGGATTGAGAAGCTTGGCATTTTCTCAAAAGCATAAAGAAAGCCAGTCCGTAAATGGGCTGGCTTCCGTCGTATAGTTAGCTGTTAACAGCGCAACGATTTGGACCGGATTCTACAATAGCTTCCTCAGCGTCTGCAATCGTTTCTTTTCCTTGATTGGATTCTCTGATCAACTGATAGCTATTCGGCTGCTCGTCAGGGATGCTGCCGAGAACAGAAGCAGTGAACGCACCTGCATCTTGCATCTGGAGCCGTGGATTTTTTCGATACAAATCTTCCATTCTTGCTTGAACAGTTCCATCAGAGCCGATTTCCGACAGCTCGGAAAAATGGGAAGGCAGGACAATTAAATCCAGCGACAACATGGGATACTTTTCATATAAAGTAGTGTGCAGATCTTGCACCCACTGTTCGGCTTGGCCGGCTAAGTCGGGGCGACCGATCGATTCCGTAAACAAAATATCGCCAGACAGCAAGAACGTATCATCCACAACAAAACTAACGCTTCCTTCTGTGTGACCAGGTGAGGCAACGCAGCGCACGCCTTCTTCTTGCTGACCAAATGGAATGCTTATACCGTCCTTGAGCGGAGAGAACGCAAACGCTGCTTCTTTGCCATCGTCAGCAGGGAACCAATAGGTTGCGCCTGTTTCCTCTGCCAATTTCCTGCCGCCGGACAGATGATCGGCATGCAAGTGGGTATCTAACACATGTTTGATTTGCCAGCCATTATCGTTCGCAAAAGAAGTGTAAACTTCTGTGAATCTAGCTGGGTCAACGACAGCTGCTTCCCCATTCGAGACAATCATGTAAGACAGGCAGCCTTTGCCGATGCGCATGAATTGATAAATTGCTCCCCCGTAAGTAAGGTCGCCAATTTTTCGCGGACTCATTGTTTCTCCCCAAGCTTGCATACCGCCAACGACATGCACGACCTTATCCATTCCTGCAGCCTCTAGAAGGGAGACGGCTGTTTGTGCGGACTTGCCTTTGTAGCACATGACATAAACAGGATCATTATCGGGCAATATGTTCCGGGTTTTCGTCGGATTTGCCTTGATCTCAGCGAAAGGAATATTGTAGCGGATAATATTTTCAGCATCGACTGCCCAATCCTGGACATCCGCTTCCTGTCTAATATCCAGCAGATGGACGGTTTCCTTCGCTTTCACTTTCTCTGCCAATTCTGCTGTGTGCAATGGATTCATGCAATCGTCTCCTTTAAAATTCTTTTTTTATTATAGGAAGGAGCAGTTTTACTCCTCGCTTATTTACCGGGAATATACGGCTGTCCGCCAGCAAATGGCTTGCATAACCAGCTGTACCAGCAAGCTGTGTTCCGAAAAGGGCTGTCTCTTGTTCAAAGAATGTCATCATTATGTAGAAATAGAGCAGTCCCAATAAGGAATGTGTGTAAGTTCGGTGGGAAAGAAAAGATGCAACGCTAATATAACACCCGCTCATCACTATCCAAGTATGCCCTGCATACAGCCCGGTTAAGCATACGGCAATGCCGGTAATCAGAAGCATGAACTTCTTATTTATTACGCGGGAAAGAACCATAATTCCTGCTCCAATCGCCAAACCGATATAGCGATCCTGACCGTAAAGATTCCACATACTATATAAAATGAGCAATAATCCAATAAAAATAGTAATATTGCGAATCGCTTTATGGGAAAATGTGATGCGGTTTGAGAGAAGTCCGCCTGTGTCTAAATCAGGTACCAATGCGGCAACTGCTGCCGTACAAGTCATCGTGACGGTGACAGCACCATCAGCATCCAAAGCGGTAGCACTGGCGAAACCGGCGCCAGCACCTATTAATAAATGTGTAATTCCTTTCATTCTAGCTGTGCCTCCAAAAGTTAGTCTTTAAAAGCATACTAGAATCTTTAGATAATGGCTATCCGTATTGTTTCTGATGCGCCTTTTTTCGAGAAAGATAATCTTCATCTTCTCTAATTGCATCCCACTTGCGCTTGAATATTTGTGCCGAAGCAGCTTTCTCTTTATCAATTTGGCGCTCGTTTATTTCTTTCTTATCTTTATCCTTATATTTTTTGCCGCCTTTATAATTGGCATACCGTCTGGCTCTCGTATAGCCCATTTGGATATATTTGCGTGCCATGTCCATTCCGACAAAATCATCTTGCTTTCGGTATTCTTCAAACATCTCGGATAGCTTGTGGCACGATTCCTCTGCAATTTCTGGTGTCTTGAAGCGCCAATGGGGAAGGAGCTCACTTTTATATGGTTCCACCATCAGCACACCTTGCTCGCCGCGTCCTACGCGATACTTCTCAGGTTGCTGACGATAATCAATGGATTCATCAAAATGATCGTAATAGCCCATTTCCTTCCCCCTGTCTCTGTTGTTAATGTATATAGTTACCGAAAGTGATGCCGATGAAACCAATTTTTATACTGGACATAGAGGCAGTTTTACACGTTTGTGATAAAATAAAAACAATGGTCTCACGTTAGAAAGGAATGATACAGATGGGGAAAACAAAAGTAGGTATCGTCTTTGGCGGTAAATCCGCAGAACACGAAGTATCCTTACAATCCGCAAAAAATATTGCTGATGCAATCGATAAAGATAAATATGATGTCGTTTTAATTGGAATTGATAAAGAAGGTAAATGGCAGCTAAATGATAAGGCAGATTATTTGCTGAATGCGCAAGATCCAAAGCACATCGAATTAAAGCCTTCCGAACAAGGCATTGCTGTTGTACCAGGGCTTAAAGAGAAGCAGCTTGTCAGCCCGAGCCAAGGTGCGGTGCTGGATCAAGTGGATGTGATTTTCAGTATCCTGCATGGCACACTCGGTGAAGACGGCAGCATGCAAGGGATGCTGCGGATAGCGAACCTTCCATATGTAGGTCCAAATGTCCTAAGTTCGGCCGTTTGTATGGATAAAGATATAGCGAAACGTCTATTAAAAGAAGCAGGAATACGTGTTGCAAATGGCTTTACCTTCAAGAAGCGCCAGTTAGCATCTATCCGCTATGAAGAAGTAGCCGAAACACTAGGCAGCACAGTCTTCATTAAACCTGCCAATCAAGGTTCTTCTGTCGGCGTAAGCAAAGCAAAAACAGAAGAAGAGTTCTATAAAGGCCTGGAAGAAGCCTTCCGCTATGACACGAAAGTGCTCGTGGAGGAAGCGATTGTTGGTCGTGAAATTGAAGTCGCAGTATTAGGCAATGAAGAACCAATGGCTTCTCTGCCAGGCGAGATCCTTCCGCAAACAGAGTTTTATTCGTACGAATCCAAATACATTGATGAATCAGGCGCCGAATTGGCAATCCCGGCACCTCTTTCCGAGGACGTTACCGAACAAGCAAGAAAACTAGCAGTCGAAGTGTTCCAAACACTAGATGTTGAAGGACTTGCACGTGTTGACTTCTTCCTGACAGAAGAAGGCGAATTCGTCGTAAACGAAGTAAACACACTGCCAGGCTTCACGAAAATCAGTATGTATCCAAAACTCTGGGATATCACAGGAATCTCCTACCCAGACCTTATCGACCGCCTCATTCAGCTTGCTATGGAGCGTCATAAACGCGACAACGAGTTAAGTAGCGCAGCGTTTGAGCAACTTTGATCTAGACTGATGATGAATTTTAATCAAGTGAAATCCAATCGTATGCCTTGGTGCATAGGGTTGGATTTTTTGTTTGGTGCTGTACCTGACGAGTGATTTCTGTATGCAAAATAATGCACCTATGATACAATAAGCAACAGAATAAAATAAAAAATCCAGGCCATCCTGGGAGAGGTTCTAGCACAACCCTCTATAAAAAACTAAGGAACTATATCCTTGGGTATAGTCTTTTTTATTTTTTATGGATAATTGTCAGCCTCTTTCCAACAGAAAGAGGCTTTTTTTAATGGGGAAGTCTGGAAAAAGGAGCATACAAATGAAGAAAGAGAAAGCGATTGTCGTATTCAGCGGCGGTCAAGATAGCACAACTTGTCTGTTTTGGGCGATGCAGCAATACGAAGAAGTGGAAGCAGTTACGTTCAATTACAACCAGCGCCACAGCTTGGAAATCGAAGTGGCTGAACAAATAGCCAAGGAACAAGGAATCAAACATCATGTGTTGGACATGTCCTTGCTTAACCAGCTGGCACCAAATGCATTGACGAGAGATGATATTGAAATTGAGGAACAGGAAGGAGAGCTTCCTTCTACGTTCGTACCTGGACGTAATCTTGTGTTCTTGTCTTTCGCTGCCATTCTAGCGCATCAAGTTGGTGCCAAGCATCTTGTAACAGGTGTATGTGAAACAGACTTCAGCGGCTATCCGGACTGCCGCGATATCTTCGTGAAATCGTTGAATGTTTCTCTCAATCTATCAATGGATAAAGATTTCGTTATTCATACACCGCTCATGTGGCTGGATAAAGCCGAAACGTGGGAATTGGCAGACCAGCTCGGTCAATTAGAGTATGTGAAGGAAAAAACACTCACTTGCTATAACGGTGTTATTGCGGCAGGCTGCGGCGAGTGCCCTGCATGTAAGCTGCGTCAAAACGGATTAGATCAGTACGAATCGAAAAAGGCGGCACAAGTATGATTCAGCAAATCTACCCGCAAGTACCGCATGACTTTAGTTATGAATTGAATAAAGATTTGCATTTTGCTGCTGCGCATAGCATTCAGCATCCTGATGCTGGCAAGTGCCAGCAGGTTCACGGGCATACGTATTTTGCCAATATCACAATTGCTGGAGATGAATTGGATGACAGCGGATTTTTATTCAATTTCTCTACCATCAAATCACTAATTCATAAAAAATTCGATCACACGTATTTGAACGACCATACTGATGTATTGAAAGAAAACGATTTTCCAACAACCGAAGTAATGGCTCGGAAAATCTATGAATTGATTCAAAACGAGCTGGACCAGCTGCCTCATCAGCCGAAGTGCTTGCAAGTTTTCTTGCGCGAGACACCTACTAGCTACTGCATATATCGACCAAAGCGAGGAATAGAAGATGGCAAGTAAATTTCCGGTTTTAGAAGTATTCGGTCCTACCGTACAAGGAGAAGGAATGGTTGTCGGACAAAAGACCATGTTTGTCCGCACAGCTGGCTGTGATTACAGCTGCAGCTGGTGTGATTCTTCCTTTACATGGGATGGTTCAGCGAAAGAAGATATTCGGCAGTTAACAGCCGAGCAAATTTGGGATGAGCTGCAGGAAACCGGCGGCGATCGTTTCCGTCATGTGACGATCTCTGGCGGTAACCCAGCGTTGTTAAAAAATCTTGGCGAGTTCACCAAGTTTCTAAAACAGAAGGATATTCGCATTGCTTTGGAAACACAAGGCAGCAGATATCAGCCTTGGTTCTTGGAGATTGATGATCTAACTATCTCTCCAAAGCCGCCAAGCTCCTTAATGAAAACAGACTTTCATCGTCTTGATGAAATAATTGACAATCTAAGAGAAGCAGGGCGTCTATATCATGTAAGCTTGAAGGTTGTCATTTTTGATGAAGCAGACTTGCGTTATGCGACAGATGTGCATAAACGATATCCAGATGTGGATTTTTATGTACAAGTCGGAAATGATGATACGACAACCTATGACGATGCTGCATTAAAGGATGCACTGCTATCGAAATATGAATGGCTGATTGATCAAGTATCAGCATCTAATGAACTGAATCATGTTCGTGTATTGCCGCAGCTTCATACACTTGTATGGGGTAATAAACGCGGTGTATAAACCGAAGACGAGTCCTTTGACTCGTCTTTTTTTTATGGACAAAAGTGGGCAGGCACTTGCTGCTGATGTAGGTAATAGGATACCAGGTCGGAAAATTAACAAAATAATGCTTGAATTTATATTAGTATTATTGCATAATAATTCACATAGATAAATCGAGCATACAGCACGGAGAGGGAGATATAAAAAATGGCAAAAGATAAAATCGTACTCGCATATTCTGGTGGTTTAGATACTTCTGTAGCAATCAAATGGTTACAGGATAAATATAATTATGATGTTATCGCAGTTGGCTTGGACGTCGGTGAAGGCAAGGATTTGGATTTCGTTCAGGAAAAAGCACTGCAAGTTGGAGCAATCAAATCTTATACAGTAGATGCAAAAGCTGCTTATGCAGAAGAATACGTGCTTCCAGCATTGAAAGCGAACTTGCTTTATGAAGGCAAATATCCGCTTGTTTCCGCGCTTAGCCGTCCATTAATCGCAAAAGTACTTGTCGATATTGCGAAAGAAGAAGGTGCTGTTGCTGTAGCGCATGGCTGTACAGGAAAAGGAAACGACCAAGTGCGTTTTGATGTCAGTTTTACAGCACTAGACCCGGACTTGAAAATTGTTGCTCCTGTTCGTGAATGGGCAATGAGCCGTGATGAAGAAATTGAATATGCACAGCAGCATAATATTCCGGTTCCTGTAGGTAAAGAGAGTCCATACAGTGTTGATCAAAACCTTTGGGGCCGTTCGAATGAGTGCGGTATTCTTGAAGATCCGTGGGAACAGCCGCCAAGTGATGCTTTCGGATTGACTGTTGATCCAGAGGAGGCGCCAGATGAAGCGCAAATCGTAACAATCAGCTTTGAAAAAGGAAAACCGGTCGCAATTGATGGAGAGGCATATCCATTGGATGAACTTATTCTGACACTAAATACTATTGCCGGAAAACACGGCGTGGGCCGTATTGATCATGTGGAAAATAGATTAGTAGGTATCAAGTCGCGTGAAATTTACGAATGCCCAGCTGCTGTCACATTAATTGCTGCTCATCAGGAGCTTGAGGCGTTAACAATGACGCGTGAAATTTCCCAATTCAAACCGGTTGTCGAACAAAAGCTGGCACAGACAATCTATGACGGTTTATGGTATTCACCACTTACAAAAGCATTGCAGGCGTTCATTGAAGAGACGCAGCAGACAGTTTCCGGGAATGTGAAAGTGAAGCTGTACAAAGGACATGCGTTGGTAGTTGGTCGTGAATCTGCTGAATCGCTATACAGCTTCGACTTGGCAACATACAAACCAGAAGATAAGTTCGATCATGATGCAGCGCTTGGATTCATTCAGCTTTGGGGCCTTCCGACAAAAGTGCAAGCAGAAGTAGCCCGTCAGCAGACGGCTGCACCAGAAGCATCTGCATTATTGAAAATTGATAAAAAAGAAGCTGTGAAACAATGAAGCTGTGGGGAGGAAGATTTACGAAGCCGACCAATGAATTAGTAGACGCCTACACTTCCTCCATCGGCTTTGATCA
This sequence comes from Terribacillus sp. DMT04, assembly GCF_019056395.1. NCBI lineage: Bacteria > Bacillati > Bacillota > Bacilli > Caryophanales > Bacillaceae > Terribacillus > Terribacillus sp. DMT04. The sequence continues at coordinate 489,969 of NZ_CP077639.1, forward strand.
GAAACTAGCAAAATATGATATTCAAGGCAGTTTGGCGCATGTAGCAATGCTTGGCAAATGCGGCATCATCTCACAAGATGATGCCGGTGTTATTGCTGATGGTTTGAAGCAAGTGCTGAACAAAATCCAAGCAGGAGAAGCGACACTCTCGGAAGCGGATGAAGATATCCATATGAATGTGGAGCGATTGCTGATTGAACATATCGGTCCGGTAGGCGGCAAATTGCATACTGGCCGAAGCCGTAATGATCAGGTGGCATTGGATATGCGTTTGTATTTGAGAGAAGCAATTGTCGACATAGTTGGCTTGCTTGGAGCTGTGCAAACAGCGCTGACAGAACAAGCGAAACAGCATTTGGATACAATCCTGCCTGGATATACACATCTGCAGCGTGCGCAGCCAGTGCTGTTTGGACATCATCTGATGGCATACGCTTATATGCTGCAGCGCGATGTAGAACGACTGCAGGATAGCTGGAAGCGTGTGAACAAAATGCCATTGGGAGCTGGAGCTTTAGCGGGCACAACATTCCCGATTGATCGGCAGTTTGTAGCTGAACAGCTGCATTTTGACGATATTACCGAGAACAGTCTGGACAGTGTGAGTGATCGTGATTTTGTCGTGGAATTCTTATCCGTTGCCAGCCTGATCAGTATGCATCTTTCCCGGCTTTCGGAGGAATTGGTGCAATGGTCTAGTGCGGAATTCAATTTCATAGAATTGGATGATGCCTTCTCAACTGGAAGCAGTATGATGCCGCAGAAGAAAAATCCTGATGTAGCAGAGCTGGTCCGAGGGAAATCAGGACGTGTTTTCGGTCATTTAATGGGGATGCTCACAACGTTGAAGGGATTGCCGCTTGCATATAACAAAGATATGCAGGAAGACAAAGAAGGCTTGTTTGATACGGTAGAGACACTGAAAGGTGCACTTGGGCTTTTCGCTCCAATGATTGAGACGATGCATGTGAAACAGGATAATATGTACCAAGCTGTCCGCAATGATTTTTCCAATGCGACGGATCTTGCTGATTATCTAGTAGAAAAAGGGATGGCTTTCCGAGAATCACATGCTGTTGTCGGGCAAACGGTTCTGTTCAGCATCGAACAAGGAAAGTACTTATTGGATTTGAAACTAGAAGAGCTGCAGCAGTTTTCTGATTTAATCGAAGAAGATATTTATCAGGCACTTGCCCCGGAAACGGTCGTAGCAGCCAGAAATATACCTGGAGGAACTGCGAAGGAACGGGTGAAGGAGCAGGTGGACAATATAGAAGCCTTGCTTGCAGCAAATAAAAATTGGACAGAAGAGCAGGCTTCCAAACTCGAAGGGTGAGCAGCTGCTCACTCTTTCTTTGCACTTATCTGCATAATTATTAACTTGTAAGAATAAACATAACTCCGTTTCCGAAAGGAGCAGCATAAATGGAAGAGACAAAAGGCTACTTGATGCTAAGCACTGGAGATGTTCTGGAAGGTGTCTGGCTTGGAAAGACAACAGAATCAGATGGGGAATTGGTATTTAATACAGCGATGACAGGCTATCAAGAAGTAATGACAGATCCATCTTACGCTGGTCAGATTGTAACCATGACGTACCCGTTAATTGGGAATTACGGATTTAATGCACAAGATAAAGAAAGCCACAGTCCGTCTATTCATGGACTTATTATCTCTACACCGTGTGAGACACCATCTCACTATCAAGCAACGCAGACATTACAGGATATTGCCAATACGCATAACTTTCCAATCTTGGCGCAAGTGGATACACGCAAGCTAACAAAAATTATCCGTAAGCATGGGGATGTGTACGGAAAGATGACCCAAACACCAGGGAATATTCCGGCTCAAGCAAAAGTATCAGAGAAGATTGTGGAAAGTGTGTCTGTAAAAGATGCGCAGTTTTACCCGGCAAATGATTCACAGACAGCACATGTAGCAATTATTGATTATGGATATAAGCATTCTATCCGGGAAATGCTGCTGCAAAACGGCTGCAGTGTTACCGTCTTTCCGTTTGATGTGAAGCTGGAAACATTGCAGGAAGCAAGCATAGATGGCGTCTTGCTTTCAAATGGTCCTGGAGATCCGAAATCTTTAGGTTACCTGGCAGATGAAATTAAGCGGATAGCAGAGCATTATCCAACGTTAGGTATTTGTCTCGGACATCAGCTGCTGGCACTTGCATTTGGCGGCAATACGATGCGCCTTCCTTATGGCCATCGTGGAAGCAATCATCCTGTACAGCATGTACCGAGTGGGAAAGTTTCCATTACTTCTCAAAATCATGGATATGTAGTCGATGAAACGTCTATTTCTGAGTCGTTATGGAATATCCTTTATAACAACGTAAACGACGGGTCCGTAGAAGGTTTGCAGCATTGTTCCAAGCCGATTATGAGTGTCCAATTCCATCCGGAAGCACATCCCGGCCCGAGTGATACGTACGATGTATTTGAGCAATTCCTGAATTCGGTTCGGAACGGAGGAGTGACGACGTATGCCTAAAGATCCACAAATTAAGAAAGTCCTTGTAATTGGTTCTGGTCCGATTGTTATTGGGCAAGCGGCAGAATTCGATTACGCAGGAACACAAGCTTGTCTCGCTTTAAAGGAAGAAGGCGTCGAGGTTATTCTTGTTAATAACAACCCGGCAACAATAATGACTGACCAAGCGTTTGCTGATCAAGTATACCTGGAGCCGCTCACTTGCGAGTCCGTGACGAACATTATTGAGAAGGAGCGGCCAGATGGGCTGCTGCCGACATTAGGCGGGCAGACTGGGCTTAATCTTGCAGTCAGTTTGGATCAAGCAGGTGTTTTGCAACAATATAACGTGACGTTATTAGGTACACCGCTAGATGCCATTCAGCGCGGAGAAGACCGGGAGCTATTCAAACAAATGATGCAGGATATAAATGAGCCTGTACCAGAAAGTCTTCCAATCACCTCCATAGCTGAAGCCAAAGCTTTCGCTGAACAGACAGGTTTTCCAATCATTATTCGTCCTGCTTATACGCTAGGCGGAGCGGGCGGCGGTATTGCAAATGATTTGACAGAGCTTTTGCGTTATGTGAAAAGCGGCATCCAGGCGAGCCCAATCAACCAAGTGCTTATCGAGCAAAGTGTGAAAGGCTGGAAGGAAATTGAGTATGAAGTGATGCGGGATAGCAATGATACGTGCATCATTGTTTGCAATATGGAAAACATCGACCCCGTTGGGATACATACAGGAGACAGCATTGTGGTTGCTCCTTCCCAGACCCTGACAGATAGACAGTACCAAATGCTGCGCACAGTTTCTTGTAAAGTAATTCGTGAGTTAGGTGTTGTTGGCGGCTGTAATATTCAGTTTGCGCTGAACCCAGATAGTGATGAATATGTCATTATCGAAGTGAATCCGCGTGTAAGCCGTTCGAGTGCACTGGCTTCTAAAGCAACAGGCTATCCCATTGCCCGTATCGCTGCTAAGCTGGCACTTGGCTATCATTTACATGAGGTGCCTAACCCAATAACAGGTGATACATTTGCTAGCTTTGAACCAGCTATCGACTACGTTGCCGTAAAAATTCCGCGCTGGCCATTTGATAAATTCACCCAAGCTGACCGGCTGCTTGGCACACAAATGAAAGCGACTGGTGAAGTGATGGCATTGTCGCGTAATCTTCCGGCAGGCTTGAACAAAGCCATTCGTTCCTTGGAAATTGGCTTGGAAGAATTTCGTCTGCCGTCTGCAGAAGCATTGTCAGATGCAGAACTGGAGCACGGGTTAAAAGCAGCGGATGATCGCAGACTATTTTTGCTCGCTGAAGCGTTTCGCCGCGGAATAAGTATTGAAACAATCCATGAATGGACAGAAATCACTACATTCTTCCTCCATGAGATGAAACGAATTATCGATGTAGAGCAAGCGTTGCGCAACGAAGGCTGGCAGCCAGATCCCCAACTTCTCCGACACGCGAAAATACTTGGTTTCAGTAATGTTGCGCTAGCGCGGATAGTTGAGCAGCCGTTAGCAGCTGTGGAAGGCTTAATCAAAGAACAGGAGCTCAAACCATCTTATATGATGGTGGATACATGTGCAGCAGAGTTTTCTGCGCAAACACCATACTTCTATTCAAGCTGGACAGAAGAAGATGAAGTAGATCCATTACCAGCAGCTGATAAAAAGGTTGTCGTGCTCGGATCAGGTCCAATACGAATCGGGCAGGGCGTGGAATTTGATTTTTGTTCTGTGCAGTCTGCTTTGTCTTTACGCGAACAAGGCATTCGTTCAATTGTCATTAATAATAATCCCGAGACGGTCAGTACAGATTTCAACACAGCAGATCATCTATATTTTGAACCGCTTACGAAAGAAGATGTACTCCATATCATCGAAAAAGAGCAGGCGGATGAGGTGCTTGTTCAGTTTGGCGGCCAGACTGCGATCAATTTGGCTGCGGAGCTGGAGGAAGCAGGCGTTACGATTGCCGGAACAAGTACAGCATCTATTGATCGCGTAGAAAACAGGGAAGCTTTTTATGCATTGCTTCATAACTTAAACATTCCGCATATTCCTGGTACGACCGTGATGGATACTGCAACTCTACACGAAGAAGCTCGTTTGATCGGCTATCCAATTTTAATTCGCCCATCCTATGTGATTGGCGGGCAAGGGATGGTTATTCTGTATTCCGAAGAGATGCTGAATAATTACTTAGAAGATTTACAGCAGCAGATTCACCCGTCACGCTTATTCCCGCTGCTTCTGGATAAATATGTACCAGGTATGGAAGTGGAAGTGGATGTTGTGTGCGATGGTGCGGACATTCTTATTCCAGGAATCTATGAACATATTGAACCAGCAGGTATTCATAGCGGAGATAGTACAGCTATCTTCCCAGCACCAAGCTTGAATGAAACAGAGAAGAAACAGATTGTCTCCTATGCCCAAAAAATATCAGCCGCTCTGAATATGAAGGGCATCATGAACATTCAATTCGTATTTAGTGAAAATCGGGAGCTGCTGTATGTACTGGAAGTGAACCCGCGTGCGTCGCGTACAGTTCCGATTTCCAGCAAAGTAACGGGTATTCCGTTAGTAGACTTAGCGACAAAAATACAAATGGGAGAGAGCCTGCAAAATCTGGGCTACCCGCTAGGATTACAAAAGGAAATGCCTTTTTATGCGGTGAAACTGCCCGTTTTCTCAACAACAAAATTAGCAGGTGTTGATCCGCTTCTCGGTCCGGATATGCAATCAACAGGAGAGGCAATCGGTATCGGCGAGACCGTTGCAGAAGCACTTCAAAAAGCGTTTGGCTGGAAAGAGAAGACACTCCGCAAGCTTACAGCAGAGACACAAGTACTCCTAGACTTAGACGCGTCAGATATACCGAAGCTTGAAAGTCTCCTAGAGCAGCTGCAAACATCTGTTGTACTGACGCATGAGACAGCAGCGCTTCTGCCAGGCAGTACAGCGTATGAGACTGTATCGTATGAGCAAGCAATCACGTTGATTGAAGATCAAAAGATAACAGCAGTATGCAGTACTCGGAAAGGTTTCCAAGGTATTCGCGAAGCAGCTTGGAAGACAGAAACACCGTGTATGACAAGTCTGGCTACGATGGAGAGCTATTGGCTGGCAAGTCAAGATAATTTGGCTGCATGCCGGTCGATGTCGGACTATTTGGAGCAAGCGAAGAAGGAGCGTGTTTAATGAAACAGTTAGCAGATAAAAACACATTAGCAGGGAAGCATTTTCTATCTCTTCAAGACTTAACAAAGGAAGAAATTCTATCGATTCTAGAGCTGGCAGCAGAGCTGAAGAGCCAGCATCAAAAAGGCGAGCTAAGCCAGCCGCTGGCAGGAAAAACGCTCGGGATGATTTTCGAAAAATCATCCACACGTACCCGCGTTTCCTTTGAAACAGGTATTTACCAACTTGGCGGAATGGGACTCTACTTAAATGCAAATGACCTGCAGCTGGGACGCGGAGAACCGGTAGCGGATACTGCGAAAGTGCTCTCGGGTTATCTGGATGCGATTATGATTCGTGCCAATTCACATAAGATGGTGGAGGAGTTGGCAGCTCATGCGACAATTCCAGTCATTAATGGTCTGACAGATTTGTATCATCCATGTCAGGCACTGGCAGATTTGCAGACAATTTTGGAACATAAGGGCACGCTGGAAGGTGTTAAACTTGCTTATATTGGTGATGCCAATAATGTGTCTAACAGTCTGATGATTGCTGCGGCAAAGACGGGCATGCAAATTCGTATTGCATCGCCTGCCGGTTATCAGCCAATCCCCGAAATTGCAGAAAAAGCAAAAGCAATCAGTGCGGATCCCGCGTTCCTGCTCATTACCGAAAGTCCGGAAGAAGCGGCTGCTGGTGCGGATGTTATCTACACGGATGTCTGGACTAGTATGGGCCAGGAACAGGAGACGCAGGCTAGATTAAGTGCCTTCCAAGGTTATCAGGTAAACGAGGCACTTATGCAAGCTGCTGATTCTGCAGCCATCTTTTTGCATTGCCTTCCTGCACACCGAGGTGAAGAAGTGACAACGGCTGTTATTGATGGCCCGCAATCGGCAGTCTTTCAGGAAGCCGAGAATAGACTTCATGCTCAGAAAGCGTTAATGCTTGCTGTAATGAAGAAATAAGCTGAAACAGGAGAAACCGCCCGAAATAGGCGGTTTCTTTTCTTTATCTATTCGTTCACAATATACAAAAAATCATGTAGACTAAAGAGTATATGTCCACTTACTCCACGTAAGGGACTTTTAGAATACAGGAGAGAATAATTATTATGTTAAATTACGTAGCGCCGGCTGTCTTTCTGGCGTTTGTCTATTTATTGTCTATCATTCCGTTTCACCAGACATTTGGTATTACCAAGAAACAGCATTTGTTAATGGCATCTTTCGCAATTTATGTGATTGCGGTCATTTGTCTCACATTTTTCCCGCTGCCTGTTGATCAAAACCTCATCGAAGAGAATCAGCAACTCGAAACAAGTTATCGCTGGAATACATCACCGCTTGCTTCTATCATGCAAATCTGGCATACAACGCAAATCGAGGGCTTCGGTTATGGACTAGCTCTGAAAAATCTCGGGGGGAATATTCTGTTGTTTGCTCCGCTCGGCTTTTATTTGCCGCTGCTTATTCGGAAAACGAGATCCTTTTTTGTGGTAGTTTTCTGCGGCTTGCTTTTTAGTACAGCCATCGAATCTACCCAAGGCTTATTAAACTACTTTGTCGGTTATAATTATAGGTCGGTAGATATCGATGATGTGATTTTAAATGTGTTAGGCGCGATGTTAGGTTATGCATTTTATTGGGTCGCGCTGCGTCCCGTGCTCCGGAGAAACAAGCCGTAATCAGCTTGTTTCCTTCTCCTTATAATCTTTGAAACCAAGCAATTCAGGTGAAAGAGATGCTAATGGCCCCAGACTGCGTAATTTCGGGTGAAGCAGCCATGTCACGGAAAGCAGCGCTACACCTATGCCCGCACAGCAAAATACCCAGACAACGGGGATGAAGGTAGCAGCATAGCCGCCGGCCAAGGAACCAATAGGCATGGCGATGGTGCTGAAGCTTGCACTGGCACTCGTAACTCGGCCGATTAGCGAAACAGGGAGCAAAGTCTGTATGATAGTGGCAAAGGTGACATTAATACAGCCGATCGGCACCCAAGCCAGACCGTAAAGGGTGATGCTCAGCCACGTCCATGGAACAAAAGCAGCAGCAGCCCAACTTGCAGAGGCTAATAAGACAGTTACAATTGTTGCTTTTCCGATTGGCAGCTTGCTAAAGGAAGAAGCGAGTAATGCCCCTATTAACGCACCGCAGGACATGGCTGCAAGATAAAAACCATAAACAGCCGCTCCTTGCCGCTCATCTGCAAATGCTGGCATAACTGCCAATGCTGCCCCTATTGCTAAGTTACAAAGAATAGCACCCAGCAGCGTGGCAGCCATAATTGTGCTAAATAAAATAGACAAACCTTCTTTTAATTCTGTAAAGTAGGTGTGCAGCACAGTACGCGTATTTTCAGTATTTTGGGATTGCGCTTTTTGGTGTGGGATTCTAAGGAAGCTGAACAAAAGGAAAGCAATACAAAAAGTGAAAGAATCGATGATGAATAATAAAGCAGCGCCAAAAGCGGCAGTCAGTATGCCGGCAATAGCATTGAAGATTAAATCTACACCTTGGTAAGCAAAAGAGAATAAAGCATTTCCCGAAGGAAGCTCTTCTTTTTTCAAGACCATCGGCAAAGCTTTTACCTCTGTCGGGTAAGCAAAAGCGTCGATGCAAGTTAGTATCGGCATGAGAATGAGAACGAGAGTGACCGATAGGAAATCAAACCAAGCAGCAAGCGGAATCAGCAGAACAAGGACAGCTTGGAGCGCCTGGGTCCACAGCAGGGTCGCGCGTATCGGCCATCGGTCGACGAGCGGACCAATTAAGAATTGCAGCACATTCGGAATTTGTGTCAGAAATCCGGCCAGCCCTGTGTAAAAAGCACTGCCGCTCAGTTCATAGACAAGCCACATGGCAGCAATAAAGTAGATGCTGTCACCAATGTTCGTGACAATTCGACCAGAGAAAAGCAAACCATAGTTTCGTTGTTTCAAGATAGCGTGCATACCTCTTACTCCTCCCCGTTTAAATCTACCTGATCAAATGACGGTTCATCAATTTCAAATCCAAAGGCAGAAAAGTAATAAAGTTTCCCATTTGGGTCTTTTTCGGCTGCATCGCTTTTTTGACGAAGCTCTTGCATCAAATCAAATAAACCTTGCGTGAACGCTTTAAAATCCGCTTCTGTAGCACTAATTTCCCAAATACTGCCGATTGCTTCCCAATCTTTTGGGTCAGTAGATCCAGCAGCTTTAGCAAAAGCAGATTCGGGAGCACTTAGTATCGCTGTTTTCGTTTTATTCGCCATTTGCACAAATAGCTGCCGCGTCGATTCACTCAATGCTTCTGCGTACGGAAGCAAATCTTCTGACGGATAAAACCCTCTGGCTGTCGCTCGATAAAATTTCTGCATAATGCCATTTTTCTCCTCGGTGCGAATAACCTCTATTAAGCTATTTTTCTCTAGTTCTTTCAAGTGGTAATGGATTTTTGGCCGGCTGATTTCAAGCAGGGCAGCAAGCTGCTGCCCGGTATAAGAGGTTTCTACCAGTTTCATAATAATCTCTGCTCGCAGCGGGTCACTAATTGCTTTTAGCTGTTCGTAAGTGGTTAATGCCAATACTTGTTTCATCGGTACACTCCTCTGTAAACAATTTTTAAACGGTCAACTTTATTTTACAGACTCAGTTTACTGATCTTTCCAGATAGAGTCAATATAATTTTCAGATAATTTTCTCTCTGTACAACACGATAAAGAATATGTTAATGTTGTAAGCAATCGAATAGGTTTTCTCTTGGGGCAGGGTGAAATTCCCGACCGGCGGTGATAGGCAGCTTAGCTGTCTTCAGTCCGTGACCCGTTATTATAACGGTGGATTTGGTGAGATTCCAAAGCCGACAGTATAGTCTGGATGGGAAAGAGGAAACGGCGTGCTATCCACATGCCAACATGAGCTTTGTCACATGACAATAGCTTGTTTTCGCTATAATTTTTAAAGCCAAGGCCCCAGAAGCAGTTATTCTGGGGCTTTTTATGTTAGCTAGTATGGTTAATTGGTGTAAGTGAAATGTCTGCTCTTGCCGAAACTATAACAGAGACCACTTATACCCGTACCACCCCCAATAAACCGTCACATTGCCCCGAGACGGTCAAATTCCCATTCGTAGTGACTTATAAATTGGTTTGCCCCTAGTCGGATAAGCAGAAACGAGGAGGAGAATCTGTGTTTACTGGAATCATTCAAGAAGTAGGCAGTATGATTGCTGTGGAAAAACAAGAAGAGGCGATGCAGCTTACGATTGCCAGTGAGAAGCTCACCAAAGATATGCATATTGGCGACAGTATTTCTGTTAACGGTGTGTGCCTCACCGTCACAGCGTTTACCCCGCATAGCTTTCAAGTGGATGTGATGCCCGAAACATTTCGGTCCAGCACGCTGTCCGGTTTGCACAGCTCTGATGCAGTTAATCTGGAGCCCGCGCTGCAGCCTGCAGGCAGAATGGGCGGTCATTTTGTAAGCGGACATGTAGATACAAACGGAATGATTACCAACATTCGCGAAGAAGCAAACGCCCGTTATATCAACATTTCAGTAGGCGAAGGTCTCCAATATTTAATGACAAAAGGATCTATTTCGGTAGATGGTGTGTCCTTAACAGTTTTTGAGGTAGGAGAAGACAATTTTACGATTTCTCTAATTCCCGAGACAAGGCAAGCGACGATTTTAGGAGATAAGCAGGTTGGTGATCATGTGAATCTTGAGTTTGATCAGCTTGCCAAGTATATGGAGCGGCTGCTGAATCATCAGAAAACAGCAGAGCCTGCAGGGATTTCGAGAGAGACTTTGGAACAGAATGGATTTTTAGATTGAGGAGGGCTGCATGGTGAAAACGACCATCGAGCATGCATTGGAATATTTGAAAAGCGGAAAGCCGATTATCGTCACCGATGATGAGAAGCGAGAGAATGAGGGGGATTTGCTCGCATTGGCAGCATACGCCACGCCGGAGACAGTTAATTTCATGGCTTCTGTCGGAAAAGGTCTGATCTGTGCGCCTATTTCCCGGGAAATTGCTGAAAGGTTGGATTTGCCCCCGATGGTAAATGCCAATACAGATCCGCATGGGACAGCATTTACAGTAAGTGTCGATCACAAGGATTCCACAACAGGTATTAGTGCATTTGAACGCGCGCATACAATTGCAAAGCTTGCGGATAACACGAGTAAACCGGCAGATTTCCAGCGACCTGGTCATATCTTTCCGCTTATCGCGAAAACAAACGGCGTTCTGGAGCGACCAGGACATACAGAAGCAGCAGTTGATTTAGCAAAACTAGCAGGAACAGCAGAAGCTGGCTATATTTGCGAGATTATGAAAGAAGATGGCTCTATGGCTCGTATGCCTGATTTAGAAAAGCTAGCAGCTGTGCATAAACTGCCGTTAATCACGATTGAAGATTTAATTGCGTATCGCCAGGGAAATAAAACAAAGGTTTTATAACAGAAAATTTATCGAACAATAAAGGAGCATTCAAATGGTAAACACAATTGAAGGAAATGTAGTAGGTTCAGATTTAAAGATTGGTATTGTTGTAGGCAGATTCAATGAATTTATCACAAGCAAACTGTTAAGCGGTGCTATTGATACATTAAAGCGTCATGGTGTAGACGAAGCGAAAGTAGACGTAGCCTGGGTGCCGGGTGCATTTGAGATTCCGCTAGTAGCAGATAAACTTGCTGGAACTGGAAAATACGACGCAGTTATTACATTAGGTACAGTTATTAAAGGCTCGACACCTCACTTTGATTACGTCAGCAATGAAGTCGCAAAGGGTGTAGCAGGCGCAGCAAATAAAGCGGGCATTCCAATTATCTTTGGTGTGCTAACGACAAACACGATTGAACAAGCAATTGAACGTGCAGGCACAAAAGCGGGTAACAAAGGTGCAGAAGCAGCAGTATCAGCGATCGAAATGGCAAACTTGTTAAAACAAATCTAATTCATTGAGCAGAGGAGATTCTCTGCTCTTTTTTATTTCCGGAAAATAATGTATATTTTGGTGGGGGTGTACTATGCATATACACTATGAAACGGCAGGAAATCAGGCAAAACCGGCATTATTGCTGATACATGGCCTAGGCTGGACGAATAAAATATGGGAACAAGTTTGTGACCAGCTTAAAGAGAATTTTTACATTATTATGATTGATTTACCGGGGCATGGAGAAAGTGAAGAAGCAGATAATTATGATTTTCAAATGATTGCTGATTGTATTCATAACCGAATTTCAACAATACATGTTAATTCGTTATATGTTGCAGGCAGTTCCTTGGGAGCAGCCGCAGCACTTGCATATGCTAGCAAGTACAGCACAAAAGGTGTACTGCTTATTGATGGCGGGTTTGCAGCTTTGAGTCAAATAAAGGATCTCTGTATAGATGATATGACGTTTGAAGCACCTTCTGCTTCCGTACTGAAAACGATGCACGCTTATTTACAGTATATGAGACAAGATGATCCCGAATTATGGAATGAGCACATTGCAAGCGCAGCAGCTGACCAAGTAATTTTGAATAAAGAAACAGGTGCTTATCAATTAAAAGCTTCACCAGCTGTGCAGCAAAAGTACTTAGAGGCTTTCTATTACTTTGATCCGATTAAAACGCTCAGACAGATGGAGAAATCAAAGAAAGTCGTGATTATGGTTGCTTTGCACAACCAGCAGCAGAAGCAAGATGTGGAAAATGATTTAAAGCAATTCTGCCAGGAGCATCCTAAGACAGATATCCTTTACTATGAAGAGACAGATCATTTGATTATGTTAGATAAGCCAGAACAGTTCATAGAAGATATGACACTGCTGCTTTTACACAATGACGGGTTGGATAGGGATAATGAGTAAGTTTCCTCAAAAGATACATATTGTAGGATCTGTTGGCAGCGGCAAGACAACTTTAGCAAGAGAAATGACAGTACAGCTGACTGTACCACACTACGAGTTGGATAATATGATGTGGAAAAGGTCGCCTGACGGAGATGTGCGACGATCGGAAAAGCTAAGACGGCAAATACTGCAGGATATTACCAGCAGAGAATCATGGATTATAGAAGGTGTTCATACAGCTGATTGGATAGAAGAGAGTCTGCGTCAAGCTGATTTAATTATTTGGCTGACACCAGCTCCCAGGGTACATAATATCAGGATTGCGAAGCGGTATTTACGACAGATAACAGGTCTTGAGAAGGCCAATTATACGCCTTCTTTTCGAATGTTTTTGAAAATGTTTAAATGGAACCGTTATTTTGAAAAGTCGAACAAACCTTATATATATGATGCGTTCTCCAAGTATGGAGATAAAGTTATGCTTGTGGAAAATAAAGCAGATGTTGAAGCTTTTATTAGAAACCTAAATCATACAAAAGCAAGCTGAGTGCCTGCTTTTTATTTTTGGAAAAAAGTGCAATAATTACTTTGACACGCAGAGTAATTTATTTTATGATTACTTTATCAGATAGAGTAATTTGAAAGTAGGGATGCCACATTCGGAGTGATACAATTCGAGGTCATCTGGATTCCATTATTCTTCGTCTGCTGATGGAGGGCGATAAGTATGGATACCAAATCTCGAAAGACATAGCAGCTTGGACAGACGATGCATTCCAGATTAAAGAAGCAACACTTTATGCCGTATTTCAGCGGCTCGAGCGCCGGGAGCTGATTGAATCGTATCAAGGGGAGAAATCACATGGCGGCAAGCGGAAGTATTATACCCTCACAACGCTTGGAAAGGCGTATTGGCAGGAAGCGGCGAAAGAATGGCAGGAAGCTAAGCAATTAATTGATATTTTTATGGAGGGTGTCTGATGCAGAAAATCAGAGCGTATGTAGAAGAACAATTTGCAGACTTGCCAGAAACAGAACAAGTTGCAACATTGAAAGAAGAAATAAAGGATTCAATGGAAGAAAAAGCAGCTGATTTCATGCTGGATGGAAAAGCGGAAGAAGACGCAATAAATAAAGCGATTGTGGACTTCGGAAATCTGGCAGAGATCAAAAAAGAATTTCAGCTGCAGCAGGAACCGAGGCAAAAAAGCGATAAGCCAAAGAAACAGAAAGAGGATATGAGTACGCTTAATCTTGGTTTCTCCATATGCGGCAGTGTTTTAATTATTGCGCTGCTTGTTTTTGTGAATATGTATTATACGCCTCACGAGATATGGTTTGTTTTCCCGACATTTGCTATTCTTTGGTGGCCTGTGAGCATGGCTTTTGTATGGATGAAAGCTAGAAGAAGAAAGGTGATGCACAGATGAATCCGTGGCGGTTGTTTGTTGCCTTTATGCTCGTTAGTTTAGGGGGATATACGGTATATATCAACATGAAGACGACACCGCAGGAAATTTGGTACACATATAGCTTAGGTGTTTGTGTGCTTTTAGCGCTGCAGATTCTGCTGCCAAAGCAGCAAGCGATCGTTTCCTGGCTTTCAGCACTATTTGTTGGAACTGTACTTGTGCATGAGAATTTAACTGATACACCTGAGGTACTTTGGTGTTTGTACACATTTGGTGCGCTTGCATTATGGCCGACGTTGGTAATGTTCCGTAAATCGCTTGCTAGTATAAAAACAGCGTTAGTCATTAGTCTTGCTGTTTGCTTCTATTATATTGCTCTGCACCAGTATTTCGGACATGAAACGCCTTGGTATGGATTCATCATCTTTGCGATGAGTTGGTGGCCGTTGTCTCTTATCGGAAAGCGGATGAATTCTAGTCTATTCTTTTCTGTACTTGGCTTTGGTGCTCTTAGTTTGTTTTTCCTGTTCGTGAATATCGCGTATTCACCAGTGGTAATCTGGGCAGTGTATCCAATCTTTGCAGCAGCATGGTGGCCATTGGCAGCTTACTTTTACAGCTACCGGCGCCGCTATGTGAGATGAGCAAAAAAGACACCTCGAGGGGTGTCTTTTTTGCTTATTTTGTGTACATATTTTTCGCTATTTTGGCTAGCATTTTGCTAGGAAGCAGCTTCATGAAAAAAACAGCTGCTTGGATGTTCATAGACGGAAATACCACGCGTTTACCTTTTATGAATCCGAGGAAGCCTTGGCGGGCCACATCCTCTGGGGCATCGCGGAAAGAAGACATAATCTTATCATTACCGGCACGTTTGAAAAACTCAGTCTGCGTAGGACCTGGACAAAGTGCGGTAACTGTCACGCCTCTCGGAGCCAATTCTTCAGCCAATGCTTCGGAATACCACTGCACGTATGCCTTTGACGCATGATAGGCTGCCATGTGCGGACCAGGCAGGAAAGCAGCCATACTAGAGATATTTAGAATCCCATTCGGCACCGTTTTGAATGGAGAATGGATAATATCATCGATAAACAATCGAGTTAGATTGGATAACGAGACCATGTTGAGATGCATCAGTTTTTGCTGCGTCTCAAAGCTTGTTTCCTCGAACTTGCCGCTTAGTCCAAAGCCAGCATTATTAACCAGCACTTCGACTGTTTTTCCTTCATCACGAATCTTTTCATAAAGCTTGTAAGCACTGTTTGGTATGGACAGATCATGAGGAATGACAGTCACATTCGAATCATGCAATTCTGTTTGCAGGGATAGGAGTTTATCCTTCGATCTCGCTACAATAATCAAATCATAGCCAGCCTTAGCGAACCATTTGGCGAGATGGTAGCCGATTCCGCTGGACGCTCCTGTGATTAGAGCAGTTGGTTTCATTGTGTGATTCACCTCATTTGACAATCTTTTAAAGCATTTACCCTGTTGCCAGGCGTAAAAAACGCTATCTATCTTTTAGTATACCCGTTGCGTTAACTGGTTACCAACGCTAAGGAAGGTTTTTACATCGTTTAAAAAGGGAAAGGGCTTACATATAGGGAAGATATGAGGAGGGGTAACGATGGTACAGAAGAACGGCGCAAAAGGCGACAAGGATAAACACGGCTATTCCAAAGCAGAGAGTGAAAACCGAGAGAAACAACTGGAAAATAAACAGGATATGATGACAGATGATGTGCCGGTGGATGAAGTGGAGAGAGATCTAGAAGATGATCGGCATAAACACCGCACCAAGCAAGCGTCTAACACAGATCCAGAAGAGTGACCCTGCACCTAGCTAGTGCAGGGCTTTTTGTATGCTTTGCTTATTGTTGAAGCAGTTTTTCAATAGAAGGTTTCATATCTGCTGGACTTGTTTTTGGTGCGAATCGCTCTACCACATGTCCTTCCGCATCAACTAGGAATTTTGTGAAGTTCCATTTTATTTTCTTAGAGAAAAGACCGCCTGCCTCATTTGTCAGATGCTTATAAAGCGGGTGTGCATCCGGTCCGTTTACTTTTATCTTCTCAAACATTGGAAAGCTAACACCGTAATTGCGCTGACAGACTTCCGCGATTTCTTCACTGCTTCCTGGTTCTTGATTCATGAATTGGTTACTTGGAAAGCCGAGAATAACAAGCCCCTTGTCTTGATAGTTCTTATATATCTCCTGCAGCTGTTCAAGCTGTGGTGCAAATCCGCATTTACTTGCCGTGTTCACGATAACGAGAACTTTACCGGCATAATCCCTTAGATTAACTTCTTTTCCATCCAAGGTAACCGCGGCATAATCATATACTGTCATAGTTATCCTCCTCTTGTTTACACGTACAATGTAGCACATCTGGAAATGAAGTGATAACAATCCAAACTAGCAAGTGGTAGAATATAGAAAAAAAGGGGGTTGTTCAGGTGGAGTTTTTTCTAAAACAGCTGGATCATGTACAGCTTGCTTGCCCAAAAGGCAGTGAGGAGCAGGCAAGAGAGTTTTTTGTAGATGTACTAGGTTTTGAAGAAATCGAAAAGCCAGCCAGCTTGCGAGTAAGAGGCGGTGTGTGGTTCAGTTGCAACAGCATTACGGTACACTTGGGAATAGAAGAACCTTTTTCGCCAGCACGAAAAGCTCATCCGGCTTTTGAAGTAGAAGGGTTATCTTCCTTGCGGCAACATTTAGATCAACACAGTGTAGACTTTTCAGATGATGCAGACTTGCCAGGTGCAGACCGTATCTATGTGCATGACCCCTTTGGAAATAGACTGGAATTTTTAGAGTGGCATTAAAAAAAGAACCCCTGAGGGTTCTTTTTTAGTTTGCTACTGTTTCGTTTTCCAATTCAGCAAGACGCTCTTCGACTTCTTCTGGTGTTAAGCCGTGTTCTTCCACGTACATGTTACGCGGGGAGCGGCGGCAGCTGTCAGAGCAGCCGCGAAGATACTTGTGCTCATTTTCTTCAGAGCAAATGATCTGTCGGTTGCAAGAAGGATCTGCGCAATTTACATATCGTTCACAAGGCTCATTATCAAAGTAATCTTTCGCCACGATGACATGTTCTTTTTGGTTAATTGGTACAGAGATACGGCTGTCAAATACATACATGCGGCCATCCCAAAGCTGTCCTTGTACTTCTGGATCTTTACCGTATGTGGCAATACCGCCATGCAATTGGCCAACATCTTCAAAACCTTCGCGAACAAGCCAGCCGGAGAATTTCTCACAGCGGATACCGCCTGTGCAATAGGTAAGAACGCGTTTTCCTTCTAGTATATCTTTGTTCTCGCGGACCCAGTCTGGCAGGTCGCGGAATGTTTCGATTTCAGGACGGATAGCGCCGCGGAAGTGACCGAGATCATACTCATAATCATTCCTAGCATCAAGAACTACTGTGTTCTCATCCTGCATTGCTTCGTAAAATTCCTTCGGAGATAGGTAGTTGCCTGTTGTCTCACGAGGGTCTATATCATCTTCCAGACGCAGCGTTACCAATTCAGGACGCGCACGTACATGCATTTTCTTGAAAGCATGTTCATCTGCTTGGTCAATCTTGAAGACCATTTCTTCAAATCCTGGTTTCGCATGCATCATGTCCATATATGCTTGTGTTTGTTCTACTGTTCCGGAGCAGGTACCATTCATACCTTCTTTCGCAACAAGGATACGGCCTTTTAATCCGAGTTCCTTGCAAGCTTTCAAATGTTCGCTGGCAAAAGCTTCCGGATCTTCAATATCTACATAGTTATAATACAACAATACGCGATAATCACTCATGTTATTTTCCACCTGTCATTTATATTTGCAAGATACAAATTTAGGCGATATGTCGTTATTTATACTCTTGCAAACAAATATTTTAGCACGAAAGGCTGCCCAGTACAATTGGTAATTAAAATAGCTTGTACTTCAAATAATACCTCATGCCAGAGTGACTAGTACCAAGAAGCCGCTGACGCTAGCTGTTGTCAACGGGCTGTCGGAGTGAGATGGAAGGATTCATTCCAAAGAAACCAGTTACGAATGTTAGCGTAACTATAGCTATCGGGATAATGGAGAGCACGTTTAGTTTTTCGGTGGATTTGGCGCTAGTATAGAAATGGTGCGTGTCAAGAAGCTGTTACTAAATCACGAGAAGTTTCCATTGCGCCTATCCTTTCATGAGGGTTATTCTTTACAAGCTATATTCGATATAAGAAGTAGGGAGGAAGACTGTCAAAAACGTATTTCTTACAATGCTAGGTATGAAAAGGGAAGAGGAAGAACAAACTGTAAATATAACTAGTAAATGCATGTTGGAATACGTCAAAAAACAAGGTCCATTGGCACAGGACAGAATACGTTGGTGTGAAAGCGATTTCTGTCATATGCTGCAATGTTGAAAGCGTTTTATTAGGACGGATGTCTCATTCTTAACATATTTTGAAGAAAAAGTTAGAATACACTTGCAATCTTACATAAAAAACGTTACTCTTAAGAGGCAAAAGAAACGGTTGAATAATCTTTACGATCTCTTTCACAATAAGTGGTGTAGGTGTAAAGGTATAACGATTCAATACCTGTACTTTTGTACTTCTATTGTAAGGAGGTCATTTAAATGACTGGAAAAGTAAAATGGTTTAACGCAGACAAAGGTTTTGGTTTCATCGAAAGAGAAGACGGAGACGACGTATTCGTACATTTCTCTGCTATCCAAGCTGACGGCTTCAAAACTCTTGACGAAGGTCAAGAAGTTGAATTCGAAATCGTTGAAGGCAACCGCGGCCCACAAGCTGCTAACGTAACTCGTCTGTAATATATCCTTATATAACGACGACAAAGGCGCATTCTGGATTAGTCCAGGATGCGTCTTTTATCATTTTAAGGAGAGGTGTGCTGTACATGAGTCAAGAAGAGCTTTCGAAAAAGATCATTGAGAAATATCAAGAGGATGAGCGAATGATGATTCGAATCTTCGCGCAATGGTGTACGAATCATGATTTGGATGCTGTGACCTTATATGAGCAGGCCTATCCAAACCAAGGGAAAAATACTGCACTGCAAGAAGCGTTAGAAGAGATGCTGCCAAAAGAGGAGGCATCGGATATCTCGGATGAGATGCTGCTGGAGGTATTACAATTCTTTGGAAATGATGATTTAGCATTTGTTGTCGCTTCAGCTGCTGAGGAAAGAAAGGGGACACGCTAACGTGGAATTACTTCATCAAGCAATTCGCGAAAGAGGTACCATTATTGGAGACTCTATTGTAAAAGTCGACAGCTTTTTAAACCACGAAATGGATACAGCCCTTCTATATGAAATCGGTAAAGAGTTTTATCAGAAGTTCCAGCACCAGCCTGTGACAAAAATTGTCACAATTGAAGCAGGCGGAATTGCTCCGGCTCTTATGGCAGGTCTTGCTTTTGGTGTTCCTGTCGTGTATGCCAAAAAGCAGAAGTCCCTTACAATGAAAGGTGACGTCTATTGTGAATCTGTCTATTCCTTTACAAAGAAGGTATATTCAGATGTGACAATCTCAAAAGACCGACTATCTCCGGATGATCATGTCTTAATTGTTGATGATTTTCTAGCCAACGGAGAAGCGGCCGCGGGGTTGATAAATATTATAAAACAAGCTGGTGCATCAGCTGCTGGTATTGGAATTGTTATCGAAAAAAGTTTCCAAAAAGGGAGAGCTCGGTTGGAGGAAATAGGTATAGAAGTAGAATCCTTAGCTCGTATTGCTCGTATTGGAGATGGGAAGATCGAATTTTTGCAATCATAAATTTTTGATAGGATGATCCATTGTGGGGTACATATTGACGTTATTGCCTATTTTTGGCATTTTTTTAATCGGCTTTATTGGTCAGAAGTTATTGAAGTTTGATATCCGCAGTATTTCGAAGATGTCCGTTTATTTGCTGTCCCCGGTTTTAGCTTTCCAGACATTTTATGAAAACCGGCTAAGCAAAGATTATATGTATCTAGCCATCTTCGTTGTCGGACTTTGTCTTGCACTGCTGCTGATCTGTTACATCATCAGCTGGGTGCGAAGATATGACCGTCAAGACACGTATAGCTTAATGCTGGGTGCATCATTTATGAATAATGGTAACTACGGTGCGCCGCTCGTGTTATTCGTATTTGGTGCAGCCGGGTTCCATTATGCAGTTATTCTGCTTGTTTTGCAGCAGCTTGTGATGGCAACGATTGGGGTCTTTATCGCTGCCAAAGGCGGAGGGGCAAATCGTTCTCTGCGCGCAACCTTGATATCTGTTTTGAAGATACCAATTATTTATGGAGCGTTGCTCGGAATTCTATTCCAGCTCTTGAGGATGCCGCTAAGCGGACCGATTTCCCAAGCTGTACAGCTCGTAGCTGATGCGGCAATACCTACCGTCATGATTGTTCTCGGTATGCAGCTGGCGACTATCTCATTAAAAGCCTTGGAATATGAACGTCTTTCGTATGCACTTGTACTTAAACTGCTCATATCCCCTGTTGTTGCTTACTTGTTTACTTTTATTTTGCCAGTTGACGATATGGTAAAGCAGATTATGATCTTGGTAGCTGCAATGCCTACAGCAGCTAACACGACTATATACGCACTTGAATTTGGCGCCAAGCCTTCTTATGTATCAAGTACAACTATGGTCAGCACCATTTTAAGTCTCGTTACGCTGCCAATACTGTTGTTTATCCTCGTATAAAGAGGCCGACGATACTCGGCCTCAATTTAATGCTTTCTTCGTAAATAATTTAATCAATGCTTGTGTCCCAAGATCTGCATCACCATTTGCTTCCAATCGTTCGTATAGGGAGAGGCTTAGTTCTAGTCCTGGTGTCATCATGTGCATTTCTTTTGCAGCTTCGAGCGCCAGTTTCATGTCCTTGATAAAATGTTTCACATAGAACCCAGGATCATAGTCACCTTTAATCATTCGAGGAGCCAGGTTGCTTAAGCTGAAACTTCCAGCAGCTCCTGTTGTAATAGATTGAAGCACTTTAGACGGATCCATTCCTGCGTGCTCTGCATACGCAATTGCCTCGCAAACACCAACCATATTACTGGCGATGGTCACTTGGTTAATTAGTTTTGTATGCTGCCCGAAACCAGCAGGTCCTTGCAGGATAATGTTCTCACCCATCGTTTCCAATACAGGCAATACAGTTTGGAATGCTTCTTCGTCACCACCGACCATGATGGCAAGCTTTCCGTTTCTGGCACCAACATCACCGCCGGAGACTGGTGCATCTAATGCGAAAATACCGTTTTTCTTTGCTTCTGCATAAATCTCTTCGGCTAACGCTGGTTTGGAAGTGGTCATATCTATGACATATGTTCCAGGTTTAGCGTGCTGGAGGATCCCATTTTCACCAAAGTAGACTTCCTGCACATCGCTAGGATAGCCGACCATCGTAATTACGACATCAGCCGATTGTGCCAGGCTAGCTGGTGTATCATGCCAGACAGCGCCCGTGTCTACTAGATCCTGTGCTTTTGCTTTTGTTCTTGCATAGACGTCCAGTTCAAATCCAGCTTGCATCAAATTACGGCTCATACTTTTACCCATAACGCCAATCCCTATAAAACCTACGCGTTTCATATTTTTCATCATATTCCCTCCTGTCGAATGCATGTCTATCGTACCGCTAAGCAGTTTGATTGTCGAGTTGTGCGGAGGTTTTTTGGCTGAAAATCACAAACAATTTTTCGCCTGCAAAAAACCTCGAAAGACGGCAGTTTTCTTTGCAAGATAGATTGTGAAATAAGTCTTGCAGATAAAGTAGAGATTGAAAGAGGCAAGATTGTATGGTAAAGTCATTTGTACAACATCTTGTTAGTGAAAACATAATGCAATACTATATATAGTTTCGAAGGCGAGCAAGCCGGGTATCGACAAGAGGGTGAAGAAATCGCTTCATTCGCTTGATAGACAGTGTTTTTTAACACTTTTTATTTGTCGTTTCTGATTCATGTTACTACTGTATCTAGTAGTACAGACAGAGCAGACAGTTTCCTGGTAGTTGCTCACTTTGTGCGTTTAGGGGTAAGAAAGTACTTACTAATACACCTGTATTTTTAGAGGAGGAAGTTTCAACATGTTAGATACGACACAAACAGTCAATTGGAAAGAGCATGTAGCAGCCGTGCTCGAATCACGCTTTGCGGCATCTGATGCAAAACACCTGATTCAATATGGTGAGCGGTTATCGCAGCAAAAATCCTGGTCATCCGATAAGGAATGGCTGAATCAGTTAATTCTGGAAGGGTTGGCGCAGCTTGATGAAGAAGAAACGCAATGGACATATATCGCAGCGAGTCTGTATTTGGAACAGCTTTATTTCGAAGCTGCTACTAATCGTGGTTACAAATTCGAAGAAAAGTACGGATCTTTCTACAGCTTAATCCAGCAATTGACTGAGATTGGTATCTATAGCACATCCCTTCTCGACACTTACAGTGAAAATGATATCAATTACTTCCATAGCTTGATCGATTACAAGAAAGACGGGTTGTTCACATATATTGGTCTGCGTACGCTTGCGGATCGTTACTTGGCAACAGATCATAAAGGCGGTACGTATGAGCTTCCGCAGGAACGTTTCATGATTATTGCCATGACAATTATGAGTAAGGAACCAGAAGAGAAACGTAAAGAGCTTGTAACAGAGGCATATTGGGCGTTGAGCAATCTTTATATGACAGTGGCTACGCCGACTTTGTCTAACTCTGGAAAGAGCTACGGACAGCTTTCCAGCTGCTTCATCGACACAGTGGATGACAGCTTGCAAGGTATTTTCGACAGCAACACAGATATTGCCAACTTGTCTAAAAATGGTGGTGGTATTGGTGTGTATCTTGGCAAAATCCGCAGCCGCGGCAGTGCCATCAAAGGTTTTGAAGGTGCCTCTTCTGGTGTGCTTCCATGGATGAAACAGCTGAATAATACAGCCGTAAGCGTCGATCAATTAGGTCAGCGTAAAGGTGCGATTGCTACGTACCTTGATATTTGGCATAAAGATATCTTCCCATTCCTCGATGCGAAATTGAATAATGGGGATGAGCGCCAGCGTACACATGACTTATTCACAGGTGTCTGCCTGCCGGATATCTTCATGGAACAAGTACAAGGACGCGGAAACTGGTATCTATTCGATCCGCATGAAGTTCGCCGTGTGATGGGCTTCTCTTTGGAAGACTTCTACGATGAAACAAGAGGAGAAGGATCTTTCCGCGAAAAATACTGGGCATGTGTTGAAAATCCGGATTTGCATAAAGAAGAAATCCCGGCTATCAATGTGATGAAACGTATTCTTCGCAGTCAGCTTGAAACAGGCGGTCCTTTCATGTTTTATCGTGATGAAGTAAACCGTCAGAATGCAAATAAACATGCAGGTATGATCTATTCCAGCAACCTTTGCACAGAAATTATGCAAAACCAAAGCCCTACGTTAATGACAGAACAGACGACACAAGACGGCAAAATTATTATCACAAAAGAACCTGGTGATTTTGTTGTGTGTAACCTTTCTTCCATCTCTTTGGCGAAAGCTGTTACAGAGGATGTCTTGGAGCGCTTAGTTCCAATCCAGGTTCGTATGCTGGATAATGTTATTGATTTGAACACAATTCCTGTCCTGCAAGCGCAAATTACAAACCAGAAGTACCGTGCCATCGGTCTTGGAACTTTCGGGTGGCATCACTTGCTTGCTTTGAAACATATTGATTGGGAAAGTGACGAAGCAGTAGCTTATGCTGATGAATTGTATGAGAAGATCGCTTACTTGACGATTCAGTCCAGCATGCAGATTGCCAAAGAGAAAGGTGCTTACCCAATCTTTGAAGGCTCTGACTGGGCAGATGGCAGCTACTTTGATAATAAAGGCTATACAACAGGCGAGTCTGAACTTGACTGGAAAGGTCTGCAAGAACAAGTGAAAGCAAACGGAATGCGTAACGCTTATTTGATGGCAGTCGCACCGAACTCTTCTACTGCTTTAATTGCAGGAAGTACAGCAACGACTGACCCGATCTTCAGCAAATTCTACTCTGAAGAAAAGAAGGATTATAAAATTCCGGTAACGGCTCCGGACTTGAATGCAGAAACAGATCGTTATTACAAATCTGCATATGAAATTGATCAGCAGTGGAGCGTAAAGCAAAATGCAGCACGCCAAAAGCATATTGATCAAGCTATTTCGTTCAACATGTACGTACCGAACTCCATTAAAGCAAAAGAACTGCTTGATTTGCATATCGCAGTTTGGGATTCTGGTATTAAAACGTCTTATTACTTGCGTTCTACATCTAACTAATACAGAGGGGCCCTACACTATAGGGTCCCTTTTTCTATGCGTTTTACTTGTTCTGTACCAAATACCGCAGTGGGCTGTTCGTTTTCGAAATAAAGGCAGGCATCTTCATCAATGCCGTATCCGTAAGGCACTTGATGTCGCTCTAAGCCAGCTGTAAGATGGTATTCATCTTGCCACTGAGAGAAATGAACGCTGATTAGCTGGTTATGCAGCAAGCCGAGTCCCGGTCCGCTCCATGCTTGTTGATTATCCGTATCATGAGGTGAGAGAAGGACTGTGTCCGGCATCAGAAGTGCTCCTGCACTATTGCCGGCGATAGGAACGCCAGCTGCATAGTTGTCTTTTATAAGCTGCTTGAACGGCTGTTTTGTATACTGTGCATAGTATGTTTCAGAATGACCGCCACCGATAAAAATGCCAGTAGCAGCTGCTAGTTGCTGTGCTGCTGCATGAGCGTCTAATGTGCTTTTCTCATTTGGCATAATAACCGAGATATTGCGCTCGAGCACCCCTTGATCCAGCCAGTGTTTTGTATAGTGCTGCAGAAAATCTTCCCAGCCTTCTCGGTAGACGAGCAGCAGTGCAATTTGGGCATTTCTTCCGCCGGCTGCCCTGCTAAAATGGGCATTGGCTTCTCTTTGAGAGGTATTTCCTCCAAGTAAGTACAGTCTTCGCTTCGGCATCCATCATCCCTCCATTTTCTTGATTATAAGAAGCGCATAGTTAATAGAGAAGTGTTTTCTGTCACATACTAACACACAGTTAAGAAAGATACTGGAGGGAAAAACATGGTCAGACCAGAGACACTACATGCTTGTAAGGAGATGCTGGAAAATCGGCTGCAAGAATTAAAACAAACATTGAAGGACCATTTTGGTGTTGAAATGTCGTATAACAAGGATGCAGTAGGTGAACTGAGCAATTATGATAATCATCCAGGCGATACAGCAACGGAATTATTCGAAAGAGAGAAAGACATTGCGTTAAATGACCACTTGGAGCAAGAACAGCACGATATTGAAGCAGCGCTGGACAGAATGAAGAAGGGCACCTACGGCATTTGTCAAAAGTCAGGGAAGCCGATTCCTGATGAACGATTGCTTGCCATGCCAACAGCGGAAACGCTTGTAGCGTTCAAGCCGCAGCAAATGACATTACATGACCGGCCGGCAGAAGAAGCGGTCATTCATCCGCGTCTGGAAGATTTAGAAGGAAAAGATGATGAAGAAGACTCAGAGCATAATTTTTATGATGGAGAAGATACGCTCCAAGAATTGCAAGCATACGGCTCGTCAGAAACCCCCTCTGATTTTGTTAACTCCGAGAAGGACTATGAGTATATGGCATTGAATTCCGGTGAAGAAGTAGGCGGAGCGGAAGATATAGAAAATTTCCTAATCGCTGATATGCATGGAAAATATGATGGTGTTAACGAAGATCATGAAAAATATGAAGACTATTTGGAAGATGCAGATGTGAAATCAATTTTATATGATGAATAAGCATAGCCGGGCGGAATTTGCCCGGCTTTTGCTGTCTAGTAGAAAGCGGGCATACATGCTTATCCAGTGGAATACGTTGTACTAAATGACTGTATTCTAAATTTAAAGGGGTTGAAGCATGTTGACAGAAGCATGGACTTCGAGATTTTTCACACGTGAGGATCGTGCAGCGCGCGATTTTGTGCTGAAATTACCGGATGCTTGGTGGAGTCGCGGTTATGAATATAAATGGGCAGCTTCGTTTGCAGAGGCAGGGGATACTGTACTGGATGCTGCCTCGGGAATAAGTCATCCATTTAAATTTCACTTGGCGACCGCCGCACAGGCAGTCTATGCATGCGATATAGATACAAGAATTGTGGATGATCAGGCCATCCTGGAAGATATAAGCAAGGATTTCGGGAAAGAAGAAGCGGCACGATTACCAGCAGGACTGCTGCAAAGAATTCACCGTACTGCAGCTGATCTCACTGCGCTGCCTTACGAAGATGCCCTCTTTGATAAGATATTCTGTATTTCGGTAATAGAACATTTGGACGTAAGTGTACAAAAGCGTGCTTGGGAGCAGTTCAGCCGTACCTTAAAGCCGGGAGGTCTCGTTATAGTAACGTTCGATTATCCAACAGTTGATTTAAAAGTTATGGAAACATTAGCTGAACTTGCCGGCTTGGAATACGCTGGCGACGTTCAGACCGAACTGCCGGCAAATGCCCTGTTTGATGATCAATGGGGACGACTTTATTGTTTTCGTGCTATCTTTCGAAAGAAGAAACCTCCGTCCATTTAATTAAAGTGGGATTAGCATCTAAAATGCTCTCATATTGTGCTTCCTGTCCATACACAGCTTGTGGATCTTGCTGCTTATAGCGTTCATACTTTCGCTTTCGATCATTCTCGTTCGCCCAGCCAAAATGCTTTACCCGCAAATCACTAATACCATTGGGCAGTTTGAAAATGTTTACTGGAAATCGGCCGCAATGAACGGGTGTTTCCAGCCATTCATATGGAAAGGCTGGCTGATAGCGGAGCAGGAAAGGGCGGTAAAAATGGTGAGCCTGCCAATGCGTATCCTCTCGGTAATGAAATTCATCCCAGAAATCGTATAAACGAAATGAATAAAGGTCCAGATCGGCTTGGTTTAGAAGCCGGTCTTTTTCTGTTGAAAAGGCATTCTCCAGCACCTCATCTGCATCCAAATTTAGAATCCAGTCAGGATCTTCAGCAATTGTCTCTTGCCATTGTTGTTTGCGAAGCCCGATTTCATTCGAAAAGTTGGAAGCAGTATTCTCAATCAATTTAAGCGGAACATTATAGGCAGCGCAAAGCGTTTGGCAAATCGCTCTTGTGTTATCTGTACTGTAATCATCAATGATAACTGCCTGGTCAACAGCAGGTAAACAACTGTGTAAAACACGTTCCAGATAGCGTCCTGCTTCATTTTTAACAATCATAGATAAAGTTAGTGTATTGCTGCTTGCTTTCGAGATGCGTGGTGCAGAACCTGGCCAGTTTTGTTCCCATTTATAAGCAGGAAGCTTTGCTAAATCTGTTTTTCGATACAGGTGAAATGCAGGATAATGCGTATCAACAAAGAGAGAGAAGCCTAGTGCGGCAGCGCGAATACAAAAATGCCGATCTTCTCCCCAGAATGAAAGATTGGGGATTTCGCCGAAATGGACACCTTTTTCTAAAGCATTTCGGCTGATTAATGTACATGCCCCTAAGCCGCCCACTTCATATACCCCGGGTTCTTGCATTTGACTGAGGAAAGTTTGGTGTCTTTCTGCCTGTTCTTCACCCGACAGTGATTCCCCGCGAGCATGAGCG
This sequence comes from Terribacillus sp. DMT04, assembly GCF_019056395.1. Taxonomy (NCBI): domain Bacteria; kingdom Bacillati; phylum Bacillota; class Bacilli; order Caryophanales; family Bacillaceae; genus Terribacillus; species Terribacillus sp. DMT04. The sequence continues at coordinate 517,571 of NZ_CP077639.1, forward strand.
AATTGATCATATTCATCTTTCAGCCAGACTTGCGGCAGCGCTTGTGTTCCTGGCTGCCATTGTGTCCAAAAGACGCACGAGATAATATCTTTTTCACTAGCAAGCAGCTGATTCAAAGTGACAGGGTGCAAGATAAGGTCGGAGTCAACGAAAAATACATAATCATAGTGCTGCTCTAATGCAAAAGAGATAATTCGATTTTTCCATGCAGCTACTTTCCAGATTAGCGATTCTGTCCAATAATGCGTATGTTCATCTTTCAAATAGGCGTCTGTTCCTTCGGATAGAAAGATGACAGTCGGTCTTTCTTTTGCAAAATTAGCGAGCAGCGAACTTGATTCAGGGTTATCGTTATCGTCTACAAAACAAAAAGAGATTGACATGTTCTTTGTTTGAAGGTCACGGAGAGAGTCTAAGTAGGCAGACAATATGTCAGGGTCTTGCTTTACAGTAGTACCAATTAGTACGTTCGTCATTGATCATGCTCCTTTATGTAATGTCTATTTATAATATATTGGGCGGGAGCATGGTCTGTGACAGATTAGACATAAATAGCAGCTAAAATACTTTCTGACAAGAAGAAATGTGTGTGCAGCTAGCAATGCAATAACATCCATATGGTGGTTGTTATAATGAAATACAAATACGATATCCGCTAAGAATGGTTATTTTCATTCGAACTATCAAATTAAAAAAGCAATCATCCATGTTGCAGATGATCGCTTTTCTGGGAAAGGCGGGGCAGAGCCTTTGGACGCTAATATGACATGTTGGGGATATCATGTTTTTAACTTTGTGTTAGGATGCGGCCGCCATTTATTTGATCAATAAGCTGTGCTTACTGTTGTTGTTGCTCGGCAGAATTAGTGACTTCTGTTGCTTGTTCTTTTGTTAGTGTAAGTTTCGCTGATTCTTTGCTGCCATCTCGATAATACGTCACATTCACTTCATCACCGATTTTTTTATCAGAGTAAAGATAGGAACGTAAATCAACCATGCTAGTAATATCTTGGTCGTCAATTTTCGTAATAACATCATATTGCTCAAGTCCTGCCTCGGCAGCTGCTGAACCTTCTACTACTTGTGCAAGCACGACACCAGCTGTTACATCGTCTGGTAAGTTCAATGTTCGCTGCTTGCTAGCCTGCGGTACTTGATCCAAGCTGATAGCACCAATACCGATATAAGGACGCTCCACTTTACCGGATGTTTCAAGCTGATTAATAAGTGGCTTCGCTGCATCAATTGGAATGGCGAATCCAATACCTTCTACTTCTTCCTGCGCAATCTTCATCGAGTTAATACCAATTACCTCACCATTGGCATTAATTAATGCTCCGCCGCTGTTACCAGGGTTGATTGCTGCATCTGTCTGCAGTACTTCGGAAACCCAATCTTCTGTGCCGTCATTATTGGAATCAACTGCAACAGAACGATCCAGACCGCTGATGATACCTTGTGTCACAGAACCGGCGAATTGAGATCCTAACGGGTTTCCAATTGCGATCGCTTGCTGACCAACAGTTAAATCATCTGAAGTACCAAATGCGGCCACTGCATCAACGTTTGTTCCGTCAATTTCCAGTACAGCTAAATCACTAATTTCATCTGTGCCAAGCAATGTAGCTTTCTCTGTTTCTCCGTTAGCTAATGTCACTTCCAAGCTGGAAGCACCTTCTACAACGTGGTTGTTCGTTACAACGTATGCTTTTCCATCTTCTTTTTTGTAAATAACACCTGAACCAGAACCTGCTTCCTGTGATTCAGAGAATAAATCTGCTTGTTGTAAGTTCTCTACGCCGACTACTGCTGCAGAAGCACTTTGGATGGCAGAAGTTAGATTCTTTGTACTCGTCTCTGCTGCTAATGTTTTGTTACTGGATGTTGTAGTTGATATATTGTCTGTCCCCATTGTCGAAGGGCTTGCTGCGTCAGAATTAAACGAAATAACATTAGTGAATACAAGGACAGCAACAATCGCAAGTACTAAAATACCACCAGCAATACCGCTGATAAAACTTGTCCAACTTTTGCTTTTCTGTTTTGGCTGCTGCGGCTGTTTTACCGGCTCATCTATCTGAATAGCATGTCCGTAAGTTTGTGTTTCTTCTTTTTGTTCCGATCTTCTGTAGGCTTCATTCGAATTAGAAGGCTCCTGTTCGTAATGAGAATCATGCTGCGGCTCTTCTGGATAATCATTGTATTGCTGGTCGTTATCTCTATTCATATAAGACACCTCTTTCGTGTTGTTTGCGATTTCTATACTTCCTATTCTACTGCCAGGCTTTGGGATTTATTTGGAGCAATTATGTAAAATATGTGGAATAGATAAATCGAAGAGAAAGGCTTTTCTTTTCAAGGATTTATGGGAAAATAGCGATAGAGAAGAAAGGAGTACGAGCACTTGTTAAATCATATTATTGTTGTTGAAGACGATCCTAATATACGAAATATAGTAGAAGCGTACTTAAAAAAGGAGGGCTACCGAGTCAGTGTAGCCGAGACAGCTGAACTGGCTTTGGAGCTGGCAGAAAAGGAAAATCCAGATATGTGGATCATGGACATTATGCTGCCAGGAATGGACGGATATGCGCTATGTAATAAAATACGCCAAACAAGCGAGGTGCCAATCATTATCATCTCAGCAAAAGATGAAGAGATCGACAGAATCCTCGGTTTGGAACTGGGCGGCGATGATTATCTGACCAAACCTTTCAGCCCGCGCGAATTAGTTGCGCGTGTGAAGCGACTCTTTAAAAGATGGAATCCGCAAACACAGCCTGACGTGCAGGCAGCTGTGAAACAGATGGATTTAGAAGCGGGCGATTTGCAGCTTCATTTAGGGGAACGCCGTGTTTACTGGCATGAAGAAGAAGTGGAAGTAACTGCAAAAGAATTTGAGATGATTGTAATCCTTGTTCAAAATCCTAACCGTGCTTTCTCACGCGATGAGCTGCTCACGCAAGTATGGGGAGAAGATTATTTCGGCAGCGATCGTGCCGTTGATGACTTGGTAAAACGGCTTCGCAAAAAGATGGAGGGTATTCCGATTGAAACGGTGTGGGGCTTTGGCTACCGGTTCAGGATGGATGAAGAATGAGACTGAAAACGCAGCTAAATCTAGCTTTCACAACCTTGCTTATTATTGTGATGGGATTCACGGCAATAACATTGTATTCACAATTGAAAAGTTTACTCGTGACCAATGAGACGAGACAGTTAGAGGAGAGCGGACAGATTTTACTTACGGCAATTAGCGGCATAGACGAAATCCCTGCCCCTACACTCGATTCCATGCTTAATAATTTGGATCTTAGTATGTTTCTTTATGACGAAAAAGCAGAGGAAGTAACTTATACCAACTTAGTAAAGTCGGATGCGGAGAGGCTTGCAGAAAGCCATGATACGGCTCCTACACGTGAAAACACCATTTGGAAGGATAACCAAAATAGTTTTGTTGTCAAATCAATTAGAATAGGACCCGAACAGCATATGGTTATTCTTCGTCCTATCAGAGAGTTGGAAGAAGTACAGCAAAGTTTCTTTCAGCGCATTCTGCTTGTTTTCTTAATCGGTGTCATGATAGCAATTTTAATCAGTACGTACTTAACACAGCGCTTAGTGCGGCCTTTAACTGAATTGAAATATCAGCTGAAAAAGATTCAGCGTCGTGAATTTGATCAGATTAAATCGGTTAAAGCGAGCGGTGAAATTAAAGAAGTAGAACAAAGCGCAATTGAGATGGCGAAGGAATTGAATCGCTACATTACGTCCCAGCGTCAATTTTTCCAAAATGCCAGCCACGAATTAAAAACACCGCTCATGACGATTCAAGGCTATGCCGAGGGGATTAAAGACGGCGTCTTCACCGGTAAAGATCAGGAGCACGGCTTAGAGGTTGTTGTATCAGAAATCAATCGATTAAAACAGCTCATAAACGAGATGATCTTGCTGGCCAAGCTAGACAGTGAAGAAGGAATTTATAAAGAGGAACGAGTAGAGATTAAAGAGCTTATCAATCAAACAATTGACCGGGCACTGCCTCTTGTAAGCGACAAAAATATTAACTTAACTTATAATAAACCTTCTGACATTATAATTAATGGGGATAAAGAGAAGCTGCTTCGGGCAATGATGAATATAACGTCTAATGCCATCCGCCACGCCAATAGTCAAGTTCATCTATCTGTACAGCCAAGTGATAGCAGAAGCGTCGAAATCACGATTTCAGATGATGGTCCAGGAATTCCAGATGAATTACTGCCGAATATGTTCCAGCGTTTTGTAAAAGGAGACGGCGGTGAAACTGGTCTTGGCTTGGCGATTTCCCGTGCGATCGTAGAAAGGCATAATGGTACCATTCAAGCGGGTAAATCTAAGTTAGGCGGGGCAAGCTTTACCATAATATTATAATGTAAATGTTTGCCTGTCCTATTGTACCAAGCGCGAACTATGGTATAATTAACAGGTTGTAGTCGGTTAGGATTACATGAAGAAGAGGAGACATGTATACATGCAATTAAGAGAAGATATTCGCAATATCGCGATTATTGCCCACGTTGACCACGGGAAAACAACTTTGGTTGACCAGTTGCTTAAATATTCTGGTACGTTTCGTGATAACGAACACGTGGATGAGCGCGCAATGGATTCCAATGACTTGGAAAAAGAGCGCGGTATTACAATCTTGGCGAAAAACACTGCGATTAACTATAACGATACACGAATTAACATATTGGATACACCAGGACACGCCGATTTCGGCGGTGAGGTGGAGCGCGTACTGAAGATGGTAGACGGCGTTCTGCTTGTTGTAGATGCTTACGAGGGTGCAATGCCACAGACTCGTTTCGTATTGAAAAAAGCATTGGAGCAAAAGCTTACTCCGGTTGTTGTTGTAAACAAAATCGACAAACCGAGTGCGCGTCCTGAGCATGTAATTGATGAAGTACTTGATCTATTCATCGAACTTGGTGCAGATGATGAACAGCTTGAATTCCCGGTTGTTTACGCATCCGCATTGAACGGTACTTCCGGCGACGCGCCAGAAGCACTAGAAGAATCAATGGACCCGATCTTCAACACAATCATGGAGAGCATTCCAGCTCCAATTGATAATGCAGATGAAGGCTTGCAATTCCAGGTTACAATCTTGGATTACAACGACTTCCTAGGCCGTATTGGTGTTGGTCGTATTTTCCGTGGTTCTGTTAAGGTTGGCGATCAAGTTTCCTTGATGAAGAAAGATGGCTCTGTGAAGAACTTCCGTATCACGAAGCTATTCGGTTTCATTGGCTTGAAACGTACAGAAATTACAGAAGCAAAAGCTGGTGACATTGTTGCTGTTGCGGGTCTTGAAGATATAAACGTAGGGGAAACTGTTTGCTCGGTTGATAAGCCGGAAGCACTTCCAATCCCGCGTATCGACGAACCTACATTGCAAATGACTTTCCTTGTGAACAACAGCCCGTTCGCAGGTAAAGAAGGGAAATACATTACTTCCCGTAAAATCGAAGAACGTTTGCTTACACAGCTTGAGACAGATGTAAGTCTTCGTGTAGATCCAACTGATTCTCCTGATGCCTGGACTGTATCCGGCCGCGGTGAGCTTCACTTGTCTATCTTAATTGAGAATATGCGTCGTGAAGGTTATGAATTGCAGCTTTCCAAACCGCAAGTTATCTTAAAAGAAATTGATGGCAAAATGTGTGAACCGGTAGAACGCGTACAAGCAGATGTACCGGAAGATTACACTGGAGCTGTTATGGAATCTCTAGGTTCCCGTAAAGGGGAAATGGTTGATATGATCAACCAAGGTAACGGTCAAGTGCGTCTTGAATTCCGTGTACCTTCTCGTGGTTTGATCGGTTATTCTACAGAATTCATGTCCCAAACGCGCGGATTTGGTATCTTGAACCATACATTCGACGGATATGAGCCAGTTGTTGCTGGACAAGTAGGCGGCCGTTCTAAAGGTGTTCTTGTTGCACTTGAGCAAGGTAAAGCATCAACTTACGGTATTATGAAATTAGAAGACCGCGGTATCATCTTCACTGCTCCGGGTACAGATGTATACGCTGGTATGATCGTCGGAGAACACAGCCGTGATAATGACTTGACTGTTAACATTGCAGTTGAGAAGCATCTAACTAACGTACGTTCTGCGAATAAAGATCAAACTTCTACAATTCGTAAAACACGTGATTTGTCTCTTGAAGAAGCGATTGAATACTTGAATGACGATGAATACTGTGAAGTAACACCAGAATCCATTCGTCTTCGTAAGAAAATCCTTAACAAGAACGAACGTGAAAAAGCATCTAAAAAGAAAAAAGCATAATTGCTTAACGAAAAGCCTAGCATGCAAATGCTGGGCTTTTCGTATTTCTTGTGAAAAAACTGTCTATCCCTTAAAATGGTAGCAGTCCCACTTGGACAGAAAGGATGGATGATATGACCAGACTATGGAGCAGGCTCCGTTTTCTGTTCAATTTCCGCAAATCGGTCCCATTTCTAAAAGCATTCTTTACTGCTAAAGAAGTGGCAGCAGCGAAGAAAGTAACCGCCATTGCATTGATTGTGTTGTATTTCGTCTTTCCATTCGACTTGATTCCCGATTTTCTCATTGGAATCGGAATAGTGGATGATTTGGCTGTAGCGACATTTATCCTCCAGCTTATCATTAAGATGGCACCTGTACATTTGAAGGATGAATATGATGTTGATCGACATGATCATAAGACTATAGATATTTGAAAAAGCGCCCTTAGTGGCGCTTTTTTAATGACCGGCAATCCATGGGGAGAGTAACAAGCTCTCGTCGCTTATATCAATTGTATCTCCGATAGCAAAGCCTGTAAGATTTTGAGTGCGAAAGTTAATCGGCGGTCCGTCTTGGGTTGTGCCTAAACCAGTAGAACGACCACCTACCTCAGAACCATTTACTTGATTATAGATGGCGAAGTAATAGACTGTGCCGTCTTCTAATAAAACAGGAGTCTGCAGCGGCAATTGAAATATTCCACCTGTAATGGTCGTTACAAAATCGGTGATTCCAACAACAGTTCCTACCGCGTTGGTAATCGGCAATATGACTGCCATTTGGAATGCGCCAGTCGTAGCTCCAGTTTGAACAATGAAAGTACTCAAAGTGGAAACAACTGAAGCATCACCGAAGACTAGTGCCCCAGTAGCCTGATTGTTACCCGCGCCTGCATTAAATGGAATAACTGCATTAATATCTCCAAGCTTTACGGTCTCATAGTTCGTTGAGGAATTTCCTTCAGGACCAGTAGAGCCAGTAGCCCCGGTAGGTCCAGTAGGCCCAGTAAAGCCAGTAGCGCCGGTAGTCCCAGTAGGTCCAGTAGGTCCAGTAAAGCCAGTAACCCCAGTAACCCCAGTGTTTCCTATTCCAAACGGGTAACGATAGTGTGTTCCTCCGCAGCAACCAATATGATATCCTCCCATAAAAGACCTTCTTTCATTGCTAGCATCGTTTTATATTATTAAATAGAAAAAAATGTGTAACTAAAAAGGATCTCTAAAATAGTAGAGATCCTTAGTTAGTATTAAATTTCCCGGCGCAGCGCCCGAATGACATCGACATTGGTCGCTTGTTTAGCTGGTCTGGCGCCGGAAAGAATCGTTACAATCAAACAAATCAATACGCTGATGGCAACGAGCAAGAAAGGGATAGAAGAGAGCTGCATTGTTTCTGGTATTTCCTCTTCGAAAATTTGTTCCAAGATAATTGGCACCCCGGTATTAACAAAGAAGCTAATGATGTAAGCGGCTGCTGTTCCAATCCATGCACCAGCAAGTCCGATAAACGTGCTCTCCATAAGGAAAATTTGTTTGATTGTCTTTGGATTTGCGCCAATCGCTTTCATAATACCGATATCAGGTGCCCGTTCTGTTACTGCCATGGTCATCGTATTGTAAATGCCTATGGATGCAATCAATACAGCGATCGTACCAACAATAATCAGCCCAGCTTTGGCAACGTTAAATAACACATTTATATTTTTAAGTTCTTCCAAGTTTGAGTAGGCTTGATACTCTTTTTCCTCCAAGGAAGTTAAGATACCGTCTACTGATTCTGCATTAGAGGCATACACTTCTACTTCACTGTATAACGGGTCTCCTTGCTCTGTGTGGCTATTTGTCATTTGTAATGCATCATCTAATTTTCTTTTCAGTGCAGGCGTTGTTTTAACGCTATTCCTATAGGCATATTCATTTGCTGGTGCTGCTTCGATGCCAACAATCTTGACTGTTTCTGCAGTGGCCTTTGGCTCGGTTGCATCTTCTGGAGTGGCGAATGCTTGCAGCTCGATTTCTTTGTTAAGAAGATTTTGTTGATATTGATATTCCGTCTTAACCACGCCTTCTTCGGCATAAAGGTCTTTTTCCTCGATATCATCTTGAACAAGCTGTTTCGCAAAATCACTGCTGACGATAATTTCATTTTCTGCTTCAGGTAATTTGCCGCTCTCTAGCTCAAGGCCCGTTTGTTTCTCCTTTTCGAAATCGACTGCAATTGAATCAGGCATCTCATTTGTATAGCCGTCAATATGGTAAGAGGTTTCACCTAAGTACTGTATTTCTCGTACTGTTTCAACCCCATCTATTTGCTGCAACTCAGCAATGTTTTCGCTTGTAAAGCCATTTTGATCTGTATCATTTTTTCCGTAAATCTCTATTTTCGTAATTACACTGCTTTCCAGCTGATCTTCTACAATCGAATCATGCAAACCAAATCCGACAGAAGCAAGAACAATTAAGAAACAGCTTCCCATTGCTGCTGCAAGAATGGTCATGAAAACCCGCACGCGGTTCTTTTTCATATTTTGGCGTACAAATCGCCACTTATCTCCGAATGTCATACCGGCAGCGCTCCTCTCGCTTGAAGCATCTGCCCATCTTTGATTTCCAGCTGCCGATCGGCGATAGCGGCAACCTCTTGATCATGGGTAATTAAGAAGAAGGTGATATCGTTTCGTTTATTTAGTTTGCGAATGAGAGAAAGCAGTTCTGTCTCGGTATCACTATCTAAACTGCCGGTTGGTTCATCTGCTAAAATTAAAGACGGATTAAGTATGAGTGCTCTGGCGATGGCTACACGCTGCTGCTGACCGCCGGATAATTCAGACGGATAGTGGTGAGAATACGCTTCAAGCTCTACTTGGCGAAGCATGTCAGCCACTTTTTGATTACGTATTTGTTTGGCAGTGCCATTCAGTATGAGTGGTAATTCGATGTTCTGAGCGGCGGTCATACTCGGAATCAGCTGGAAGTTTTGAAAGATGTAACCGATGTGCTGTAAGCGAAAATCAGCCAGTCTGCCTTCATCCCTGTTAGTAATATCTGTTCCGTTAATTTTTACTTCGCCGCTGGATGGCTTGATAAACCCCCCGATGATATGCAGCAGCGTCGACTTGCCGGAGCCGCTTTTGCCGACAAGACTGACAATCTCACCTTTTTGTACATGAAAATCAATATGGCGGAGCACGGAGACAACTGTTTCTTTTCCCTTTTTCCCCATTGTATAGTGATGAGATACATCTTTTATGGTTATCATTTTTTCTCCTCCTGTTTTGCTTGCTATATATAACGACGCTATCAAGAGGAAAAAGTATACAAAAAAAATCCTGCTGTCTTTTGAAACAGCAGGATTAAAAACTGATTATCGTTTATTCTTCTTGTGGAAGCCGCCGGCAATATCCGCTTGTTTGAACTCTTTGCGGAAAGTTACTTCACGTGCATCCGACAGACTTACACCATTCATGCGTACGGGTTGGTAGTTATTATATTGTTTAGCCATGCGATCATCCTCCTTTATTGTGTTACATCTAGTTTTCCCGACATCATAAAATTCTAAACAAGGGGTTGCATCTGACGTAAAAATCGCTATAATAAGTAACAATATATGTAAGCCGATAAGAAAGAGAGTACTGCAGCAGGAAACAGCAGCGAGTCCCGGATGGTGAAAGCGGGATGTGGAGGGCAGCAGGAACCGGACTTTCTTGGCAGCAGCCTTGAACGAACGAGAAAGTAGAGGCTGCCGGGATATCAATCTCGTTAACAAGTTGAGCTGGTCTGTAAAAGACAATTAGAGTGGTACCGCGGGATAACCCGTCTCTTCCAAATGGAAGAGGCGGGTTATTTTTATTTTAGGAGGAATAAGACATGTACAAATCAATCGCAGCTGAACTAGTAGCTGAAGCACTGAACAAATCAAAGGAAGAAACGGAAAAACTGATTGAAAGACCGAAACAGCTGCAGCATGGAGATTATGCCTTTCCTTGTTTTGCATTAGCGAAAGAAAAGAGACAATCACCGCAGCATATTGCGAGTGAATTAGCGGCAAATTTATCACACGCAGCCTTCTCTGCTATCCAGGCAATGGGAGGGTATGTGAATTTCACGCTCCATAAAGAACACGTGGGCAGCCAGGTGCTGCAAACAATTCAAAAGCAGCAAGCGGGTTATGGAAGTACAACGGCAGGACAAGGGGAGCTGGTGACAATTGATTTGTCATCTCCAAACATTGCTAAGCCGTTTTCGATGGGGCATCTCCGCTCTACTGTGATCGGCAACAGCATCAGTCTTTTGCTGGAGAAACAGGGTTATCAGGTTGTAAGGATTAATCATGTCGGCGACTGGGGAACACAATTTGGCAAACTTATTTGTGCGTATGAGAAATGGGGAGAAGAAGCAAAAGTCCGCAGCAATACGATTCCGGAGCTGCTAAAGCTGTACATTCGTTTTCATGAAGAAGCCGCGCAAAATGAGCAGCTGGACCAAGAAGGCAGAGACTGGTTCCGCAGATTGGAGCAGGGAGACACGTATGCCACTAAGCTTTGGCGCTGGTTCCGTAATGTGTCGATGGAAGAATTCGGCCGTGTGTATGAGCTGATGGGCGTGACATTTGATTCAGACGCAGGAGAGGCTTTTTATAATGACAAAATGGATCGTGTTGTAAAAGAACTGGAGCAAAAAGGGCTACTCAGTTTGTCGGAAGGTGCACAAGTAGTCCAACTAGATGCATATAATCTGCCCCCTAGCTTAATTAAAAAGAAAGACGGAGCAACACTTTACGCAACGCGCGATCTAGCAGCAGCAATCTACCGCAAAGAAACGTATAACTTCTCGAAAAGTTTATACGTTGTCGGGCATGAACAAAGTCTGCATTTCCAGCAGCTGAAACTTGTTTTAACGAAAATGGGGTATGACTGGTCGGATGGTATTATGCACATTCCATTTGGGATGGTACTGCAGGATGGGAAAAAAATGTCGACGCGTAAAGGGAAGCTTGTGCTGCTGGATAAAGTATTAGAACAGGCTATACAGCTTGCAGACGCTAATATATCCAAAAAGAACCCCCACCTGATTAATAAAGCAGAAGTGGCAAGACAAGTAGGTGTGGGCGCGGTGCTATTTCACGACTTGAAGCAGGAACGTATTCATGATATCGACTTTTCACTTGAGGATATGCTTCGAGTCGAAGGAGAGACAGGTCCGTATGTACAATATACCCATGCCCGTGCTTGTACATTGCTCGCCAAAAGCGAGATAAATCTTGCCAGTCCGATGATTGACAAAGATACTGCTGTAGAGGCATGGTCAATTCTTTCTCAATTGCTTCAGTTCCCAGAGGCTGTTACGTATGCGACGGTTAACTATGATCCATCCCGTATTGCCAAGTATGTGATTGACCTAGCGCAAGCCTTTAACAGCTATTACGGCAAAGTGCGTATATTGGAAGAAGACGAAAAGCTGGCTGCGCGATTAGCTATCGTCACTGCCGTAAAAACTGTTTTAGCAGAAGGGCTTCGTCTGCTCGGCATTGGAGCTCCGAAACAGATGTAGATAACAGCATGTTGAGTTCACAGTAACGGGATTCAGCTGAGGAAGCGATACGTTAAATTCTTGTATTGTTGTATTAAAGGACATTCTATCGAGATGAAACAGCACAGGCAGCTTGCCGTTTGGATAGGTGCCGTCGGCTTGAAAATAAGATAATTGTATGCGAAACCTCCTTTGTAAGCAATAACCGTATGAAATGTTACCAATTTCTACAAAAAGTGCTGTTTTTCATTCTGTTCTGCATATATAATACTAGTAAAATACGCACAGACAGGCGGCGAAGAATGAATAAAATAGCAATGACGATAGGGGTGGCGGTTCTTGTCACGTTAACAGCATGCAGCGGTGGTACGCCGAAACAGGAAGAAGCAAAAGCAGTCACAGCTGTACAGCAGCATACAATAGAGTTGGAGGCGAAGAAGGAGCCGGTTCAACCAACGGTTTCGGTTACAGCTATTGGAGATGTGCTATTACATAGCTCGATTTATTCGGAAGCGAAGACTGCGACAGGTTATAACTTTGACCCGATGTTTCAAGATGTGAAGCCATACTTAACAGAGACGACACTCACGGTAGCCAATCAGGAATCCATCATGGGGGGAGAAGCGCTCGGTGTGTCCACATATCCAACCTTTAACAGCCCAGATGAAATTGGCGATACCTTGAAGGATGTGGGCGTGGATGTTGTTACGATGGCCAACAATCATACGTTAGACCAGGGTGAGGCCGGTATTAAGCATGCTGCTGCACAATATGAAAAGATTGGCTTGGCATATACTGGAGCGTATGCAACGAAGCAGGATAGTGAAAAGCTAACAATAGAAACTACACCGGAAGGCATTTCTGTTGCGTTTCTTAGCTATACGTATGGTACGAACGGGATTCCGGTACCCGAGGGAAAAGATTATCTTGTTAACTTAATTGATAAGCAAAAAATCAAAGACGATATAAAACGGGCAAAACAAGCAGCCGACGCAACGATAGTCAGCCTTCACTTTGGGACTGAATATCAAGATAATCCAAATGAAGAGCAAAAACAACTTGCGCAATTTGTTGCAGATCAAGGTGCAACAGCAATATTAGGCTGTCACCCGCATGTTTTACAGCCTGTACAATGGCTGACAGGAAAAGGCGGCAATAAGACGCTTGCCATCTATTCACTAGGGAACTTTATTGCGGCACAAGAGGAAACGGACCGGCGAATTGGTGCTGCTTTTCAATTTGATCTGGAACAAGATGGACAAACTGTCACTGCTGCGAATCCAAGTGTGCTTTTGACTTATTTAACCTTTACAGACTGGCATGACTATCGCATTGAACCGATGTACCAGCTGCCAGATATGAAGGCGGCATATGAGGCAAAGAAAAAACATATGGCAAAGCTAGTTCCTGAGCTTACGTTTATTGAGGAAGCACCTGAGAGCTAACTGCTTGCTTTCGTTCTAGTGTGTACCGTATCTTTAGAAAGACATGTAAAAGGGGGAAAACGAGAATGGAACACATCAACACAAAAGAAAGATTTAATGAGGTTATTGCAAGTGAGGAGCCGGTTATTGTGAAGTTTTTCGCGGACTGGTGCCCGGATTGTAAGCGTATGGATATGTTTATCGACTTAGTTCTTGCGGAATACGGTAATTATAAATGGTTTGAGCTGAATAATGACGAAGTACCTGACGTTGCTACTGAACAGGAAGTAATGGGAATACCAAGCATCCTTATCTTCCAGAACGGTGAGAAACTTGCGCATCTACACAGCGCCAATGCAAAATCTCCAGAAGAAGTTATTGCTTTTCTTCAGCAGCAGCTTGGATAGATTTTGGAGAAAGAAAGCTTTCCTGGCATGACAGGAAAGCTTTTTTACATCGTGTTGTTTTCCTTGATTAAAAATGTTTCCTCTGGTAAACTTGCGCTATTATATAACAAGAAAGAAGCGGATTCTTATGGGAAAAGAAAGGGATAAGGGCTGGCTCACTAAGACTGGTGAAAAAAGTCTGGAAGAATCGAATCGTAGTGTGGAAATACCAGAGAATGGGAATTTCTTTAAAAAGCTATTTGCTTTTATGGGACCTGGCGTACTTGTAGCTGTCGGCTTCATTGACCCCGGCAACTGGGAGACGTCGATATCGGCCGGTTCATCCTTTGGGTATACACTGCTTGCTGTCGTGCTGTTGTCTAACTTGATTGCAATGCTCATGCAAAGCCTCGCAGCCAAGTTGGGTATAGCTACAGGGCGAGATTTAGCACAGGCAACTCGAGATGCGTTTCATCCGAAAGTAGTAGTTGTATTGTGGCTGCTGACAGAGCTTGCAATTATCGCTACCGATTTGGCTGAGGTACTCGGATCAGCCATAGCGTTGAATTTACTTTTCCATATACCTATTATGATTGGAATTATTATTACAGCATTGGACGTCCTGCTTCTTCTGTTATTGCAGAAAAAAGGATTCCGCTGGATGGAAGCAATCATTACGGTATTGATGGTCACGATCGCTGGCTGTTTCTTATTTGAAATGATTTTCTCACATCCTGCGCTATCGGAAGCGCTAAAAGGATATATTCCTTCAGCAGAAGTTGTTACAAATCCATCGATATTGTTTTTGGCACTCGGGATACTGGGAGCGACTGTCATGCCGCATAATTTATATCTGCATTCCTCGATTGTGCAGACAAGAAATTATCATGACACAGTGAAAGGAAAGAAAGAAGCCGTCCGTTTTGCTTATATTGATTCAACCTTTTCGCTCGGTGTCGCTTTTTTCGTTAATTCAGCGATTCTTATTTTAGGTGCAGCTGCTTTCCATACAATTGGCGAGCATGTTGGCGGTATTGAAGAAGCATATAAGCTGCTCACCCCGGTGATGGGTGCTGGTGCTGCCAGCTTCTTATTCGGTTTTGCTTTGCTCTTGTCAGGTCAATCTTCCACAATCACAGGAACTTTAACTGGACAAATTGTTATGGAAGGCTTCATTCGTTTTCGGATCAAGCCATGGGTGCGGCGTTTGTTTACGCGGATCATCGCTATAATTCCCGCTTTGATTTTCGTTGGTATTTATGGCCCATCAAGTACTGGTGATTTGCTCGTATGGAGTCAGGTAATTCTTAGCCTGCAGCTTTCATTTGCTGTTATTCCATTGGTGTTGTTCACAAACAGCAAAAAGAAAATGGGGCCGTTCGTGAATAAGCTGCATGTCAAAATTCTGGCTTGGACAGCAACAGGAATGATCGTCGTTCTAAATGCCTTCATGCTCGGATATATGATTGTGACAGGTCATGCATTGTAAAGTCGGTTATCAGCCGGCTTTTTTCTTACTTTAGTTTAGAGTGGAAAACTTGCAGGGAACATAAAAGGGAAGGAGTGAAGAACGATGCAGATTTTTGGACATGCTGTTTATGTTATTAATGGAAATATGGACAAAGACCAAATGGAACGAGAACTTGGACAAACGCTTCCAAAGATTTCGCCAGCGGTAAAACAGCTTGAAATCATGCAGACGAAGGATCTGGAGGAGTTAGTAAGTTACTGCAAGCGGATGGCGGAGAAGGTAGATTTATTAATTATTCATGGAGGCGATGGAACTATCCACCAAGTGATCAACGCAATTGCCCCCCTTTCAGTACGTCCGCAACTAGCTATTATTCCTGGTGGTACATGCAATGATTTCAGTCGTATGCTTCGTATTCCACAGAATTTGAAAAAAGCAGCACAGACGATTGCTGACGGACGGACAGCGGCTATTGATATCGGACAATATGAGGACACCTATTTCTTAAACTTTTGGGGGATGGGGTTGATTGCTGATACTTCTAACAATATCAATGAGAATGAAAAATCTACTTGGGGCGTGCTCTCTTATTTTATGAGTACGTTACGGACCATTAATCAAGTCGAGCCTTTTACGTATGAAATAGAGGTGAATGGAGAAAAAGCAACTGGTGAAGCTGTGATGATCTTAGTGATGAATGGCCGATTCATTGGAACAAGAGAGATGGCGGGTTCAGCAATCAGGCCGGATGATGGCAAATTGCAGCTTTGTGTCGTAAAGAACTCTACCCTTTCAAGCTTTAAACAACTTCTCCAAATAAAGCAAGATAAAACAGATTTGACGGAACTCACGGAAGTAGAAATGCAGGATGCTGAAACCGTCCGTATTTTGTCTCCTGCTGGCAAACCGGTTGATATGGACGGAGAAGTATATGCAGAGACCGCTGGTGAGATTAATATACATCCCGGTCATCTGAATATGATTGTTGGGGAATAGTTTGACAATTCGCTCTTAATCGCATATAGTGGAAATAATTAGAAGGAGAAGGAGGGGAATCAGATGTTGCACAATCTTTCGCGTGAAGCAGATCAAAATCTATTGCATCGCCGCGCGATTATTCATGGTTTTGTTGGTAACGGGATACGTATGTCCTTTTTTATCAACTGAATACTGAATAATGTGCAGGATCTATTTCTCTACGACAAATAAAATAGGCGTGAAGAGAACCACACCCTGCGTGTGGTTTTTTTTGTACCCTTTTTTGAATTTGCCAGAGTCAGACAGTCTTGCTGTCTGGCTTTTTTTTATATAGAAAAGGAGCGGATAAGCGATGTTATTAACACTAAAAAACGTAAAAAAAATCATGGGCGGAAATCTGTTGTTTGACAAGCTTAACTTAGAAGTGAAACCAGGAGAAAAACTTGGACTCGTAGGCAGAAATGGCAGCGGGAAATCGACTATTTTTAAATTACTCACAGGTCTGGAAGCTTGTGATGATGGGCAAGTGTTTATACGCAAGCAAACGAGGATAGGTTATTTAGAGCAATTACCTGAAGGTCGAGACGGAACTGTTCAGCAATACTTGGCAGGCGCTTTTCATGCACTGGGAGCTTTACAAGAGAAGATGCAGAGGTTGGAAGAGCAGATGCTCGATCCAAAGAAACTGGAAAAAGCACTTTCTGTATACGGAGAAGTCCAAATGCAATTCGCAGAAGCAGGCGGGTATGAAATGGATGCTCACATAGCTCGCACGGCAAATGGCTTGCATATTGGCCATTTGCTGGAAGAGCCTTTTGAGAAGCTTAGCGGCGGGGAAAAAACAAAAGTAGGATTAGCATACGTGCTCTTGCAGCAGCCGGATTTATTGCTGCTGGATGAGCCGACGAATCACCTTGATCTCGCTGCAATTGAATGGCTGGAAAATTTCTTGGTCAATTACCAAGGTGCTGCTTGTGTTATCTCGCATGATCAGTATTTTCTGGATGCCACTGTATCACGAATTGCAGATTTAGAAGATGGAGAGGTAACAATCTATACCGGTAATTTCACTTCCTATCTGAAGCAAAAAGAAGCAAAGCTGCTACAGGAATTTGAAGCTTATAAAGAACAGCAGAAGAAGATGAAGAAAATGAAAGAAACAATCAAGCGCCTGAAATTATGGGCTAACCAAGCTAATCCCCCAAATGAAGGGCTGCATAAGCGAGCGCGAAATATGGAACGTGCTTTGGAGCGAATGGAAAAACTCGATAGACCAAATATTGATCCAGCTAAGATGAAGCTGCAGCTGGCTGCTGACAATCGCAGCGGTGAAGATGTCATACGGTTGGAGTCAGTTCATAAGCGTTTCGGCGCTAGAGATATATTGCGGGATATTTCGCTGCACCTCCGTTATAAAGAACGATTAGCAATTGTCGGGGATAATGGCAGCGGAAAATCAACACTTATTAAAATAGTCCTTGGAGATGTAGCAGCAGATTGCGGAAGTGTGCAGGTTGGCAGTGCAGTTCGTGCCGGCTATTTACCGCAGCATCCATTAGAAGAAGCTGATGCTAGCATGCGTATGATTGATTATTTCCGGTCCGTCATTTCTGTAACGGAAGCGGAAGCACGTCATATGCTAGCAGCATTTATGTTTTACGGATATGCCGTATTTCAGCCAATTGGACGGCTGAGCGGGGGAGAGAGAATGCGCCTCAAGCTGGCTATTTTCATGCATGAAGGCATTAACTTACTGATATTGGATGAACCGACAAACCACCTGGATTTAGAATCAAGACATGTTCTGGAGGAAGCTTTGGAGCGATTTGATGGAACGGTCATTGGGATCAGTCATGATCGGCACCTGCTGAATGCTTGCTTTTCTCATACAGCATATTTAGAAGATGGTGTCTTGCACCGGCATATTGGAACGTATGAACAAACGAAACATCATTGGAAAGCAGTAAAACAGTAAAAAAAGCTGCGAGCAGACGCTCGCAGCTTTTTGCTTATGCAGTCGGAATACCGCCAGTAATGCTATACACTTGGGCAGTTACATAGCTGGATTCTTCAGAAGCAAGGAATACGTAAACGCTGGAGAGCTCTGCTGGCTGTCCGGCACGTCCTACAGGTGTCGGCGGTGTATTTGAGCCGAATTCTGGAATGTTCTCTTGCGGCTGTCCGCCGGAAATTTGCAATGGTGTCCAAATGGGACCTGGTGCAACAGAATTTACGCGGATACTTTTATCAGCAATTTGTTTCGCTAGTCCTTTGGTAAATCCGATAATCGCTGTTTTAGTAGCGGCATAATCCAATAGCATCGGAGAAGGATTAAAGCCTTCAACGGATGTAGTTGTAATAATGGAAGAACCAGCTGGCATATGCGGAATCGCAGCTTTTGTCAGCCAATAAAGCGGATAAACATTTGTTTCAAAAGTTTCTTTTATCTGCTCGGTAGGCAAATCAGCAATATCCTCGACAGCTTGCTGCTTACCAGCTACAAGAGCCAGAATGTCCAAGCCGCCTAATTGCTCGTGCGCTTCTTCGACTAGTTTGTAGTTAAAATCTTCATCTTTCAAATCGCCAGGAATTAAAACAGCTTTCCTGCCCGCTTCCTCAATTAATTGTTTTACTTCCTCTGCATCAGGCTGCTCCTCAGGAAGGTAGTTAATGGCAACGTCTGCGCCTTCTCGTGCATATGCGATAGCAGCGGCGCGGCCGATACCTGAATCTCCGCCTGTTACAAGTGCTTTGCGACCGTCCAATCTACCAGAGCCTTTGTAGCTCTCTTCGCCGCAATCTGGCTTCGGATCCATTTCTTTTTGGAGTCCTGGTGCGTCTTGGAATTGTTTTGGAAACGTATCATGGTAATATTGTGTTTTTGGATCTTTTGGCATGTCTAACAGCTCCTTTTTATATAATTGCATATGCTACTGATACCACGCAGGAAAGAGCTCAAACTGAATTTTGAAAAGTAAAGGCTTACATGAAAAAGAAAAGTATTTCTGTACGTATAGAGGTTTTATGTACCATATTACTGGGTAAAATATGGAATAGAATGAAGTAAGAGTCTAAAGGAGAAATGAAAATGAAGCATCGCAGAGTGGACGTCTACATCAGTGATCATTGCAGGCAATGCGATAAAGTAGTACAGCAGCTTGATGAGTGGAATATCTCCTATAATGTAAAGAATGTTACCGATTCGCCAGCTTTATTGAAAGAAATGCAGGCATATTCCATATACAGCACACCTCTCGTTTTGGTAAATGGGGAGAAAGTGCATGGTTTCCAAAAAGACAGGCTCCAGCAAGTGCTTGGGCTTATAAATAGAATGCGATCCACTCGGACACAGATTAGTTATTGAAGCAAAAATCAACGGACTCAGCGTGATTTTTGCTTTCTTTTTTGTATAGTTAACGCCCTTCCTTCGCCCAACATACGATATAGGAGAAATAGGAAAGGCGTGTGGACGATGTACTATTACAATTCGGCAGCGCCGCGCTCCCATACACAGAAACAGCAGATGAGCGATGGCCGTCAGCGTTATTATTACGAGCCGGTTTACCAGACAAATCCGGCATCGCAGTATTATAATAAAGAACAGATTCAAACAAATGATGGTGTGGGTGATACGAACAGACAAACCGATCCGTATCTTTTTAACCCATATCCACCTGAGCAATTCAGTCAATGGGGAGAGCAGCAAACGCCGCCCCCGCAGCAGCCAGCGGCGACACCTTATGAATACTTTAAGAAACCGCCGCTTGCGCCATACTGGCATGCGTACGCCCAGCCGACAAATGTGTATCAGCCTAAACAGCAAGCACAGCTCACCAAGGGGCTGGCATCCTACTTTCAAGATAAGAATGGACAGATGGATATTAACAAAATGATGTCTACAGTTGGGCAAATGGCGACGACAGTCCAGCAAGTTTCGCCTATTGTAAAATCATTAGGCTCTTTTTTAAATATATTGAAATAACACAAAGAGAAAGTGAAGATGATCGAATGACAGGAATATTATGTATCCATGGCTTCACCGGCGGGACGTATGAGGTGGAGCCACTTACCCAGTACCTCCGCAAGCAGCATATGGAATGGCAGGTGGAAATGGTTGCGCTGCCCGGCCATGGTCAGACAGACGAATTGTGTCTAAAGGATGTTGGATATAAAGAGTGGATTCAAGCGGCCGAAGTAGCGTATGAGCGACTGGCAGAAAATTGTACGCCTGTTTATATTATTGGATTTTCTATGGGCGGTATGATTGCAAGCCATTTAGCGGCAAAATATGGAGCAGACAAGCTTGTACTGCTTTCCGCTTCAGGTAAATACCTTAACTGGAAACTGCTAACGTTAGAGGCATTACAGTACATGAAGAAATCATTCTCAGGTGAAATGATGGATGATTTGAATATGCTTCGGCAAGAGAAACGAGGCAAGGTGCCCCTTCGCGCATTTGTAGAATTTAAAAAGTGTATAGATTATACGAAGAAAGCACTTCCGAATGTTTCTTGTCCGGTTTTCATTGTCCAGGGAATTCAAGATAGTACGGTCCCGTATCGGACGGTTAAGTATTTGCATAAGCATTTAGGTTCGGCTGATCAGAAGCTGGTGCTGTTTGATGAATCAAAGCACTTAATTTGTCTGGGGCCCGATATTGATCAGATCTGCAGCCAAGTCGATGATTTTTTACTGGAGGCTTGAAATTTACGTAAGGGTGTTTAATATCTTTCTCCAGGGAGAAAATAAGAATGAAGCTGAGAATGCCGGTAGACCTGCTGCTTGAAAAGCGAATAGAAGTTTCCAAAATATGTGTTTAATTTTGGATGGGCTTTATGAGGCATATGCACGTCTATATACGTGTAATCATAGATATAGGTAGAATTCGGACAAATAGTGTGTTACTATAATTAAATCCAATGAATGCTTGCTTAAGGCCTCTTCCTTAGCGTGGAGAAGGCTTTTTTATTGTGTATAACTGCCGTGCTTCATCAGTGAGAACTTTTTTTATATAAAGGAGTAAATAGAAATTGACAACATTTAGTTCATTAGGTATTTCTGAACCAATTTT
Organism: Terribacillus sp. DMT04; assembly: GCF_019056395.1. Taxonomy (NCBI): domain Bacteria; kingdom Bacillati; phylum Bacillota; class Bacilli; order Caryophanales; family Bacillaceae; genus Terribacillus; species Terribacillus sp. DMT04. The sequence goes on from NZ_CP077639.1 coordinate 538,751, forward strand.
AAAAGCATTAGATAAAATGGGGTTTGAAGAAGCGACGCCGATTCAAGCCGAAACGATTCCTTCCGCACTAGAAGGAAAAGACGTACTAGGTCAAGCGCAGACTGGTACTGGTAAAACTGCTGCCTTCGGTATTCCGATGATCAGCAAAATCGATCGTTCTAAACGCCAAATCCAAGGCCTTGTTATTGCACCAACACGTGAGCTTGCTATCCAAGTAGGAGAAGAGCTTCACCGTCTTGGTCAATTCAAAGGTATTAAAACACTTCCAGTTTATGGCGGTCAGCACATGGAACGTCAGATTCGTGCTCTAAGAGAAGGTCCGCACATCGTAGTTGCGACTCCTGGACGTCTGCTTGACCATATTCGTCGTAAAACAATTAATTTCAGCGGCGTTCATACTGCTGTATTGGATGAAGCAGATGAAATGCTGAACATGGGCTTCATCGACGATATCCGTGAAATCCTTTCTTCTATTCCAGAAGAGCGTCAGACATTGCTGTTCAGTGCAACAATGCCGAAGGAAATCCGTGATATCGGTACAAAACTGATGAAAGACCCTACAGAAGTCAAAGTAAAAGCAAAAGAGATGACTGTAACAAACATTGATCAGTCTTATATCGAAGTACAAGAAAGACAAAAATTCGATACACTTTCAAACTTGCTTGATATTGATGAGCCAAAATTGGCAATCATCTTCGGCAGAACGAAAAAGCGTGTTGATGAAGTAACAGAAGGTTTACAAGCTCGCGGATTCCGCGCAGAAGGTATTCATGGCGATCTTACACAAGGCAAGCGTATGTCCGTGTTGAACAAATTTAAAAATGGCCGCGTAGAAGTGTTAGTTGCAACAGATGTAGCAGCACGTGGTCTTGATATTTCTGGCGTAACGCACGTATATAACTTTGATATTCCGCAGGATCCGGAAAGCTATGTCCACCGTATTGGACGTACTGGCCGTGCTGGTAAAGGCGGACAAGCTGTCTCCTTCATCACGCCTAGAGAAGTTCCGCATCTGCACTTGATTGAAAAGACAACTAAGAGCAAGATTGCGCGTAAAACTGCACCTACAAATGATGAAGCAGCACAAGGTCAGCAGCAGATTGCTATTGAAAAAATGATGCGTACGATTGAAAGCAAAGATTTGCAAGCTTACAACGACAAAGCAGACGAGCTGATTAATCAGTTTGATGCACAAACAGTTGTTGCAGCTGCATTGAAAATGCTGACAAAAGAACGTCGTAATGCACCGGTACGCATTACTTCTATCGCTCCAATCAGTGTTAAAGGCAACTTCAAGGATAAGAAAAAATATCGTGGCGGCGGTTCCCGCGGCGGCGACCGACGCAATTCTGGCGGCGGACGCAGTAACGGCGGCGGTAAATCACGCAGCCGTAATTACCAAGGACAAGGCAAACGCTCTAGTGGCGGCTACCGTGGTAAACGTAATAACGAAAATAGTTAATTCTAAGACAGACACCAGCATTGGTGTCTGTTTTTTTTGTTGTTTTTGAAACAAATTACCATTTTTATCGTATGATGAAACGAGGAAGTGAGGGAATCTAATGAAAAGAGAACCACAAAACAGAATTGCTGCCAGTGCTAAGAAGGTCTGGCGGATTAATGCGGGGATTTCCGTACTGGTGCTAGCAATTGCGGCAGGTGTGCTGACCTATTTTATGGGTGATTGGTCTATTCCAGCATATATTATCTATCTGGGATGGGCATTCATTGCATTGGTCTCCTGTATCTTTATTTGGCTGCTTCCGGGTATTCGCTGGAGAAGGTGGCGTTATGAAGTTTTTGAACAGGAAATATACATACAGCATGGTATCTTTATTGTCACCCAAACAATTGTGCCAATGATTCGCGTACAGCATGTCGATACGGAACAAGGACCGGTACTAAAAGGATTTAAATTAGCAACCGTATCTATTTCAACAGCAGCAACAACACATCAGATACCGGCTTTACTATTGGAGGAAGCACTAGAGCTGCGCGATCGCATTGGAACGCTGGCTCGTGTGGAGGAAGATGATGTCTGAACCAAAACGCATGCACCCAATCAGTATCGTTCTTCTGATGTTGAAGTTAATCAAAGATGCCATCATACCATTAGTTTTAGGCTTTATAGCGTTCTTTCGAAATCTGAGTGAAATGTTTTGGTGGAGTCCTTTTGCGCTTATTGGAGCAGTACTGTTAGTAAGCGGACTTGCAGCTTTTCTCCATTGGTACCGTTTTACGTATCGGATAGAAGCAGATGAATTACGCCTGGAATCAGGGTTTTTTGTTCGGAAAAAGCGCTATATTTCCAAACATCGGATTCATTCTGTAAATACAAGTGCCAATATCTTGCATCGGCTTTTCGGTATCGTGAAGCTGGAAGTGCAAACAGCAGGCGGCGGGAATAAGGCAGAAGGTAAAATAGGGGCTCTTTCCAAAGAGGATGCTGCTGCTATTCTTCAGTTTGTAAAACGAAAGGAACAGGAAGATGATGGAATTACTGAATTAAAGGAGGATCTTCTTTCCGAGAAGCAGGCGGGTTATCAACTTAGTTTCCAGCGTCTATTAGCTGCCGCTGCCACTTCAGGAGGGACAGGTGTTTTTTTCGGTTTTCTGTTTACTATAACACAGCAGTTAGATAATATTGCCGACTTCGATATCTACTCTTTTGCTTTTGATTGGCTGTTGGAACAAAGCCTTGTGTTATCTATTCTGTTCGTTATCGGCAGTCTGGCAATTACATGGATGATAGCGATGGTCGGGACAATTCTTAAATATTGTTTCTTCGAGATATCCAAGCAAGGAGAGGAATTATTTGTCCGACGAGGTTTATTGGAGAAACGAGAAATCACCATTCCGCTGCATCGTATTCAGGCGTTGAAAATCGAAGAAAATATTTTCCGACAGCCATTGGGCTTACTGGCAGTTAGTGCAGAGATTGCAGGAGGAGCGGAATCGGATAAACACAATTTCTCAACGATTCTCTTCCCGCTGCTGAAGCGGTCTGAACTGCAGCAATTCTTGGAAGAGATAGTACCAGGATATGTGACAGAGACGGCATTCCGAAAACCTCCGAAACGAGCCTGGCTGCGTTATGCTTTCGTACCGACACTAATTTCTGTGCTCATAACGGGGGTTCTGGTGTACTTCTTAAACTGGTATGGCCTTCTTGCTATTCTGTTAATTTTACTTACAGTCTGGTTCTGTGTGTTGGATTATAAAGATGCCGGTGTTTCTTGGACAGCTGATATGCTGACGATGCGCTACCGCGAATTGTCACGTGTTACGGTTCATGTGCCGCGTAAAAAAGTGCAGGCATTTCGCGAATCACAGCATTATTTTCAATCAAAAAAACAATTAGAGTCGGTGAAAATTTCAGTTGCTTCAGGCGGAGCGGCGGGCAGCAGTTTTAAAGTAAAGCATTTGGCGGAAGAGGATGCGCAGGCAGCTGCCGATTGGTACTCTTTTCGCAGCTAAGGAGGATATAAAACTTGCAAGATATTGAATTAGGACTAACGAAAATAGAAAGAGCGGCCATACATGTTATACCGCCTATTTTAGGGGCGATTTTAGGCTGGTATTTGCCGGTAATTGCGAAATGGATACTAAAGCTGCCTTGGCTTCCGCTTGAAGATCTTGTTGAAAAGATTGCTTCGTATTCAGGGATAACAGCTTCTGCTATCTTATGCATAGTAGGTGCAGTTGCTGGGATAGCTCTATCTCAATTCATTTTCTATGAAACATTAACGGTCATCATTAATAAAGAAGCTGTCTTGCTTAAGATTAGGAAAACAAAAGACAACTTTCGAAAACAAGATATTCAGTCCGTCTATTTGGAGGGTAAGTCACTCGTCCTAGTAGGGCGGCAAGATAATGAGATGTACAAAGAAGCATATGATGCCAATAAAGAGAAGCTTGCGCAAGCTTTTCTCTCCCTAGGCTATCCATGGTTTTATGACGATCCTTATTTGGCGGCTTATCGCCGTTGGGAAGAGAGTGATTTACAAGTACCAGCAGCTGCGCATAGCTTGCTTCGTGCTAGAAAAGATTATCTCAAGGATGACGAAGATTCAAAAGCGAGACAGTTACAAAAGGATTTAGCTAAAATGGGAATAGCAATTAAAGATCGTAAAGGTGGTCAGTATATCCGCCTCGACCATACGCTGTCTCAAAATGAACAAAATGAGTATCATGATATAAAATAAACCGGGAGGCGGATGTCTCCCGGTTTATTTCTGTTATTTCATTAAGTCATATAATCGTAAATTGCGATAAGCACTAAGGCTGCAATGATAATCCATAAAATAGGTTTTTTGTTCGTTTGTTTTCCGTAAGGCCGCTTTTTCCAGCGATTAGGATCAAAGCCTTCATCTCCTTCACGCGCTTTGGGACGTTTATTTCGGTAAACGGAGAATGGCTGTGCTTTTAGGAGGAAAAGCGGTGCCAGAATAAATCCTGCTACCGCGCCTGCTAGATGAGCGGTAAGGTTGATATTGGCAGAAAACAGCGACATGACCACACCGATAATGAAGATAATAACAACTAATTGAGCATTAGCTGCATCAATCAAGTGCTTGCGGAAATAAACCATGAACAAGTAAGTGCCGAATAATCCGTAGATAGCACCAGACGCACCGATGTGGCTTACAAAGCTGTAAGGATCCAGTGCATATGTGACGACATTGCCAATAATCCCAGTTAGTAAATAAATCAGGATGAATCTTAGTTTGCCAAGCATTTGTTCCAAGGCTGGACCAAAAATAACAAGCGAAAAACAGTTGAATAAAACATGAGAGATACTGCCTGGCGCATGCAAGAAAACGGGGCTGACAAGCCGCCAATATTCTCCGTAAGAGATGAGCAAGTTTACACCAGCACCCCACTGGTAAATGCTATTGCCCAATGGATTGGAAAATAAGCCAGTAATAATCCAAAGCAGCAAGTTGATTGCTACAATCGAGCTAATAACAGGGTATGCATATAGATATTCTTTAAAGCTCTCCGTTCTGCGGAACAAGATCATTCCTCCTTCATAGCTTTCATAGGTTAAAGCTTAGCGTATAACAATAAAAAATGCTTGTCATAACATCTTATATCTTTTCTCCCTGCTTTTATACATATAGGGTACAATACACGATAGAGAATCTGTACGAAAGGAGGTTGTCCGACGGTGATAAAGGGTATCGGATTAGATATTACAGAGTTAGCACGAATTGAAAAAGCAATCCAGCGCAATGAGCGGATTTTGGATAGGATACTGACAAACCAAGAAAAAGCGCACTATCAAAAACTGACGTCCGAGAAACGAAAAGCGGAATTCGCCGCAGGGCGTTTCGCTGCAAAGGAAGCTTATGCAAAAGCACGCGGAACAGGCTTAGGAAGACTTAGTCTGCAAGATATTGAGGTTTTACCGAACAAAGCCGGCGCGCCTGTTCTGCAAGCAGCAGATCAAGAAGCGGGAGAACACTTTTTCTTATCAATTACACATTCAGATGCATATGCTGCAGCACAAGTAATCATCACGCAAGACAAATAGACTTGTCTGCATATTTCTTGGACATGTCTCATAAATTGTAGTGCGGGTAGGAGGGAACAGCGTGTATATTGTCACCGCAAAGGAAATGTACGAAGTAGATCGTTATGCGATGGAGGATATCGGAATTAGCGGCAGCATCTTAATGGAATCTGCTGGCCGGGCAATTGCTGAGAAAATGAAACCGCTGATCGGAACCACGGACCGAATTTTTGTCCTCTGTGGGTCTGGCAATAATGGCGGCGATGGATACGTTGTAGCTAGAACGCTTTTAAATGAAGGGTATGATGTGACGGCTGTGCAAGTCGGCCGTAATTTAACGGCAGATGCGGCACTGTGCCAGCAGTTATATAACCGGCTTGGCGGCCATGTAGCGGATGTGGAGGCAGACACATTTCAGTCCTCATTAGATTCGGCTGATGTTATTATTGATGCCATGTTAGGCTTAGGTGTACGGGGTGAGTTGCGCAGTCCGTATACCGAAACCATTCAAGCAGTTAACAGTACAGATGCCCTTGTTTTAGCTGTTGACTTGCCTTCTGGTGTCCCAGCTGATGATGCAGCCGATTTTCAAGAAGCCTTACAAGCAGATTACACCTTTATTATAGAAGCACCAAAGCCTACTGCTTTTATCCAGAAGACGGCTCCGTTTTATGGAAAGTGGGAAACGGTATCCATTGGCCTGCCAGCTGCTTACTTAGGCAGACAAGCTGGTGCACGAACATGGACAAAAGAGGACGTGAAGCGGACATTCCCTGTTCGGCAGTCTTTCTCTCATAAAGGGACGAATGGGAAGGGCTTCCTCATTGGGGGAGGAACAGAGATGCCGGGATCAGTCACTATGGCTAGCATGGCTGCGCTTCGGGCTGGTGCAGGTTTACTTACTGTCGGCACGCTTCCGCAGGTCATTCCGTCTGTTCTATCTCACTTGGCAGAAGCAACATTTACTAGCCTTGCTGGAGAAAACGGTGTACTAGTGGATACGGAGAGCTTAGATGTGAGCCCATACGATGCAGTAGTTGCCGGAATGGGGATGGGCAGAGGAGAAGATACCGCAGCGCTTACGAAAAGAGTGCTGGAACAAGCAGAGGTTCCTGTTCTGTTAGATGCTGATGGCTTATATCATATTAAATCTGACTTGGAGATCCTGCGGAATAGACAAGCACCGACCATTTTAACGCCGCACCCTGGAGAAATGGCGATGCTCTTGGATATGAAAGTGCCTGAGCTTCTTGAGCAGCCATTTGAACTGGCCCGGAAATTTGCGACTGTCTATCAGGTCTATCTCGTGCTGAAGGGAACGTATACAATCGTTACCGCACCTGATGGCACCCAGCTTGTCAATACAACGGGCAACCCTGGTTTGGGGAAAGGCGGCAGCGGTGATGTTCTTTCCGGTATCCTGCTAGCCATGCTCATGCAGCATGAAGATCCTCTGGAAGCTATTGCAAACGGTGTCTATGTCCATGGAAAAGCGGCGGATGTCTTGGTAGAAGATACGCATTCGCAGCAAGATCTTTTGGCAACAGACCTGATGAAAGGGCTGGCCAAAGTCTTTCGTGACATTTCCTTATAACGGTGGCATGTTCTCTTTGTTCGCTGTATAGCTGACAAAGGAGTGTGACCATGAAGAAATTTGCTGGTATGATCGTCTTTGCTGCCTTTTTACTTTTATTGGCCGGATGCGGCGAGGCCTCTCAGGAAGATGTAGTGAAAAAGCTGGAAGAAACATCAGCTGAAATGAAAGGCTACAAAGCAGAAGCCACTATGAAGCTGAACACTGGAGAAGAACAGCAAGCATACGGAATTGATGTTTGGTATCAAAAAGATGACAATTACCGTGTCCTATTAAAAAATGGCACAGACGAACAAGGCAGCCAAGTGATTTTGCGAAATAAAGATGGTGTATTTGTGCTTACTCCGGCCATGAAAAAAAGCTTTAAATTTCAAAGCGAATGGCCTTATAACAGCAGTCAGCCTTACTTGTATCAATCCCTCGTGCAAGATGTGCTGAAAGATAGCAATGCGACGTTTGAGATGACAGAAGAGCACTACATTTTCCGTACGAAGACAACGTACCAGAACAATACGACGCTGCCGTATCAGGAAGTTTACTTTAATAAGAAAACGTACACACCAGAATTGGTTAAAGTTTTGGATAAAGACAAAAAGCCAATGGTAGAAGTGAGTTTTGCATCATTTAAGCTTGATCCGAAGTTTGAAGCAAAGGATTTTGAGCTGGAAAACAATATGACAAGCTCTGTATCCGGTACACCAGCATCCGCAGCGCCAGCTGAGCAGCAAGGATTAACTGTCCTCTATCCGACAGAAACAGCAGGAGCTACGCTTGCAGAAGAGAAGGAAGTCAATGCGGACGGACAGGAACGTGTCATCCTCACATATGAAGGGGAGAAGAACTTTACATTGATTCAAGAACCAGCAGATGTGTCTAATGCAGTAGCGGCTGCGGCAATTCCTGCGTCTGGTGAGCCTTACAGTCTCGGGTTTACGGTCGGTGCTATTACTTCCTCCAGTTTAACTTGGACGCAAAATGGTGTCGATTACATGCTTGCCAGTGAAGAATTAACACGAGAAGAGATTCAGGAAGTTGCTACTTCTATAAGCGGTCAAGCCATCAAATAACGAAGGAAGCAGACGACATTCGTCTGCTTTTTTAATTTCCTGTTATAATACATATAATAAACAAAGGTAAATTTTCTAGGAGATGACATGTAATGCAGATTGACCATTTTTATCGAGATTCCTGGGTAGAAATAAATCTTGATGATGTTGAATATAATATAAAGCAACTGGCAGAACATATCGGAGAAGACAAAGGAATTTATGCGGTAGTTAAAGCGAATGCCTATGGACACGGATATATACAGATCGCACAAGCAGCGCTACATGCAGGTGCATCAGCATTGGCAGTCGCTTTCTTGGATGAGGCGCTTCACCTGCGCCAAGCTGGAATTCAAGCCGCTATTCTCGTAATGGGAGCAACACGGCCGGAAGATGCTGCAATCGCTGCAGATCACGATATTACACTGACCTTTTATCGAAAAGATTGGCTGGAAGAAGTGCGTACACAGCAACTGGCAAAAACGCTTCGTCTCCATATGAAGCTGGATACAGGAATGGGCAGGATTGGTTTTCGCACGTCGGAAGAAATTCGTTCCGTTGTCTCGTTACTAAAAGATCCATCATTCCATCTAGAGGGGGTCTTTACCCATTTTGCAACAGCGGACGAAGCAGACTTGGCTTACTTTGAAGGACAACGAAGCAAGTTAGATGAATTGCTGGAAACATTAAGGGAAGTATGGATTGACCCAATCACTATTCATACCGATAATAGTGCAGCCAGCATGCGCTTTGCCGCCGAAGAGTCGAATTATGTCCGATTTGGTATTGGGATGTATGGTCTTTATCCGTCAAAGGTCGTAAAGGAAGAGCATCCTATTTCACTCCGACAAGCGTTTTCGCTGCACAGCCGAATTGTACATGTGAAACAGCTCGAAGCGCATGAAGCGGTAAGCTATGGTGCAACCTATGAAACAGACGGACCAGAATGGATCGGTACATTGCCTATAGGCTATGCAGATGGATGGATTCGTAAAATGCAAGGTTTTGAGGTGCTTGTAGATGGTAAACGGATGCCGATCGTTGGAAGGGTATGTATGGATCAATGTATGGTGAAGCTCGATCGAGCGTACCCTGTTGGTACGGAAGTTGTACTGATCGGAACGCAGCAAGGCGCTTGTATCAGCATGGACGAAGCAGCCGACTGGGTGGAAACAATAAATTACGAAGTTCCATGTCTTATTGGAGCGCGAATGCCGCGCGTTTATAAACACGCCGGTCAGACTGTAGAAGTGACAAATACACTGTATACTGGCAGAACATTCTAATTTTCGGCAGGAAGACAGCCTTTCTCTTATACTTTTTGTTTAAAAAAGGTTTTTTTTATCAAAAAGTACCGGAGGGTCCTTTGCAAATAGCGGGCTCGGGTGGTATGATGAGAGTGGATTTTTACAGAAACGACCCGAGCGAATTGGTGGAGGTGTATGGTTGTGTCCGAAGGCTTACAAGAAATCGTTGTAAAGCTGCCTAAGAAACTCCTAAATGAGGTGGATGGTTTAATGCAGAATAATAACGACAGTCTCGATCATTTCTTCTATCAAGCAACGAAATCATACGTGCAAGAAAGAAAAGATATCCGTGAAACCATGCAAAAAGGATACATGGAAATGGCACGTATCAACTTAAATATCGCTTCAGAAGCTTTCCAAGCTGAAGAGGAGGCAGAAGTAACGTTAGAGCGCCTTGTAAGCGGGGTGTAGGCCTTTGATCGTAAAGAGAGGCGAAGTATATTTCGCCGACCTGTCCCCGGTAGTGGGATCAGAACAGGGGGGAGTGCGCCCAGTATTGGTCCTGCAGAATGACATCGGCAACAGATTCAGTCCGACAGTCATCGTAGCGGCGATAACAGCGCAAATCCAAAAAGCCAAGCTGCCGACACATGTGGAGATTGATGCCAAGAAGTATGGTTTTGAACGGGATTCCGTCATTCTTCTGGAACAGATCCGAACAATCGACAAGCAGCGACTGACAGACAAAATAACACAGCTTGATACGCAAATGATGGAGAATATTAATCGAGCTCTCGAAATAAGTCTCGGCCTTACAGAGTTTTAGGTGCGGACCAGCCCTTACGGTAATCGTAAGGGCTTTTTTTTATATGATTTCAGTCATATTGGAAAATAGTATATACTAAACAGAGGCGCCATGTTGGCAAGGCGGTCTTATAGGTGTTAGATTATTAGTAGATTAAAGTGACCTTGAGCAAATGACTGCGGCTATTACAGCCTTTACAAGGTGAACGTTACAATACGGGGGTTTCATGATGGCAAAGAAACTGAAGGAGATCTTGGTTGATAATAGTAACAACCTAGTTCATATGTGGCTTGAAGAAGTCGCGGAAAAGCAGAAGGAAGTCACAAATTCGTCTATTTCAAACGATCTTTTCGAAAATACGAATCGTGAATTCGTTAATATTATATTCGGCAGTGTTGAAAAGGAGAGCTTAACTTCTGATTTGGACAGCTTTACAGAGCGTGTAATCAATCTAGGCTGGCCGCTTAGTTATTTAACAGATGGTTTGCAGCTTTTTAAAAGAGTTGCGATAGAGTTTCTCATTGAGCATGAAGAGCTGGAGGTATCTGTTCCGGAAGTACTGCGGAATGTGGACGAGCTCGTCAATCCAATTATCAATCAGCTAGTGAATGAATATTCCGGCAGCTGGGAGAATACTGTCTCGCTTCAGCGAGTTGCTCTGCAGGAGTTGTCAGCTCCGTTAATTCCTGTCATGGAGAATATAACGGTTATGCCGCTTATCGGCACAATTGATACGGAACGTGCAAAATTTATTATGGAGAACTTGTTGGATGGTGTCATTAAGCATCATGCCGAAGTTGTGCTGATAGATATTACCGGAGTCCCTGTCGTCGATACCATGGTGGCGCACCATATTATCCAAGCAGCAGAAGCAGTCAGGTTGGTTGGATCTACTTGTATCTTGGTAGGTATTCGTCCAGAGATCGCGCAGACAATCGTCAACCTAGGAATAGATCTTAGTAAGTTCCCGACGAAAAGCTCTTTGCGTAAAGGTTTCACAGCAGCATTAGAAATGACGAATCAGATGATCGTACAAACAAACAGCGAAGAACAGACGATAGAAGAGCTGATCGATTCGCTTGATAGGAGTGAACAATCGTGAGAATTCCAATATTGAAGCTGCACAATTACCTGCTGATCAGCATTCAGATTGATTTGGATGACCAAACTGCCATCCAGTTTCAGGAAGACTTGCTCAATAAGATTCACCAGAGCGGTGCAACAGGGGTTGTCATTGATTTGACTTCTGTGGATATTATTGATTCCTTCATCGCTAAAGTACTGGGTGATGTTGTAACGATGTCAGATTTAATGGGGGCAAAAGTCGTTTTGACAGGCATCCAGCCAGCTGTAGCAGTTACACTTATTGACTTGGGAATCCATTTGAATGAGGTAACAACAGCATTAGATTTAGAACAAGGATTGATTAAACTGCGCCAGGAACTGGAGGAGTGATCATGGACTTCAGAACCTGCGTAAATATACAGAAAGAATGGGACATTGTCGGTGCAAGACAGTTTGGCCGCGATTTTTCGAAAAAGCTTGGCTTTGGTATTGTTGACCAAGCACGTATTGCGACAGCTATCTCGGAGCTTGCCCGTAATATCTACCTGTACGCCGGAAGCGGCAAAATCTGTTTTGATGAGGTAGAGAATGTCGGATCGCGCGGTATCTGCATTGTCTCCCTTGATACAGGTCCCGGTATAAAAGATATCAGTCAGGTCATGGAGGATGGTTTCTCCACGTCTGGAGGTCTGGGCGCAGGTCTTCCAGGTGTAAAACGGCTGATGGATGAATTTGATATCACATCAAAAGAAGGCGAAGGGACCGAGATCAGAGTCGTTAAATGGGTTCGTTAGAGGAGGATGATGCCAGATGGATGCGCTAAAACTAGATCTGTCTCACTATCGGCAATTGCTAAAGCAATATATCGATACACAAGATGAGTCTGCCTTGTACGAGGCAGAGCAAATTAGTAAACGCTCCATACAGCATAATATATCGCTGGAGGAGATCATCAACACACATATTAATGCGCTGGAAGGGATTTATCCAGACCTTCCGGAGAACATCCAGCACTCGATGAGTTTTTTGCTGGAGGTTATGATTTCTTATGGTTTGGCACTGCAGGAATTCCAGGACTTGCGTGAATCACAGCTTGAGATCAAATCAGAGATTTCTGTGGCAGCTCGTATGCAAAACACATTGCTATCGACAGTGAAGCCGGACGTAGAGGGCTTTGACATTGGAGTTGTCAGTGTTCCAGCCAATCAGATGAACGGTGATTATCATCATTTTATTCATCACACAGATGGTACTGTCGGCATAACGGTAGCAGATGTAATCGGAAAGGGTATTCCTGCTGCGCTATGTATGTCGATGATCAAGTATGCGATGGAGAGTTTTCCTTCAGAGCATAAAAATCCGAGTGAAATATTAGAAAGCCTTAACCGAGTAGTGGAACGGAACGTCGACCCAAGTATGTTTATCACGATGTTCTATGCCCTTTTCAATCCGGCTGCTAGCACGATTTCCTATTCATCGGCCGGTCATGAACCAGGCTTTTATTATCACGCTGCTGATGATACATTTGAGGAAATTCGAGCAAAAGGTGTCGTTCTTGGGGTGACAGATACAGCACAATATCGGCAGTATGAAAGAGAGATTCATGCTGGTGATATGATTATTTTGCTGACCGATGGTGTTACCGAATGCCGCCAGGGTGATCGGTTCATAGAAAGTGAAGAAGTGCTTGAAGTAATCAAAAGCTTTTCCCATCTTCCGGCCCAGGAACTGGTGGAGAGCGTGTACAGACATTTCGAGAAACTCCAAGATTTTCATCTTCGAGATGATTTTACGTTAATTATTATCAAAAAAGATGTTTAAATGAAGAACAAACGGGTATTACATAGGAATGGTAACAAGCCATTAGGAGGTACAGGATGAACTTAACTGTTGACGTGCAAGAACAAGAAGACAAATCAATTGTTCTTTTAGCTGGTGAAATAGATGCATATACAGCTCCTAAACTGAAAGAAACACTTTTATCGCTTACTGAGAAACAAGGCAACAAAGTGGAAGTGAATTTGGAGCAAGTGAATTATATGGACAGTACTGGGTTAGGCGTATTCGTGAGCGGATTAAAGTCGACAAAAGAGAACAACAGTGAATTGAAGCTCGTACAGCTGCAAGACCGTGTATACCGTTTGTTCGAGATTACAGGCTTAATCGATGTGATCGATGTTGACAAAACAGTACAAGGTGGCTATTAATTATGGAATCTTTCGATTTTATCGAGATTAAAGTACCGGCAAAACCAGAATATGTTGGTGTGATTCGTCTGACTTCTTCAGGTGTCGCAAATCGGATGGGCTTTTCCTATGAAGATATTGAAGATCTGAAGGTAGCGATATCTGAAGCTGTAACAAACACTGTGAACCATGCTTATGAAAAAGATGAAGATGGCGAAGTTACAATTGGTTTCGGTGTTTATGAAAATCGGCTTGAAGTGATGGTTGCAGATCATGGCGGCAGCTTTAATTTAGATCAAGTGAAGCAGAACATTGGCCCTTATGAAGCCGCAGAACCCATCGAACAACTAAGGGAGGGCGGATTCGGTTTATTCCTGATTGATGCGTTGATGGACAAAGTGGAAATCAACAGTGATTCCGGAGTGATCGTCCTCATGACGAAATACCTTCATGAAAATGAGGTGGGGCTAGATGACGACCAAATCTCAACCACACAATAACCGTGAGGATGAGGTTTATACATGGATAGATCATCTGCAAAAGAATCCCACAGATGAAGAAATCCAAGAAAAAATCGTACTCACATACAAAGATCTCGTTGTATCCATAGCACGAAAATATTCAAAAAACAGTTCGATTCATGAAGATTTGGTTCAAGTCGGTATGCTCGGTTTGCTTGCTGCAATCCGCCGTTATAACCCGGAATTCGGCAAGTCCTTTGAATCATTCGCTATTCCTACAATTATTGGGGAGATTAAGCGTTTCATCAGGGACAAAACCTGGAGTGTTCATGTTCCGCGCCGTATCAAGGAGCTTGGTCCGAAGATTCGTAAAGCAATTGATGAATTGACAACTTCAAATCAACATTCCCCGACAGTAGCAGAAATTGCTGCCTATCTGGAAGTATCAGAAGAGGATATTCTAGAGACGATGGAGATGGGGAAAAGCTATAAGGCATTGTCTGTTGATCGGAAGATTGAAGCCGACTCAGATGGTAGCACAGTAGCAATCCTTGATTTGGTAGGTTCTCAGGATAATGGCTATGAAGATATTGATCGCAGAATGCTGTTAGAAAAAGTACTGCCAATCCTTAGTGAACGGGAGCAGGAAATTCTTCGCTGCACATACTTTGAAAATATGAGCCAAAAAGATACAGGAGAAAGACTCGGTATTTCTCAGATGCACGTGTCGCGTCTTCAGCGGAGAGCACTGCGGAAATTGCGGGAAGCTCTGCAAGCTGAAGGTGCTGACGATTTTGAGTGAATCTTATCAGCATATGGATGTATCTGCATTTCAAGAGCCTAAGAAAGGCAACTATTACTGTGGGGACAGTTACTTCTACTATGAATCAGAGCATGAATTTATTTGTGTGCTGGCAGATGGACTTGGCAGCGGAGAATTCGCTAAAGAGTCCTCTCAGGTAGTCGTCGATGTCATTCGAGACAACGTTCATAGCGGTATTGATGAATTAATTAGAAAATCAAATGAAGTGTTAATAGGAAAACGAGGCGTCGTTCTTGGTATTTTGAAAGTGGATTATCGTTCGGAAACATACTCCTTCACCTCGATTGGTAACATCGGAATTATGACTGTTACAGGCGGTAAAAGAGAGCGATGTATTCCCAGCCAGGGATTCCTTGCCGGCTATCCGAGGAAATACAAAGTTTCTCGCGGGCTGCTGCAGGATGAGATGATATTCATCATGTTCTCTGACGGTGTTACGGATAATGAACTGACACATCATCTTTTCAAAGAAAAAGATGTTAGAAAAATACGTGATATGTTCGCTTGTTCAAAACAGAAACCGCATAAAGACGACGTCACGTTAATTGCGATGAAATATACGGAATAGGATCAGCAGCCACATCATGGTGCTGATCCTTTTTTTATCTAACCATCAATTCTGCTACAATAGTTATATTAGAAGTCAGGAGGAGCAAAATTGGAAGCTACCATACAAGACAGACTCATCCTATGGGTCGAAAAAGAAACAGCAATCAAGCAATCATCTGTTAAACAAGTTATTCATCTGCTGGAAGAGGGAAATACGGTACCATTTATCGCCCGGTACCGAAAAGAACAAACAGGCGCACTTGATGAAGTAGAAATTAAAGCAATTCAAGATAAATGGGAATATGCCCAGCAGCTTCATCAACGGAAGACGGAAGTTATTCGATTAATTGAAGAGCAAGGAAAGCTTACAGACAGCCTGAAAAATGATATCAATGCCGCTATGCAGCTGCAGCGTATTGAAGATTTATATCGACCATACAAGCAGAAGCGACGTACAAAGGCGACCATTGCCAAAGAAAAAGGGTTAGAGCCTCTTGCCAAAGCATTGTATGAACAGACAATAGAGAGCCCAGAAGAAGAAGCTAGAGAATATCTGGATTCTGAAAAGGAATTACATACAGCGGAAGATGTGCTGCAAGGTGCCAATGACATTATGGCAGAATGGATCAGCGAACAGCCTGCATTCCGTGACTATATTCGTGATAAAACAGAAAAAGCAGGTGTTCTGCTTACGAAGGTAAAGAAAGCAGAAGAAGATGAGAAGGGCATTTTTGAAATGTATTATGCATATCAAGAGCCGGTACGTCAGATGGCATCTCACCGGGTATTGGCCGTCAACCGCGGCGAAAAGGAAGGTATTTTACGAGTTACGGTGGAACCGCCTGCTGATGTCATCCTAGCCTATTTGAAACGTAAAATTATCAAACAGCGAACATCATCTTCCGTTGTATCCGTTTTGCATATGGCAATCGAGGATAGTTATAAACGACTGATTCAGCCGTCTGTAGAACGTGAAATACGCACGATGCTCTCCGAGAAAGCAGAAGAGCAGGCAATCAAAATCTTCTCTGAAAACTTAAAAAACCTTTTGCTGCAGCCTCCATTGAAAGGACGGGTTGTACTAGGGGTTGACCCAGCGTTTCGTACAGGATGTAAGCTGGCTGTGATTGATGAGACTGGAAAACTGCTAGAGAAGAACGTCATTTATCCCACAGCCCCCAAACATGATATAAAAGGGGCTAGCCGCGTTGTTGAACATATGCTGGAGAAATATGATGTCCAGTTAATTGCAGTTGGAAATGGAACAGCTTCTCGTGAAACAGAGCAGTTTATAGCCGATGTGATTCGGGATTCAAAACGTGATGTTGCTTATATTATCGTAAATGAAGCAGGTGCAAGTGTTTATTCTGCCTCAGAATTAGCCAGAAAAGAATTTCCGGAACTGCAAGTGGAAGAGCGGAGTGCCATCTCGATAGGACGCCGTATTCAAGATCCGCTGGCAGAACTGGTTAAGATTGATCCGAAATCAATCGGAGTAGGTCAGTATCAGCATGATGTAGGGCAAAAGAAGCTGAATGATTCTCTTGGCTTTGTTGTCGAAACAGCAGTAAACCAAGTCGGCGTGAACGTGAACACAGCCTCAGAGTCTCTGCTGCAGTATGTATCTGGTTTTAGTAAAACAGTAGCAGCTAATGTGGTGAAGCAGCGTAATGAGGTTGGTAAGTTTACTTCTCGGAAGCAGCTGAAGTCCATACCTAGATTAGGAAGTAAGACATATGAACAGAGCATCGGGTTTCTTCGTGTACTAGATGGAGAAGAACCGTTGGATCGTACGCCAATTCACCCCGAGAGCTATAGCGTTACAAAACAGCTGCTTAAACGGCTCAATGCCGATGTAACGGACATAGGAAGTAAACAGCTGCAAGAGAAGCTTTCGCAGCTTCAAGTAGAAGAAACTGCTGCAGAATTGCAAATCGGAGAACTTACATTGCAGGATATTGTACAAGCACTCAATCAACCGGGGAGAGACCCGCGGGATGATTTGGCACAGCCATTATTAAAACAAGATGTACTAGCAATGGAAGACTTGAAAGAAGGCATGGAACTTCAAGGTACCGTCCGTAATGTAGTTGATTTTGGTGTATTCGTGGATATAGGGGTTAAACAGGATGGACTTGTGCATATTTCTAAAATGTCGAATAAATTTGTAAAACATCCAATGGATATTGCATCGGTAGGGGATGTCGTTACTGTTTGGGTTGATAAGGTGGATATTGACAAACAGCGGATTGCTCTTACAATGGTGAAGTAACAGCAACAGGGAAAAGCCTCTGTCCTGAGCAGGGCAGAGGCTTTATCCGTCGTTGGATTGCTGTTTTCTTTTATAGAAGAACCAGCATTGGTTCAACACTTTCAATTGGTTTACGTTTTTCGTTAAGAAGGCTTGGGATAGCTGGTTTTTTAACCAATTAGGCATTCTTTTACCTCCTGCAGCCCATAGATGTAGGGAAAAATGAATGTCTGCAGCATCATATGCAGAACAGCAACAGGAGGTGCAGGAACATTGAGAGAAATAACGATGCAAAATCTCCAGCAAGTTGTAGAAGAGATTTCCGCAGATTGGTTCCATAAACCATTTACAGATACAGCTAGATATAATAATCGTCTGCGAACGACCGGAGGCAGGTATTTGCCAGGTACTCGAATTATTGAAATCAATCCTAAGTATTTGGCAGAACTGGGGCAGGAAGAAACAATCGGGATAATTAAGCACGAACTCTGTCATTATCATCTTCATATAGAAGGAAAGGGATACGGGCACCGGGATTCAGAATTCCGTGAACTACTTAAGAAAACAAAGTCGCCGCGCTTTTGCAGCATGCTGCCATCTGTGAAAGAAAAGCAGCTGCATACGTATATATGTTCAAAATGCGGGCACGTTTATAAACGGAAGAAGGCCGTTAACCTACGTAAATATGGATGTGGCAAGTGCGGCGGAAAGCTTAAAAATGCTGATAAAATGGGGCTTACAGAGGCTTAATAAGAAAAAGAGTAAAAAAGTTAGCGAAAAGTGTTGACGTCTTCGTTAATACATGATAAATTTATTAAGCCGTCGACGAACGGCAACGAAATATGACGAACGGCAACGAAAAATAAATTGCAAAAAGCAGTTGACAGTTGCTAAAAGATGTTGTAAAATACATAGAGTCGTCACCAAGTGATGAACATTATTCCACAGTAGCTCAGTGGTAGAGCTATCGGCTGTTAACCGATCGGTCGCAGGTTCGAATCCTGCCTGTGGAGCCAGTGGAGAAGTACTCAAGTGGCTGAAGAGGCGCCCCTGCTAAGGGTGTAGGTCGTGTAAGCGGCGCGAGGGTTCAAATCCCTCCTTCTCCGCCATCTAAAATGGCCCGTTGGTCAAGCGGTTAAGACACCGCCCTTTCACGGCGGTAACACGGGTTCGAATCCCGTACGGGTCATCGTTTTTATAACGAGTCT